>NZ_JOHB01000029.1:0-92563 GCF_000719605.1 Streptomyces sp. NRRL S-1813
GTGTGTGGACTGCTTCGCTTTACGCTCCGCTGCGCTCCGCCTTTGCTCTTTCTTGGAGCCTTCGGAAGCAAAGCCCACACACCAGGCCCCTCCGGCCCGCCCCCTCCCGTAAGTGGATGAGTGAAGGTGGGTGGGGGCGGGCCACCGACGTGGCCGTTTCCAAGTGATCCACAAGCAGCACCGGACCACCTACGCCCACCCCACCGGCCTTCCCCCATCCCCCAACGGGAGGGGACGCGCCGCAGGACGAAGTCCGCAGGAGCGGCACCGGACCCAACAGCCCGCGCAGCGACCCCAGCCCGCCGCAGGCGCAACGGCGACAAACCACCACGGCGGGACAGCCAACAACGTGGGGCGCAAAGCAAAGCGCAGCGGAACGGCATGTCGGCAATCTGTCGGTGCGTTGTCGGTGGCGGCTGGCACCTTTGGGGTCATGACGCGACAGACGATAACCACCAAGGGCGGAAACGCCGTGGAGGTGCGCGGTCTGGTCAAGCACTTCGGCACGGTCAAGGCCGTCGACGGGGTGGACCTGGACGTGAAGGAAGGCACGGTGCTCGGCGTGCTCGGCCCCAACGGCGCCGGCAAGACGACCCTCGTACGGTGCCTGTCCACCCTCCTGGTGCCGGACTCCGGCAGCGCCTTCGTGGCCGGCTTCGATGTGGTGCGCCAGCCTCGCGCGCTGCGCCGCACGATCGGCCTGACCGGGCAGTACGCCTCGGTCGACGAAAAGCTCTCCGGCTGGGAGAACCTCTACATGATCGGGCGGCTGCTCGATCTGCCCCGCAAGGATGCCCGCCGGCGCGCGGACGAGATGCTGGAGCGGTTCTCGCTGACCGAGGCCGCCAAGCGGCCCGCGGCCAAGTACTCCGGCGGGATGCGCCGCCGGCTCGACCTGGCCGCCTCGATGATCGGCCGGCCGGCCGTCCTCTACCTGGACGAGCCGACCACGGGCCTGGACCCCCGCACCCGTAACGAGGTGTGGGAGGAGGTCCAGCGGATGGTGCGCGAGGGCGCGACGGTGCTGCTGACCACGCAGTACATGGAAGAGGCCGAGCAGTTGGCGAATGAGCTGACGGTCATCGACCGCGGCCGGGTGATCGCCGAGGGACAGGTCGACGAGCTCAAGGCCAAGGTCGGCGGGCGCACGCTCCAGATCCGGCCGTCGGACCCCGGCGAGCTGGAGCGGATGGCGGGCGCCATCGCCCGGGCCGGTCTGGACGGCATCGCGGGCGCCACCGCTGACCACGACGGGGGTGTGGTCAACGTACCGATCATCAGCGACGAGCAGCTGACCGCGGTGGTCAACGTGCTCGGCCGGGAGGGCATCGCGCTCGCCGGTATCAGCACCCATCTGCCCAGCCTGGACGAGGTGTTCCTGGCCATCACCGGCCAGAAGACCTCCGAGGCCGAGGCATCCGAGGACGACAAGGAACAGCAGTACGTGGAGGTATCGGCATGAGCGAGCGCAGCGAGCGAATCATCGAAAGGTGCGTGCCGCGCGCATGCGAGGCCGAGCGGAGCGGGGTTTCAGCATGAGTGCCGCGACGATGACGGCACCACGGGTGAAGGCCGGCAGCGATGAGGGCCGGATCGGCATCCGCGCCAATCTGCGGCACATCGGCGCGCTGGTGCGGCGCAACGCCCTACAGATCAAGCAGGACCCGGAGTCCATGATGGACGTCCTGCTGATGCCCATCATCTTCATCCTGCTGTTCGTCTATGTCTTCGGCGGCGCCATCGCCGGCAAGGGCCATCAGCAGGAGTACTTGCAGAATCTGGTGCCCGGCATGATGGGGATCATGGCGGTGAACATCGCCATGGCGGTGGGCACGGGCGTCAACGAGGACTTCCGCAAGGGCGTCATGGACCGCTTCCGGACGATGCCCATCGCCCGGTCCTCGGTCCTGATAGCCAAGATCGTCGTGGAACTCGGCCGGATGCTGCTCGCCACCGCGATCCTGCTCGGCATGGGCTTTCTGCTGGGCCTGGAAGTCCGGGGCAGCATGCTGGAGTTCCTCGGCTCGATCCTGCTGTCGATGGCCTTCTGTGCCGCCATGATGTGGATCTTCATTCTGCTGGGCCTTTCCATGAAGACCCCGCAGGCGGTGCAGGGCGTGGCGATGCTGGTGCTGATGCCGCTCCAGTTCGGCTCGTCGATCTTCGCGCCGCCGACGTCGATGCCCGGCTGGCTGGAGGGCTTCGCCAAGGTCAACCCGCTGTCCAACCTCGCGGACGCGGCCCGCGCGCTGGTCAACGACCGCGGCGCCGTGGCGCACCCGACGCTGGTCACGCTCGGCTGGGCGGTCGCCATCACGGCCGTCACCATGCCGCTCGCCGTGGCGAAGTTCCGCAAGAAGACCTGACGCGCGTCCCGTAGGGGACTTCTCTGCGGGACGGCCCTTCGCCCGGCTCGCGTCAGATGAGGGCGGTGGCCTCTCCGATGGAGAGGCCACCGCCTTCGGCGTACGCCTGCGTATAGGCCGTATCCCCCAGCAGCGCCCGCGCGGCCGCCTCGGTACGGGCCCGGTCGTCGCGGATGACCCGCGGCGGGACATGACTGTTCGCCCGCAGCGCGTCGTACGCCCCCACCAGGCGCGCCGCGTCCCGCCCCGCGGACTCGCCCCGCACCCCCATCAACACCCGCCCCCCGGTGAGGAGTTGCAGTACCGGGAGGTCCGGCGCGATCATCTGCGTGAGGGAGTCCTGCATGCGGCCCATGGCCGTCCGGAACCTCGTCAGCAGCTCCTCGCCGCGGTGCCCCTCGTCCAGGTCCAGCGAGATCAGCGACATCTCCAGTATCCCGGTGAACAGGTCCGGGGCGCGCGGGGTGAAGATCTCGCGCACCGCGTACAGTTCCGCCCGCGCCTCCTGGCGGGACCCCTTCATCGTCAGCCACATCGCGAGGGTCAGCCGGGCGAACGGCTCGGTGTCACGGCCGCAGTTGCCCTTCGCGGCGTCGGCCAGCACCTCGCGCAGCAGCCGCTCGCCGGTCTCCTCCTGCCCGTCCTCGATCAGCACGGCACCCAGGCGGCAGCGCAGCAGCAGGGTCTGACCGTGCGCCCCCACGTTCTCGGCGTGCACCGTCGCCGCCCGGTAGTCGCGCGCCGCGAGCGCGTACGCCCCCCGCCTCTCATGGGTTTCGCCGCGCCCCGACAGCGCCTCGGCCGCGCCCCATGCGTCGCCGATCCGCAGGAATGTGCGCAGCGCTTCGTCGGCATCGCGGGCCGCCTGCGCCAGCCCGTCGGGACGGTCGTTGAGGATCTTCGAACGGAGCTGAAGGATGTAGCCCAGCTCCCATTCGTAGCCGAAATCGCGGCAGGCCTGCACCGCGCTGTCGACGAGCACGGCCAGCTCGTCGAACCGCCCGGTGATCATCACCGCGTAGTACCACAGCGCGCCGGGCACCTTGCAGGTCTGCGGCATGCCGGTGCGGTAGACGGTGAGCATTCCGGCCAGCTCCTCCTGCATCGCCGGATCGCGCAGCGCCTCGAAATCGCTGTCCCTGCTGGAGAGCGCGACCAGCCGGACCTCGCGGCGGGCCTCCATCAGCTGGTCGGGAGCCATCGGCGGGGGGTTGTCGATGGGTCTCTCGTGCAGGTCGGGGGCCGGTTCGGCGGGTGGGGCGAAGGGGTTGGGGCCGAGTGCGCCGACCGCCGTCGCCCAGTGGCGGGCGTCGCTGCGGTGGTCGCGCAGCGACCAGAACCACTGGAGGGACAGCACCAGGCACAGCGCCTCGTGCTCGTCACGTGCGGCGAGGGCACGGCGCAGCGCGGTGCGCAGATTGTCGTGCTCCAGCTCCAGCCGCTCCATGCCCGCCCGCTGGCCGGGGCCGCGCAGCAACGGGTCGGTGGTACGGGCCAGTTCGCGGTAGGCGACGAGGTGGCGGCGCTCGGCTCCGCCCCGCTCCCCCGCCTCGTCCAGCCGCTCGCCGGCGTACTCCCCCACCGTCTCCAGCAGCCGGTAGCGCATCTGGGTGTCCGGCGCCGGGGCCGCCACCACCAGCGATTTGTCGATCAGCGAGCCGAGCAGCCCGGCCACCTCGCGCCCGTCGACGCCGTCGCCCGCGCACACCTCTTCCGCGGCGGCCAGATCGCAGCCGCCGGCGAAGACGGACAGCCGGCGCAGCACCGCCCGCTCGGGCTCGTCGGTCAGGTCCCAGGACCAGTCCACGACCGCGCGCAGCGTCTGCTGGCGCGGCAGCAGCGTACGGCTGCCGCTGGTCAGCAGCCGGAAACGGTCGTCGAGCCGGTCGGCGAGCTGCCGCGGCGAGAGCAGCCGCAGCCGGGCCGCGGCGAGTTCGATGGCGAGCGGCAGCCCGTCCAGCCGGCGGCAGATCTCGGTGCAGGCCGCCGCGGTTTCCTCGTCGGCGTCGATGCGGAAGCCGGGGCGGGCGGCGGCCCCGCGGTCGGCGAGCAGCCGCAGCGCGACGGGGTCGGGCAGCGGCTCGACCGGCCGCAGCACCTCGCCCGGTACGGCCAGCGGCTCCCGGCTGGTGGCCAGCACCGTCACACCGGGGCAGTCGGCCAGCAGCCGTTCGGCGAGCTCGGCGGCGGCACCGATCACATGCTCACAGTTGTCGAGGACGAGCAGCATCCGGCGACCCGCGCAGTGCTCGGCGAGCCGGCCGAGCGGGTCCAGGGCGGTCGGGTCGGCGGCGGCCCGCAGGCCGTCCGCGGCGGTGCCGCGGACGACCGTCTCGCGGGCGCCGAGCGCGGTCAGCACCGCCTCGGGCACGGTCTGCGGATCGTCCACGGGCGCCAGCTCGGCCAGCCATACGCCGTGCGGCCAGGCGTCCGGCAGCGCGGCCGCGGCGGTCTCCGCGCCCTCCTGCGACAGCCGGGTCTTGCCGGCGCCGCCGGGGCCCAGCAGCGTCACCAGCCGGTGCCGGGCCAGATCGGCGCGGATCGCCGCCAGATCGGCGTCCCGCCCGACGAAGGAGGTGAGCCGGGCACGGAGGTTGCCGGGGCGGGGGCCGGCCGGGGTGAGGAAGGGCACCGGAACGGCCGCGAGGGCGGCGGCGCCGGGCCGGTGCGCGGGGTCGGCGCCGTGGGGGGTGGCGTGGGTGGCGTGGGCCGTTCCCGTGCTGTGCGGGGGTCCACTGCTGTACGGGGTGCCGGTGCCGTACGGGACTCCCCCGCCGTACGAGGTCCCGTGGCTGTACGGGGCGGCGGCCGCGGCTCCCGGCGCCGGGTGCGTGTGCGGCGACCGGACAGGCGGCGGAGCCGTCTCCGGCGACGGCCGCAGCAGCTCCGCGTGCAGGGCGCGCAGTTCCGGGCCCGGGTCGGCGCCGAGGCGGTCGGCGAGGCCGGTGCGTATCTCCTCGTAGGCCGCCAGTGCCTCCGCCGTGCGGCCCGCGGCGCGCAGCGCACGCAGCCGCAGGGCCTGGAGCGGCTCGTCCAGCGGATGGTCCCGGCACAGCGCGAGGAGGGTGGGCAGCGTCCGGTCTGCCCGGCCGAGGGCGAGGTCGGCGGCGAGGCGGGTGCGCTGGGCGTCCAGCCGGCGGCTCTCGGCGCGGGCCGCCTCGACGCCCGCGTCCGGGAGATCGGCGAGGGCCGGGCCGCGCCAGAGCGCCAGGGCCTCGTCCAGCAGGGCGGCCGCGCCCGACGGGTCCGCGGCGACGAGCGCCCGGCCGCCCTCGGCTGCGAGCCGTTCAAAACGGTGCAGATCGACGGCGTCGGGCTCGGCGCACAGCCGGTAGCCGCCGTCGGCCGAGACGACCGCGGCATGCCCCAGGGCACGGCGCAGCCGGCCGACCAGCGCCTGGAGCGCACCGGCCGCGTCGGCCGGCGGGTCCAGATTCCAGATGTCGGCGATCAGCACGTCCGGGGACAGCGCCCGCCCGGGGCGCAGCGCGAGGGCGGCGAGCAGCGCGCGCAGGCGTGGCCCGCCGAGCGCGACGGGGGTGCCGTCGGCCCGGTCGGCCTGGGTGGTGCCGAGAATTCCGTAGCGCACCGGCCCATTGTCGTTCAAGGCCGGACTCCGCAGGCACCGAGCGTCGTTTTCGGTCACGGGTCCTGGGCAGGGGTCGGTGAGCGAGCCCGTCGGCACGGAACCGATGCGCCGGCCGCCGTGACGCGGTTACGGTCAGGGCTGCCCCTCACCAGACCCCCGGGAGCCCCGCACCATGACCACAGCAATCCGACGCGCCGACCGCCGCATCAGCCCGGTCTTTCTCGCGCTCGTCGCCGTCATGGCGGGGTCGGGATGGGCGGTGTGGAGCGAAGCGGTCCCCGGCTACACCGGCTTCGCGGTGTTCTTGTTCGTGGTGTCCGGCTGGGTGGTGTCGCTGTGCATGCACGAGTACGCGCACGCCCGCACCGCGCTGCACAGCGGCGACATCTCGGTCGAGGCCAAGGGCTATCTGACGCTGAACCCGCTGAAGTACACCCATGCGCTGCTCAGCATCGTGCTGCCGGTGATCTTCGTGATCATGGGCGGGATCGGGCTGCCGGGCGGCGCGGTGTTCATCGAACGCGGCCGGATCCAGGGCCGCTGGCGGCACAGCCTGATCTCGGCGGCCGGACCGCTGACCAACATCGTGTTCGCGGCGGTCTGCACGGCGCCGTTCTGGCTGAACGGGCTGGCGGGCGTGCCCGCTCCGTTCCGTTTCGCGCTGGCGTTCCTGGCGCTGCTCCAGGTGACCGCCGCGATCCTGAATTTCGTGCCGGTGCCGGGTCTGGACGGCTACGGGGTGATCGAGCCGTGGCTGTCGCACAAGCTGCGGCGGCAGGTGGAGCCGTTCGCACCGTTCGGACTGCTGGCGGTCTTCGGGCTGCTGTGGGTCCCGGAGGTCAACGAGGTGTTCTTCGAGCTGGTGCACACGGTCCTGCGCGGCCTCGGCGTCTCCGCGATCGACACCTACCTCGGCCAGGAATTCTTCCGCTTCTGGCAGGGCGAGCCGCAGCTGCCGCAGACCGGCGGCCTCTTCTGACGGGGTCCGGCGGGCCGGGCTCAGCCGGCCTGCTGCGCCCGCTGCACCTTCGCCCGGCGCACGTAGAACCACGCCATGTTGCTGGAGATACCCGCCAGCAGGATCCAGACGATGCCGAAGAAGCTGCCCGCGACGAACGCGACGACGGCCGCGGCGACCGAGAGGACACACACGGCGAGGGCCATGAGAGCGAGTCGGCGGCCCGGGCCGGGCGGGGGCAAGAGGGGCATGGGAGCGGCTCCTGTCGGGAGTGGTGCGGTCCTCCCCAGTGTCCCCCATGCCCCGTGTGCGCCGGCCGGCGGTCCGTCGGCGACCACCACCGGCGCCGCGGACGGACGGCTCAGACGTCGGTGATGCGCAGCCCGGCGTGCGCCTTGTAGCGCCGGTTGACCGAGATCAGGTTGGCCACCAGCGACTCGACCTGGTGGGCGTTGCGCAGCCGGCCGGCGAAGACACCACGCATGCCGGGGATGCGGGCGGCCAGCGCCTGCACCAGGTCGGTGTCGGCGCGGGACTCGCCGAGAACCATCACATCGGTGTCGATCTGCTCGGTCTCCGGGTCCTGGAGCAGCACCGCGGACAGATGGTGGAAGGCGGCGGCGACCCGGGACTCGGGCAGCAGGGCCGCGGCCTGCTCAGCGGCGCTGCCCTCCTCCGGCTTGAGCGCGTAGGCGCCCTTCTTGTCGAAGCCGAGCGGGTTGACGCAGTCGATGACGAGCTTGCCGGCCAGCTCCTCGCGGAGCGCCTGGAGCGTCTTGGCGTGCCCCTCCCACGGCACGGCGACGATCACGACATCGCTGCGCCGGGCGCAGACGGCGTTCTCCTCGCCCTCGATGCCCAGGCCGAGTTCGGCGGCAGCGGTCCGGGCGCGCTCGGCGGCCCGGGAGCCGATGATCACCTTCTGGCCGACTTGGGCGAGCCGGTAGGCCAGTCCGCGGCCCTGGTCCCCGGTACCGCCCAGGACACCGACCACCAGGCCGGAGACGTCCGGGAGGTCCCAGGGATCGCGCTTGAGGGCGGCCTTCGCGCGGGTCGCGGCGTTCGGGGAGAACCGGGCATCGTCAGGAGTAGTCATGACAGCGATCCTGTCACGCGTGGACGGCGAGCCGGCCAGTCCCTCCACAGTGAGCCGGTCCTGCCGTCACGACGATCCGGCCGTGGCGTGCGCGCACCCCCGTCATCCGGTCACGGACGAGCCGGTCATGCCGTCACGGCGGACCGTCACGCCTTCACGCTGCCCTCGGCCAGGCCCGTGCGCCAGTACCGCTGGAGCACCGTCATCAGCACCATCAGCGGCACCACGGACAGAAAGGCGCCGCCCACCGTGTACTGGTAGAGCACCGGTTGGCGGTCGGCGTAGCCGGTCCAGGAGGTCAGGCCCAGCTGGACCGGATAGAGGTCGGAGTCCGAGAGCATCACCAGCGGCAGGAAGTAGTTGTTCCAGATGTGCACGAACTGGAACAGGAAGACGGTCACCAGCGCCGGGGTCATCAGCCGCAGCCCGAGCCCGCCGAAGATCCTGGCCTCGCCCGCACCGTCGATCCGGGCCGCCTCCAGCAGCGAGTCCGGGACCGCGGCCGCCGCGTAGATCCGGCACAGATAGACGCCGAACGGGCTGACCACGCTGGGGATCAGCACCGCCCAGTAGGTGTTGGACAGACCCATCGCGCTGAAGAGGAAGTAGAGCGGCAGGGCCAGCGCGGTGCCGGGGATCAGCACCCCGGCGAGCACCACGTTGAAGACCGCCTCCCGGCCGCGGAACGGGAATTTGGCCAGCGCATATCCGGCCGCGGCGGACAGCAGGGTGGCGCAGACCGCGCCGGTCCCGGCGTAGAAGAGGGAGTTGGCGAACCAGCGGGCGTAGACGCCGTGGTCGTAGGTGAGGACGTCGACGAGGTGGTCGATGGGGTGCGGATGGCCGGAGAACCAGAAGCCGAAGGTGCCGAAGAGGTCGGCGCTGTTCTTGGTGGCGGAGACCACCAGCCAGTAGACGGGCACCAGGAAGTAGAGCGCGGCGACGGTCAGCAGCGAGGCGGTGATGATCCGGTAGCGGACCGGAGGCCGGGTCATCCGTGCCCCTTGGCGCGCCCGCCTGCCAGCCGCAGGAAGCCGAACGACAGCACGCACGCCACCAGCGCCAGCAGCACCGCCTCGGCCGCCGCCACATGCTGGTTGTTGCCGACGAACGCCTCGCTGTAGGCGTGCAGGTTGGGGGTGAAGCCGGAGTCGACGGAGGAGGCCAGCGGGCGCAGCACCATGGGTTCGGCGAACAGCTGGAGAGTGCCGATGATGCTGAAGACGGTGGTGAGCACGAGCGCCGGCCGGATCAGCGGGAGCTTGATGTGCCGGGCGACCTGCCAGGCGCTCGCCCCGTCGATCCGCGCCGCCTCGTACAGCTCCCCCGGTACGGCCTTGAGCTGGGCGATCAGCACCAGCATGTTGTAGCCGGTGAACTGCCAGGTGACGATGTTGGCGATGGACCACAGGACGGTGCCGCGGGAGAGGAAGTCGACGTCCCAGCCCACGGAACCGGCGATCTTCACCAGCGGGCTGATGCCCGGGACGTACAGGAACCCCCACAGGATCGAGGCGATCACGCCGGGCACGCCGTACGGCAGGAAGAAGGCGCTGCGGAAGAAGGCGACCCCGCGGGCGCTCGCGCTCTCCAGCAGCAGCGCAAGGACGGTGGCCAGCACGATCATCAGCGGGATCTGGACGGCGCCGAAGAGCAGCACCCGGCCGAAGCCGGTCAGGAACCGGTCGTCGGCGAGCGCATGGGCGTAGTTGGCGAGGCCGGCGAAGGCCTCCTGTTCCCGGCCGCCGAGGCCGAGCGGTCCGGTGCGTTCGGTTTTCTGGAGGCTCTGGTAGAGGGCGTAGCCGATCGGGGCGATGAAGCAGAGGCCGAAGAGGGCGAGGAAGGGCAGGACGAACCCGGCCGCGGCGCGGGCGTTGCGGGCCTCGGTGCGGGAGACGCGGCGCGGGCGGCCGCCGGTGCCCTTGCGCGCCCGTTTCCGTACGACGGGCTCCGGTCGGCTCAGCGTGTCCCGGCTCACCCGCCGCTCTCCACCTTCAGGCCCTTGTCCTTGAGGTCGGCGAGGGTCTGGCGCTGCACCTTCGTGAGGACGGAGCGGAAGGAGCTGCCGTCGGCGAGCGCATCGGTGAAGGCGTCGCCGAGCCGCTGGTAGAGGGTGTCCACGCCGGGTCCCCACCGCCAGCTGGTGTCCACATGCGCCCCGGCGTCCGCGAAGACCTTGCTGTACGTCTGGCCGCCGAAGAAGTCCTTGTCGACATCGAGATCGGTGGTGGCATAGCCCTTCTTGGCACTGGGGAAGCCGTAGCCGCCGTCGATCAGCAGCGCGATCGACGCGGGGTCGGTGTTGAGCCAGACGGCGAAGTCCAGGGCGTCCTTGGGGTAGCTCGCCCCGGCGAAGACGGCGGTGGTCGAGCCGCCCCAGTTGGCGCATGCCTGCTCGCCCGCCTTCCACTGCGGCAGCGGCGCGGCCCGCCACTTCCCCTTGGTGCCGGGCGCATTGCCGACCAGCAGGGCATCGCCCCAACTCGCGCCCACCCAGGCCGGGATGGCGCCGGTCTGGAGATCCTTGTACCAGGCGTTCTGCCGGTCCGGGATGGTCTTGACGAGCTTCTGCTTGACGAGGGATTCCCAGTAGTCGGCGACCCTGCGGGTGGGTTCGTCGTCGATGTGCACGATCCAGGTGTCGCCGTGTGTCCCGTACCACTTGGCGCCGGCCTGCCAGGCGAGGCCGGAGAAGCGGTTGCCGTTGGTGGGGGCGAAGGTCTCGATCCAGGCGCCTTTCTTGCGGACGGCCTTGGCGGCGGCCTCGTACTCGTCCCAGGTCCGCGGTGTCCGCACCTCCCACCTGTCGAAGAGGTCCTGGCGGAGGAACAGCCCCATCGGCCCGGATGCCTGGGGGATGGCGTAGACGCCCTTGCCGAAGACGGACTGCTGCCACTGCCAGCCGAAGAACTTGTTCTTGTGGCGGGCGGCGCCGAGCGGGGCGAGGTCGAGCAGCCCGTTGTCGAGCAGAAAGCCGGGGACGACGGGGAATTCGATCTGGCCCAGGTCGGGCGGGTTGCCGGCCTTGATGGCGGCGTGCATCTTCGCGTACTGCTGACCATTGACGGCCGACACCTTCTCGACCTTGACCTGCACCTCGGGATTCCTGCGGTTCCACAGGTCGACGGGCTTGCCGATGCCCGGCACCCAGGACCAGAAGGTCAGCTGGATCTTCTGCCCTTTCTTGCGCTCCCGGGGCGCGTTGCCGTCGCCGTCCCCGCTGTCGCCGCAGCCGGCGAGCGCGAAGCCGGCGGCGAGGGCGGCCGCCCCGCCCAGGACCGTTCTGCGGTGCACGGTGTTGCTCGTCATACCGGCTCCTCCACGGGGATGCGGCGGAAGGTGATCGTCGAGTACGCGCTGAAGCCGCCCGTCCCGTGGAGCGCTCCGACGCTCCCGCGGTCGAGGCGTACGGGGCCGGAGCGGGCGGCCGGGAGCCCGGCGGGGGCGGGCGCATTCCGCGGGGCCGGGCCGCTGTCGCGGCCGGTGCGCAGGGAGATCGGGGCGCGGGCGGCCGGCTGCACGGGGCCGGGGCAGGCGTCCTCCGCGGTCCCGGCCCGGTACGGCACTGAGCTCTCGTACGCCATGGGTCACCCCCAACGGGCAAGGACGTAGGACGTCCCTTGTCCTGCGGCGACCATAGGGAGTGCCCAACTGACCGTCAAGGCACCGCACATGGCGTCTTTCCGCGTCGGCAAAGGCGCCGTCGACTCAGGGTGAAATCCCGGTGAACGGGCGCGGCGGCGCCCATGAGGAAGCCCGTCAGGCGCGTTTGCGCCGCTACTCGGTCCGCCGCGCCTCCGCCGTCATCCGGTCCGCCGCGCTTCCGTCGCTACTCGACCCGCCACACTTCGGTCGTCACCCGGCCGGCCGCGCTTCCGTCGCTACTCGGTCAGCCGGCGCCGGATGCCGTCGAAGTGCCGGTGTATCGCCTCCACGGCGCGGTCGCCGTCGCCCGCCTCCAACGCGTCCACGATCTCCTTGTGCTGACGATGCGTCACCTCGGGATCGGGGCCGTCGTCGGAGAGGTCCTCGCGCACCCGGCGCAGCGCCGCCCAGAACGCGTCCAGCACCTCGCTCAGCAGATGGTTGCCCATCGAGCGGTACAGGGCGAGGTGGAAGGCCCGGTCGGTGGCGCTCTGCACCTGCCCGCCGCGCGCCTCCTCCGCCATCCGCTGCACCAGCCCCTTGAGGACGGCGAGGTCCTCGGCGGGCAGATTACGGGCGACGGTACCGATCAGGCCCGCCTCCAGCGCCTCGCGGACCTCCATCAGCTCGTACAGACTCGACTCGCCCTGGTGGTGGCGGACCGCGGCGCGGAAGGCGACGCCCTCGACGAACGGCTCCAGGGTGAGCGGGCCGACGTAGGTGCCGAAGCCGTGCCGGATCTCCACGATGCGCATGGCCTGAAGCGCCTTGAGCGCCTCGCGCACCGAGTTGCGGCTGACGTCGAGCAGGCCGACCAACTCGGCCTCGGTGGGCAGCGGATCGCCCGGCGTCAGCCCGCGCCGGAGGATCAACTGCTTGATCTGCGCCTGCACATCCTCGGCCATCGTCCCTCGCGCCATGGAATCTCCCTCTCCCGCTCCCACGCCTGCCGTGCCGCCGGCCCGTCCGCCACCCGCCCCTGCCGGGACCGCGGATCCTTGACCGACCGCCTGTGAACAGGTCTATTGTGCTCGACATAGGACATCCCATGTCCTATGTCTGACTCGGAGCCCCCGGAGCCCCCATGGCACTGCCCGCACCCCTGCACGGCGTCATCCCCCCGGTCTGCACCCCCCTCGGCCCGCGCGGCGAGATCGACACCGCCTCGCTGGCCCGCCTGGTGGACCACCTCATCGACGGCGGGGTACACGGGCTGTTCGCCCTCGGCTCCACCAGCGAGGTCGCCTACCTCACCGACGCCCAGCGCGGCACCGCGCTGGAAACCGTCCTCAAGGCGGCCGACGGCCGGGTCCCGGTGCTCGCCGGAGTCATCGACACCACCACTCCCCGGGTGCTCGACCATGCCCGGACCGCCGCCGCCCTCGGCGTAGACGGCCTGGTCGCCACGGCGCCCTTCTACACCCGCACCCATCCCCGGGAGATCGCCGCGCACTTCCGCCACCTCCGCACGGCCGTGGACCTCCCGCTGTTCGCCTACGACATCCCCGTCGCCGTGCACAGCAAGCTGCCCCCGTCACTGGTGCGGGAGCTGGCCGAGGACGGCACCCTCGCCGGCCTCAAGGACAGCAGCGGCGACGAGGGCTCACTGCGCCGTCTGATCGTCGAACTCGGCGGCGGCACCGCCCGGCACACCGGCCCCGCCCCCGGTTTCGCGGTCCTCACCGGCTCCGAACTGACCGTGGACGCCGCCCTGCTGGCGGGCGCCGACGGCGTCGTCCCCGGCCTCGGCAACGTCGACCCGGCGGCCTATGTACGTCTCTACGACGCCGCCCGGTCCGGCGACTGGGAGCAGGCGGCCGCCGAACAGGAGCGCCTGGTCGGCCTGTTCTCCATGGTCGACGCCGGCCCCGAGGCAGAGATGGGCCGCAGCTCCTCCGCACTGGGTGCGTTCAAGGCGGCCCTCCATCTCCTCGGCGTGATCGACGGGGGTACCACCGCCTTCCCGCAGCGCCCGCTGAGCGAAGGGGCCGTGGCGGAGGTAGGACGTCGGCTCTCCGCCGCCGGTCTGCCGCCCGTCCGGTAGAGAGGACCCCGGGCCGCCCGGGACGGCAACGGGCCGGACGGCACTCGCCCCCGGGACGGCAACGGGCCGGACGGCACTCGCGGGCCGTCCCGGCCGTCCGCCCCCATCCCCGTACGGGTGACGCTCCTTGAAACGGCAACCGGAAGGCGCCGTCCTGGGACAGGATGCCGGGCCATGGATGCCGTACGGGTCGCCCTGCTGCGTGAGGTGCTCGCCGGGACCGAGTGGGTGCAGGCCACCCGCCGCTTCGCGGGGACGCTGCGCGGTGCCGTCGCCCCGCACGGCGGGGGGCTGCTGCTGGTCGGCAGCGCCGCGTACGAGCCCTGGCATCTTGCCGCCCATCTCGACGACGAGGCCGCCTGGTCGGGCCTGCCCGAGCTGTCGCCGACCCTGGTGCGCCATCGCGTCCCCGGCGGGGCGCCGCCCCATCTGGCGGTGGGGCTCGGCCGGTTGGCGGCGGCCGGGCGCGGCGAGACGCTGCTGGTCGTCGCGCCGGAGCAGCCGGGCGCCGGACTGCTGGAGCGGGTGCACGACGCCCGCCGCAACGGCGCGACGGTGCTCGCCCTGGACGGCGGCGACCGCGATCTGCACGCCCTGGCCCATGACGCTCTCGCCGCGCCCCCGGCCGTGCCCGACGGTGCGGACGAGGCGCCCGCGGACCTCGACCTCGACACGGTCCAGCATCTGGTGAGCGCGGCCGCCGGGGAGAACAGCCTGCCCGCGCCCCGAGGTCACCGCCGCTTCCGCGACCGGCTGGCCCGCCTCGCCGACGGGCTGACCGCCCCCCCGCCGCCCCGCTGGTAGCCCGCGAGGCCCGCCCCGCAGACCGGTGAAAACCCTTTGCGCCGCCCCGCGTCCGCGCACACGATGGTGCACCGTGCATTCGGACGGCCCGCTTTCTTCCCCCACATCCCCTTCACCAGGTTCACCTGATTCGTCTGGATCACCTGGTGCACATGGTGCACCTGGTTCGCCCCCTGCGCCTCGCGCACGCCGACGCCGCTCCGCGCTGCTGCCGGATCTGGCCCCCTGGCACTCCTCGCGCGACTTCCGGCTGCTGTGGTGCGCGGGCGTGATCACGGTCTTCGGCAGCTCACTGTCCTTCGTGGCCCTGCCGCTCCAGCTGAAGGAGCTGACCGGCTCCACGCTCGCGGTCGGGGCGCTGGGTGCGGTGGAGCTGGTCCCGCTGATCGTCTTCGGTCTCTACGGCGGGGCACTCGCGGACTCCTTCGACCGCCGTCGGCTGGTCCTGTGGGCCGAGGCCGCGCTGGGCCTGGTCTCCGTGCTCCTGCTGCTCAACAGCCTGCTGCCGCACCCGATGGTGTGGCCGCTGTACGCGGCCGCAGCGGCGACCAGCGCACTGACCGGTCTGCAACGGCCGGCCCTGGACGCGATCGTGCCGCGGATCGTCCCGCACGAGCAGCTCGCCGCGGCCGCCGCCCTGAACGCGCTGCGCTGGCAGATCGGCGCGATCGCCGGGCCCGCGCTGGCCGGCGGGCTGCTGGCCCTTGCCGGGCTGCGCTGGGCGTACGCCGTCGACGCGGTCACCTTCGTGCTCTCGGTGCTGCTCGCCCTGAAGCTGGCGCCCTCGCCCGCCTCGCACGACGCCGCGAAACCGTCGTTGCGCGGGATCGCCGAGGGCGCGCGCTACGCCTGGAGCCGCAAGGAGCTGCTCGGCACCTACGCCATCGACGTCCTCGCGATGCTCTTCGCCTTCCCGCTGGCGATCTTTCCGTTCCTCGCCGACGATCTCAACGCGCCCTGGGCCCTGGGACTGATGTACGCGGCGCTGCCGGCCGGTTCCCTCCTGGTGAGCCTGACCAGCGGCTGGACCTCACGGATCCACCGGCAGGGCCGCGCGATCGCGCTGGCCGCCGCGAGCTGGGGGCTGGCGATGGCGGCGGCCGGGCAGCTGCGCAACGTCTGGCTGGTGCTGCTCCTGCTGACCGTGGCCGGTGCCTGCGACATGGTCAGCGGCATCTTCCGCTCGGCGATGTGGAACCAGACCATCCCCGACGAACTGCGTGGCCGGCTGGCCGGTATCGAGCTGCTCTCGTACTCGGCGGGCCCGCAGCTGGGCCAGGTCCGGATCGGCGGCATGGCGGCGCTGACGAGCGTACGGGCGTCGGTGTCGTGGGGCGGGCTGCTGTGCTTCGCGGGGGTCGGGCTGCTGGCGCTCGGACTGCCGAAGCTGATGGCGTACGACGCCAGGACCGATGAGCACGCCCGGCGGATGCGGGAGCGCCGTGCCGCCCCTGCCGGGCCACCCGGCGGCGGGGGTGCGCGGGACGGCGAGGGTGCGGGGCCGGGAGCGCAGACCCCGGACGCGGATCCGGCGACGGCCTGAGGCCAGGGACGCGGCGGGACACCGCACGCCTGGCCCGCCGCCCTGGACGTCCATCCCGCAAGCCCTGGACGTCCGCCCCGCCGCCCTACTAGGGGGAGACACCCCGCCCCAGGGGGAGGCACCCCCTAGGCGTCCGCCCCGCCGCTCTTGCCCTTCTGCGGGTCGTCGTGCCACTTGGGGTCGGTCTCCCACTCCAGATTCCGCTCCTGGGCGGTCTCCATGGCGTGGGAGGCCTCCTCTCGGGTGTCGTACGGGCCGAGGCGGTCGGCGGCCCGGCACTGGGGCCCCTCCTCGACCGTCCGGTGCTCGAGGCAGTAGAACCACTCGCCGGGCTTGCCGACCGTACGCCTTTTGAACAGCGCCATTGCCGCCTCCTGTGGATGCTTCTGTGCCACCATCCTGCCCGACGGCCCGCGGATACACTCGCTGGCATGTCTGGCCAGTCGCTTCTTGTCCCGGGGGAGATCTCCCCCACCCGCCCCGTCCCTGCCTCGATCCCGCGCCCCGAGTACGTCGGGAAGGACGCGCCCACCCCCTACACGGGGCCCGAGGTACAGGACGCCGAAACGATCGAGCGGATGCGGATCGCCGGCCGGATCGCCGCGCAGGCGATGGCGGAGGCCGCCAAGCTGATCGCGCCGGGCGTGACGACCGATGAACTGGACCGGGTCGCCCATGAGTTCATGTGCGACCACGGCGCCTATCCGTCCACGCTCGGCTACCGCGGTTTCCCCAAGTCCCTGTGCTCCTCGCTCAACGAGGTCATCTGCCACGGCATCCCGGACTCGACCGTCCTCAAGGACGGCGACATCGTGAACCTGGACGTCACCGCGTACATCAACGGCGTGCACGGCGACAACAACGCCACCTACCTGTGCGGCGAGGCGGACGAGGAGTCCACGCTCCTCGTCGAGCGCACCCGTGAGGCGCTCAACCGCGCGATCAAGGCCGTCAAGCCGGGCCGTCAGATCAACATCATCGGCCGGGTCATCGAATCGTACGCCAAGCGCTTCGGCTACGGAGTGGTCCGTGACTTCACCGGTCACGGCATCAACTCCTCCTTCCACTCCGGCCTGATCGTTCCGCACTACGACAGCCCCCACCACACCACCGACATCAAGCCCGGCATGACCTTCACGATCGAGCCGATGCTGACGCTGGGGTCCTACGACTACGACATGTGGGACGACGGCTGGACGGTGGTGACCAAGGACCGCAAGCGGACCGCGCAGTTCGAGCACACGCTGGTGGTCACGGACACCGGGGCCGAGATCCTCACGCTGCCCTGACGGGAGCGGAGGCGGGGACGGGGAAACTTTTACCGACAGAGCGTCGGGAACAGGGGTAGGCTCGTTACCGACACGACGTCGGGAACGGGGTTGACTTAGGTAAGCCTAAGTAGTTAGGTGAACCCAGCGCCAGCGGCTCGGCGGAGCCGGCTTCTGTTCCCGTCCGCGCCCCTCGGTCCCCGGAGGTCCGCCTTGGAAGCGTCCAGCCCGACCCCGTCCGCGTCGTCCACCCCCTTCTCGGCGGTCATCCGCACCGCCTCCCACGAGCAGCACGTGGAGGCCGAGAACTCCTCCTTCATGAGCGACCTCCTCGGCGGCAGGCTCGGCATCCCGGCCTACCGGCGCTACACCGAGCAGCTGTGGTTCGTCTACCGCGCGCTGGAGGACGCCTGCGAGCCGCTCGCCGCCGACCCGGTCGCGGGCCCCTTCATCCGCCCCGAGCTGGCCCGCACCGCCGCACTGGAGCGCGACCTCACCCACCTCGGCGGGCCGTCCTGGCACAGCGGCCTGGAGCCGCTCCCGGCCACCGCCGCCTATGCCGACCGGGTGGCGGCCTGCGCCCGCGAGTGGCCGGCCGGCTTCGTCGCCCACCACTACACGCGCTATCTCGGCGACCTCTCCGGCGGCCAGATCATCCGCGGCACCGCGGAGAAGACCTGGGGCTTCGCCCGCAAGGGCGACGGTGTCCGCTTCTACGTCTTCGAGGGCATCGCCAACCCGGCCGCCTTCAAGCGCGAGTACCGGGCGCTGCTGGACGCCCTGCCGGTGGACGACCTGGAGAAGCAGCGGGTGGTCGACGAGTGCAAGCGGGCGTTCCGGCTGAACAGTGCGGTCTTCCGGGAGTTGGGCGAGGAGTTCCCGCTGAGCGCGTAGGAACCGGCCCTCCGACCCCTGCCGCCGGCCCCCTTACCCCCATCCCCCGCCCGCCCCGAGCCCCACGACTACGGGGCATCGGGGCGGACCCGTCCGCCGACGGCGATGGTGCCGTCCGGATACGTCCGGGTGAGGAGCTGCGAGCCGGCGCCCTGCCGGATGTCGAGCGGGCGTCCCCGCTCATGGGTCAGCAGCATCGCGGCGGCGCCGGTCGCCTCGTCCTCGACGACGCTGTCGCCGCGCCGCGGGAAGGCCCGCGCCCGGACCACGCCCGCGGCCTCGTCCTGCCAGGCCCAGGCATAGAGCCAGCCCTCCCCCGGCGGCGGCGCGGGCAGTGCGTCGACCTCGGCCGCCGAGGCATGCTGCCGGGTCGTGCGGGCGGGCACCCACTCCGGGCGTCCGCGCACCCAGGTGATGTCCCCCTCGAAGCGGACCGCGACCTCACCGGCCGCGGGGCGCAGGGTGCGCGGCGGCCGCCCCAGGCTCCGCAGCAGCCAGGCCAGACCGACCAACGGGTGCCCGGCGAACGGGAGCCGGCCGCTCGGGGTGTGGATGTCCACGGCGCCGCGGGCGGCGTCGTCGAGGAACACGGTCTCGCTGAAGCCGAGTTCGGCCGCGAGCGCGGTCCGCTCGGTGGCGTCGGGGAGGGCCGCCCCGTCGCGGACGACACCCAGCGCATTGCCCCCGGCCCCGTCCGGGCCGCAGAACACCCGGAGCACATCAAGTTCGGTCATCCGGACAGTGAACCGCAAGGCCGGTGGCCCGCGGCGGCAAACGGGCCGCAACGGACCGTGAATTCGCTGGCCACGCCCCGTCGCATCACATGACCCTTACCTTGACCGACCCATGACGCTTCCGTGACCGGGCGCGCGTCAATCCGTGATCGAGTCGTTGTCCATGAGAGCGGGATCACTGGACGGAGCGGGGAAAAACAGGTAAGCCTCAGATAAGTTAGGGCCGCCTTAGTGACTGTCGGAGCGACTGTCTATCGTTCCGGTACGTCACCCCCGTACATCCGAGCCCGCCTGGAGCCCCGTATGCGAGCCCTTCGCTCCTCCGCCGTTGCCGCCCTCGCCGCGGCCACGGCCGTCACCGCCGTCGCCGGCTGCGCCGCGAAGAACGACGGCAAGGGGGGCGGCGGAAAGGGTGCGATCGAGGTGACCGCGACCGACTCCAGCTGTGAGCTCTCCGCCAAGGAGTTCCCTGCCGGACATGTCCGGTTCGCGGTGCAGAACAAGGGCTCCAAGGTCACCGAGGTGTATGTCTACGCACCCGGCGACCGGATCGTGACCGAGCGGGAGAACATCGGTCCCGGCACCAGCGCGGAGATCACCGCGGAGGTCAAGGCCGGTTCGTACGAGGTCGCCTGCAAGCCCGGTATGAAGGGCAAGGGCATCCGCCAGAAGGTGACCGCCGGCGGCAAGGGCGCGACCGCCGAGCGTGACCCCAAGCTGGACGCCGCCGTTGCCGCGTACCGCACCTACGTCCAGGAGCAGGCCGACAGGACTCTCCCGGCGGCACGGAAGTTCGCCGACGCGGTCAAGAGCGGCGATGTGGAGGCCGCGAAGAAGGCCTACGCCCTCTCGCGGGTGGGCTGGGAGCGCACCGAGCCGGTCGCCGAGTCGTTCGGTGACATCGACCCCAAGGTCGATGTGCGCGCCGACGGCCTGGAGAAGGGCCAGAAGTGGACCGGCTGGCACAAGCTGGAGAAGTCCCTGTGGGAGGAGAAGAAGATCTCCGGGGACGACAAGAAGCTCGCCGGCCAGCTGATCACCGATCTGAAGGACTGGCAGAAGCGGGTCGGCAAGGCCGAGATCACCCCGACCAGCATGGCCAACGGCGCCAAGGAGCTGCTCGACGAGGTGGCCACCGGCAAGGTCACCGGTGAGGAAGAGCGCTACAGCCACACCGACCTGGTCGACTTCCAGGCCAATGTCGAGGGTGCCGAGAAGGCGTACGAGCTGCTGAAGCCGGTCGTCGCCAAGAACGAGCCGGCGCTCGCCAAGGAGCTGGACAAGCAGTTCAAGGCGATCCGTTCGCTGCTCGACGACCACCGCGACAGCAAGTCCACCGACGGCTTCGCCTCCTACGACACGGTCGGCAAGGACGAGCGCAAGAAGCTCTCCGACGGCGTCAACGCGCTGGCCGAGCCGCTGTCCAAGCTCGCCGCCGCCGTGGCCACCACCAAGTAGTCCGCCGCCAGGCAAGGGATCACGATGACGCAGGACAACGGCACGACCACCGAGGACACCAAGGCCGAGCAGACCGCCGACGGGCATGCCCCGTCCCGGCGTTCGCTGATCGGCTGGGGAGGCGCGGGTCTGGCCCTGGGCGCGGTCGCGGCCGGCGGTACGGCGGCGGCGCTGCGCACCGGCGGCGACGCCCAGCCGGCCGGCGCGGACGCGACCTCGCGCTCCGCGGTCCCCTTCCACGGCAGGCATCAGGCGGGTATCGCCACCGCCGTCCAGGACCGGCTGCACTTCGCCTCGTTCGACGTCACCACCGAGGACCGCGCCGAGCTGATCGCGCTGCTCAAGGAGTGGACGAAGGCGGCGGCGCGGATGACGGCCGGGGACGCGGTCGGCGACGGTGCGGTCGGCGGGCTCGCGGAGGCTCCGCCGGACGACACCGGCGAGGCGCTCGGTCTGCCGCCGTCCCGGCTCACCCTCACCTTCGGCATCGGCCCGACGCTGTTCGAGAAGGACGGCAAGGACCGGTTCGGCATCGAGGCCCGGCGGCCCGACGCCCTGATCGACCTGCCGCAGTTCCCCGGCGACAACCTCGACAAGACGCGCAGCGGCGGCGATCTGTGCGTCCAGGCGTGTGCGGACGACCCGCAGGTGGCGGTGCACGCGATCCGCAACCTGGCGCGGATCGGCTTCGGCAAGGTCGCGATCCGCTGGTCGCAGCTGGGCTTCGGCAAGACGTCCTCGACGACGCCGGACGCCCAGACCCCGCGCAACATGTTCGGCTTCAAGGACGGCACCCACAACCTCGCGGGCACCGACACCGCCGCGCTCGACAAGCACGTCTGGGTCACCGACGGGGACGCGAAGGACAAGGCCGGCTGGATGGCCGGCGGCTCCTACCTCGTCGCGCGCCGGATCCGGATGCACATCGAGACCTGGGACCGCACCTCGCTCCAGGAGCAGGAGGACATCTTCGGCCGGAACAAGGGCGAGGGCGCACCGGTCGGCAAGAAGCACGAGCGCGACACCCCGCATCTGAAGTCGATGCTGCCGACCGCGCATGTCCGCCTCGCGCACCCGGACTCCAACGGCGGGGTGCGCATCCTGCGCCGCGGCTACTCCTTCACCGACGGTACGGACGGTCTGGGGCGGCTGGACGCGGGACTGTTCTTCCTCGCCTACCAGCGGGACGTCCGCCAGGGCTTCGTCCCGCTCCAGAAGCGGCTGGCGGCCGACGACGCGCTCAACGAGTACATCCAGCACGTGGGTTCAGCGGTCTTCGCGGTGCCGCCGGGCGTCCGGAACGCGGACGACTGGTGGGGCCGGGAGCTGTTCGCCTGACATCGTCGACGCCGGAAGGCGGGGCGTCGACTTCATGAAGGAAGGGAAGGAACCGACGTGTTCGGCAACTACCTGATCGGTCTGCGCGAGGGCCTGGAAGCCAGCCTCGTCGTCTGCATTCTCATCGCCTATCTGGTCAAGACCGGACGGCGGGAGGCGCTGCGCCCGGTCTGGACCGGTATCACGATCGCCGTGGTGCTGTCGCTCGCGTTCGGTGCGGCGCTTCAGTTCGGGTCGCAGACCCTGACGTTCAAGGCCCAGGAAGCGCTCGGCGGATCGCTGTCGATCATTGCGGTCGGCCTGGTGACGTGGATGGTCTTCTGGATGCGGCGCACCGCGCGGCATCTGAAGAAGGAGCTGCACGGCAAGCTGGACGCGGCGCTCCAGATGGGCACCATGGCGCTGGTGGTCACCGCGTTCCTGTCGGTGGGCCGCGAAGGCCTGGAGACCGCGCTGTTCATCTGGACCGCCGCGCAGTCCGCCAATGACGGCGTACGGCCGCTGGTCGGGGCGCTGCTGGGCCTGCTGACGGCCGTAGCGCTGGGCTGGCTGTTCTACCGCGGTGCGGTGCGGATCAATCTGGCGAAGTTCTTCACCTGGACCGGCGGCATGCTGGTCGTGGTCGCGGCGGGTGTGCTGGCGTACGGCTTCCACGACCTCCAGGAGGCGGACCTCCTGCCGGGGCTGACCACGCAGGCGTTCGACATCAGCGCACAGATCCCGGTCGACAGCTGGTACGGCACCCTGCTGAAGGGCATCTTCAACTTCCAGCCGGACCCGACCGTCCTTCAGGTCACGGTGTGGGCTCTGTATCTGGTCCCCACGCTCACGTTGTTCTTCGCCCCCGGTAGGGTTGCGCCGAATCGTGCCACCCCGGCGGCCGCCCAGTCCGCCCCGGTCGCCCCGAAGGAGCCCGAGCCCCATGACACGCAGGTCACCGTTCCGGGTGCCCGCAACACTGACGTCGGCAGCGGCGGCGCTGGTGATATTGAGCGGCTGCATGACGGTGCACGGCGAGAGGGAGATGCTGCCGGCGGTGTCGAAGGCTGAGGGCACCAAGGCGCTCACCCACTTCACCGAGACCTTCAACAAGGTCAACCGGCAGCTCGATCCGACGCTGAACCCCTCCTTCGAGGGGGGAGCGCTGCTCGCCATCGACCAGGCCGGGATAAAGGCGGCACACGCCCTCCGGCCGCAGGGCAATCCGAACTTCACGTCACTGGCGTTCACGGATCCGCACTTCACCGTGCCCAAGCAGGCGGGCTGGCCGAAGTACTTCATCGCGGACGCGGCCAGCAACCGCAAGAACGCCCGTGGCCAGAACACCCGCTGGTTCCTGGTGTTCAGCCGCAACGGCATCGATGAGCAGTGGCGCGCGGTGTATCTGGCGACGTTCGCGGGCAACAAGGCGCCGGAGCTGGAGACGGACGGGAAGGGCTACGCGGAGGCGGTGCCGGCCGGCGCGAAGTCCGGTCTGGCGGTCGATCCGGGCAAGCTCAGCCGTACCTACGCGGACTACCTCAACACCGGCAAGGGCAGCACCTTCGCCTCCGGCCCGGAGACCGACGGCTGGCGGGCCCGGCGGGCCAAGGACGCCAACCGGCCCGGCCAGCGCATCATGTGGGAGGACACCGCCGCGGGCTATCCGCCGGTGGCACTGCGGACGAAGGACGGCGGTGCGCTGGTGTTCTTCTCGACCGTCTACCACCAGCAGAAGACGGTGTTCGCCGGGGGGACGATCACGGTGACCGGGGGTCTGCGAGGCCTGCTGGACGGTCCGCCGAAGAAGACCAACCGGATGGCCTTCACCACTGTCTCCGGCCAGGCGGTCACGGTGCCGGCCAAGAGCGCCGGAGGGAAGGTCACGGTCCTGAACCGGATCGAGGCGAAGACCTCGGTGAAGCCGCTGTAGCCGGCCGGGAAACCGCTCGTATGCGAAAGGGCCGTCGGGGTGAACCCGGCGGCCCTTCGGCGTATGTGTGGGAGGGGCGGCAGGTGGCCGGCCCGCTCAGCGGCCGATCGGCCAGGCCGCCGCTTCATGGTGGTAGGGCTCGCGGCTGTTGAACTCCGCGCAGGCGTCGGTGAGCGACTCCAGCAGCGTCAGCGGGTCGGGCGGCGTCAGCTCGGGGCCGCGCAGCCAGGTCACCGCGGGCTGCTCGCCGGGCAGCGTCGAGGGCGGCAGCAGCACATAGCTGCCGCGGCAGTGCCAGCGCAGCCCCGGGTGCTCGTCCATGGTCTCGGGGTGGCAGTCCAGCTCGCAGGGCCACCACTCGTCCTCGTCGTCCGGGGTGCCGCGGGTGGCGGTGAAGAAGAGCATCCGGCCGTCGCGGAAGCCGGACCCGCTGAGGGTGATCGGCCCGACCTCGATACCCGCCGCGTCCAGCCGCCCCAGGGCGCTGCGGCCCGCCTCGACGGGGACGTCCAGCACGTCGTGGCTGATGCCGGTGGCGGTGATGAAGTTGGCCTGCGGGAGGGTGCGGACCCAGGCGGCGACCTTGTCGCGGTCGGTGGTGGCGACGGTCTGCCAGCCGAAGGAGATGGGGTGCCGGCCGGGAGTGGGACAGCCGATGCGTTCACAGGAACAGCCGTAGCCGGAGGGGTGCGCCGCCGGGGCCACGGGGAAGCCGGCGTCGACCGCCGCCAGCAGCAGGTCCTCGCGGCTGCGCGCAGCCGCTGATCCCGTGTCCGTATCGCCGCCGTCCGATCCGCTCTTCGGCCGGCGCAGCCACTGGGAGAACCTGCTCTTGCGTTCCATCTATCCCCTCACTTCGAGCGGTGGTCTGGGATCAATGCTGCCACCATCCTGCTCCTCGGGTGACCGGTGTGGAGATCCGGGGTGAACGAAGAGGAGACCAATACCGGCAATTCAGGTCATCGACGACAGGATGCCGCCATCGTCACCCGGTCGGCCGGTGCGCTCAGCCGCGCGGCCGCAGACCGCGCAGTGCCTGGTCGACAAGGGTGTCGACGAAGTCGTAGGTCAATTCGCCGGTGCGCATCAGCCAGCGCTGTGAGAAGGGACTCAGCACCATCTCGGCGGCGATCCGCACATCGACATCCTCGGCCACCTCGCCCGCCTCCTGCGCCGCCCGCAGCCGCTCGGTATAGACGCGGACACCGGGCTCCAGCAGCCGGGCGACGAAGGTGCGGGAGACCTCCTCGTCGTTCGCGCCGGCCACCGCGAGGGCGCGGTAGGGCGCTTGGAAGGCCGGGTCGTTGAATTCATCGGCGGTCGCCCGCAGCACGAACTTCAGGTCCGCGGCCAGATCGCCGGTGTCCGGGAGGCCCGCCGCGTAGTCCTCGTCGGCGTCGGCGGTGAACGCATCCAGCAGAACGGCGGCCTTGGAGGGCCACCAGCGGTAGATCGTCTGCTTGCCGACCCCGGCCCGGGAGGCGATGCCTTCGATCGTGAGCTTCTCGTAGCCGACCTCGCCGACGAGCGCGAGGGCGGCCTCGAAGATCGCCCGGCGGGAGCGTTCGCTGCGGCGGGTGGAGTCGGGGGCTGCTTTGTTGGCCATACCGCGGAGTTTAGCGAGGAGAAGGCGAGACGTATCGTCTTGACGAGACGAACCGTCTCGCTCATAGTGGATTCCGAGCGAGACGCTACGTCTCGCTCGATGGACTCGATGAACTCGATGGACTGGTGAACCGGTGAACCCGGTGAACTCGCGAAGAGGAAGGGGAATCCCATGAGCAAGGGCAATGCCGGCGGGATGCTGGGGGTCGGCGGAACACGCAACAAGCTCTCGCGCGGCGCACTGCGCGGCGGGCACGCGGACCGCGGCGGCCGGGGGCGGACCGATGCCCAGGACCGGCGCCGTGACCTGCTGCGCAAGTTCCAGGAGCGGGCGAAGGAGGAGTAGGCAGCGGGCCACCCGAACGGTGCACGGTCCGGGGCACCGGGGCTCTTCGCGGTGGACGATTTGGGAGCGCGTACGAGATCCCGTACCCGCCCTGAGTGCCACCACCGTGAGGAGCCTTCCTTGCGTATCCCCCGGCGCAGCGCCACCCCCCGCCGCTACCTGATGTGCCCGCCTGCGCACTTCCGGGTCAGCTACTCCATCAACCCCTGGATGAACCCCGACAAGCCCGTCGATCTCGCCCTCGCGCAGGCCCAGTGGGAGGACCTGCGCGACCGCTACCGCGCGCTCGGCCACACCGTCGAGGAGCTGGCGCCGCACCCCGAATTCCCCGACATGGTCTTCGCCGCCAACGGCGCCACCGTCGTGGACGGACGGGTGCTCGGCGCCCGGTTCGCCTTCGCCGAGCGGCACGGCGAGGCCGCGGTGCACGCCCGGTGGTATCGCGATCACGGCTTCGCCGACGTACGCGCACCGCAGAACGTCAACGAGGGCGAAGGGGATTTCGCCGTCACCGCCTCCTGGCTCCTGGCCGGCCGCGGCTTCCGCAGCAGTCCGCTCTCGCATGCGGAGGCCCAGGAATACTTCGCCCGCCCGGTGCTCGGCCTCGATCTGGTCGACCCGCGCTATTACCACCTCGATACGGCGCTGTGCGTGCTCGACGCCGGCAACGGCGAGCCGGGCGGAGGCGCGGCGGAGGTCATGTACTACCCCGGCGCTTTCTCCGCGGGGAGCCGGGCCGTGCTGGCCCGGCTGTTCCCCGACGCGCTGATCGCCGGCGCGGCCGATGCGGCGGCCTTCGGGCTGAACGCGGTGTCCGACGGCCTGCACGTGCTGCTGCCCCAGGCGGCGGTGGGGCTCTTCGCACCGCTGCGGGAGCGGGGGTACGAGCCGATCGGGATGGATCTGACCGAGCTGCTGAAGGGCGGGGGGAGCGTGAAGTGTGTGACGGCGGAACTGCGTCCGGGGTGAACCCCACGTGGTCGGGTGCGGGGCCGTGGTGGGTTCGGTTTTTTCGCCTTCGGCGGGAGAGGGATGGAGTGGGCTGTGGCCCCGCGTAGGTGGGTGGTGCGGTGCCGGGGGCTGCGGGGTGCGGTGGGGGTGAGGCCAGAACCAGGGTGGGGGTGAGGGCGAGGTCAGGGCCCGTGAGGACGGTCAGGACCAGTCGTCGCCCCACGACGCGTCGCGGGCCTGGCGGTAGTGGGTGCCGTGCCGCTTGGTCACCGTCGTGCGCTGGAGGCCGTCCTGTGTCGTGCACAGGTCCAGGAGGACCTGGCCCTTGCGGAGTTGGGGTTTGCGGATGATGCGGGCCGGGGCGGGGGTGGCGTCAAGGGTGGTGGCGGCGACGTAGCTGAACTTTTCGTCCTCGTACGGGAGAGAGCCGCCCTTGACCTGGCGGTGGAGGGAGGAGCGGTTGACCCGGGCGGCGAAGTGGCACCAGTCCTGTCCCGGGACGATGGGGCAGGTGTCGCTGTGCGGGCAGGGGGCGACGATGCGCAGACCGGCTTCGGTGAGCTGGGTGCGGGCCTCGCGGATGCGGAGGTAGCCGTCAGGGGTGCCGGGTTCGATCAGGACGACGGCCTCGGCCGCGGTGGCCGCCGCGGCGACGACGGCGCGGCGGTCCTCGGGACGGAGTTCCCCCAGCACGTAGGAGACGGTGACCAGGTCCGTGCCGGCGGGGACCGTCAGGCCCTCGCCGATGGTCTGCCGCCGCCATTCGGTGTCGGGCAGGGTCTTGGCGGCCAGTTCCCGGCCGAGGTCGAGGGCGGGCTGCGCCCAGTCCAGGACGGTGCTGTGGTGGCCTTCCCAGGTGGCGGCGGTGGCCCAGATGGCGGCGCCGGTGCCGCCGCCGATGTCCACATGGGTGGCCGGGGACCAGTCCGGGACCCGGGCGGCGAACGCGGTCAGCGCGGCCCGTACCGCCTCGAAGGTGGCGGGCATCCGGTAGGCGGCGTACGCGGCGACGTCGGCGCGGTCCCGCAGCACCGGGGCGTCGGTGGGCGTACGGCCCCGGTAGTTGGCGATCAGCCGCTCCACGGCCTGCGCGGCCTGTTTGGGCGGCAGGCCGTCGAGCAGGCCCGCCAGCGCGGCGCGCAGTTCCTCATGCATGACCGAAATTCTACGGTGCCCCGCGGTGTGCCCTGCCTGGTCAGGTGGCGCGGGACGCCGCACGGGCCAGCCGGGTGGCGGCCGCGGCCCGGGGAGCGCTGCCGCCGTTGCGGCGACGGGGGTGGACGGTGTTGGCGAGGAGGACGAGGAAGGTGTCGGTGGCACGGTCGAGGACCAGGCTGGTGCCGGTGAAGCCGGTGTGCCCGGCCGCGCCCCGGCCCGCCAACTCACCCATGAAGTAGGGCTGGTCGACGCCGAAGCCGAGGCCGGGCGGGTCGAGGAGGGCGGCCACGGCGTCGGGGCCGAGGATCCGGGCGGTGCCGTACGCGCCACCGTTGAGCAGCGTGCGGCACAGCACGGCGAGGTCCTGGGCGGTGGAGAAGAGCCCCGCATGACCGGCCACCCCGCCCAGCGCCCAGGCGTTCTCGTCGTGCACCTCACCGCGGACCATGCCACGGTCCGCCTTGGCCCAGGGCCGCCGCTGGTCCTCCGTCGCCGCCACGCCCTGCGGCGCCAGTGGGCCGTAGGAGGTGCTGGACATGCCCAGCGGGCCGGTGACGCCGTCCCGGATCAAGGCGTCCAGCCGCTGCCCGGTGCGCCGCTCCAGGATCAGCTGGAGGGCGATGAGGTTCAGGTCGGAGTAGAGGTGCCCGACGCCGGGCCTGCCGGACGGGGCCGCCGCCTCCGCCCACAGGAGCGCCAGTTGGTCGCCGCGGTCCCGGTGGTCGTGGAAGGGCAGCTCGGGGGCGAGCCCGGAGGTGTGGGTGAGCAGCTGCCGTACGGTGATGCCGCGGGCGAAGGCGGGCAGGTCGGTCCGGACCTCGTCGTCGAGGGCCAGCCGGCCGCGTTCGATCTGCTGAACGGCGGCGATGGCCGTGAAGAGCTTGCTGAGCGAGGCGAGGTCGAAGACGGTGCCGACCCGCATCGGCTCCCACAGATCGCGGGGCAGGTCGAGGCCGCGGTCCCGGCCGGGGTCGTAGGCGCGGAAGCGCAGCGCCCAGCCCGCGGCGGCCTCGGAGGCGACGACCGGGCCCCGGCCGGCCAGGACGACGACTCCGGGCGCCCAGGGCGGCCGGCCCTCGGGCAGCGCCCGCACGCCGCGGACCAGCCGTTCCATGCACGCGGGATCCAGTCCCGCCCGAGCCGGCGTGCCATAGGTGAGTCTCGGTGCGTTCAGAGCCTGGTCCTCTCGCCCGCCGTGCTCCCGTTGTCCTCCCCCCTACGCTGCCACGGGCGGCACATCCCCAGGAAGCTCACGAGCGCCAATATGGCGCAGGAGAGTTGTACAAGGGCCATCGGCAGGGCCGTCCGCTCGCCCGCGATGCCCACCAGCGGGGAGGCCACCGAGCCGAGCAGGAAGGTCGAGGTGCCCAGCAGTGCGGAGGCGGAGCCGGCCGCGTGCCGGGTGCGCAGCAGCGCCAGGGTGTTGGTGCTCGGCATGACCAGGCCCATCGCGGCCATGAGGACGAAGAGGCCGGCGGCCACCGGGACCAGGCCGACCCGGCCGAAGACGCCGGAGGACATCAGGAGCAGACCGGCCGCGGCGAGCGCGATCACGGCCAGTCCGGTGCCGAGCACCTTGTCGAGGCCGACCCGGCCGACCAGGACCTTGCCGTTGAACTGGCCGACACACACCAGGCCGACGGAGTTGATGCCGAAGAGCAGGCTGAAGGTCTGCGGGGAGGCACCGTAGATCTCCTGCACCACGAACGGCGAGGCGGAGATATAGGCGAAGAGGGCGGCGAAGGCGAAGGCGCCGACGAGGAGGTAGCCGGAGAAGGCCCGGTCGGCGAGCAGGTCGCGCATGGTGCGCAGGGTCTGGCCGAGGCCGCCGGAGTGCCGGCCCTCGGGCGGCAGGGTCTCGTCGAGCCTGCGCCACACCAGGAGGGTGAGCGCCACCCCGACGGCGGTCAGGACGACGAACACCCCGCGCCAGTCGGTGATCTGGAGGATCTGGCCGCCGATGAGCGGGGCGACGACCGGCGCCACGCCGGATATCAGCATCAGGGTGGAGAAGAACCGGGCCATCGCCACGCCGTCGTACAGATCGCGCACCACCGCCCGCGCGATGACGATGCCGGCCGCGCCCGCCAGGCCCTGCAACAGGCGGAAGGCGATGAGGAGTTCGGTGGTGGGGGCGATCGCGCACAGGGCGGTCGCCAGGATGTAGATCACCATGCCGGCCAGCAGCGGGCGGCGGCGCCCCCACTTGTCGCTCATCGGGCCGACGATCATCTGGCCCAGCGCCATGCCCGCCAGGCAGGTGGTGAGGGTGAGCTGGACGGTGGCGGCCGGGCTGTGCAGGGCGGCGGTGACCTGCGGCAGGGCCGGCAGATACATGTCCATGGAGAGCGGCGGGACCGCCGTGAGGCCGCCGAGGACGAGGGTGACGAGGAGTCCGGTGCGGCGGGACGCGGCACGTGCGGCCGGTTCTGCTGCCGCGCCCCGCTCGGCTATTGCGGGAAGGTCCTTGGGATCGGCCGCGCCGGGCTCCGTCATAGGTGTCTCCATGGGTCATCGAGGGCTGCACCATGGTGTCATGCACGGGACGCCTCCCGGCCGTTTCCGGCCCGGTCCCTTGGACCTAGGACGGGCGTCCCCGGGACCTAGGACGGAGGTCCAAGGAGCCTGGGACGGACGTCCCGGAGACGCGGGGCGGCGGCCCGGTCAAGGCCGCCTGGGCTCGGTAAAGGCGGGTGCCGTCAGATGACGAGGAGGGCGCCCCAGCCCTCACTGTCCTTCAGGAACCGGGGAACGAGGTAGAGCAGCGAGAAGTACGAGGTCGACAGGGCGCACACGACGGCGCTCGCGATCAGGAAGACCGGCGTGGCGGTCACCACGCCCATGCGGCGGGGCGTGCCCGCGAGGTTGATGGCCGTGGTGACCAGTGCGCTGCCGCCGATGGCCTGGGCGCTGCGGCCGAGGATCAGCAGCGGCATCGACTCGGCCACCAGCACCAGGAGGGTGCCGGCGGCCACGAGGGCGGCGCAGAGCGGGCGGCCGCGGTGACGGAATTCCCGGACCACTTCGCACTGGTCCGGACGATCGAGGCGGAGGTCACGCGCATTCCGCCCGCACTGCTGGAGGACTGGAAGGAGGCCGGACCGCTGTCCGGCCATCTCCGGCTCGCGCCGTATCTCCAGCGGATCGCCGACCGGGGCCTGCTCGCCTTCGACGACGCCGACAGTGCCGCGAACCACTTCAATCTGCTGACGATCACGGACGTCAACCAGCGGACGTTCTACGGCGCCGTTCCGATGCCGGAGTCCGAGACGGCCGGCATCGTGACGAGCGGCGTGGACACCTTCCTGCGCCTGTACGGAACGCATCCCGCCGCGCCGACGCACCGGGGCGGGCCGGGTAGCCCGTAAGCCCGTAAGCCCGGAAAGCGTCGTCAAGTGAGGCCGGACGCCCCGGATCAGGCGGACTTGAGCCCCGGATCGCCCGCCTCGGTGACGAAGGAGGCGGCGGTGCGGACCGGCGCACCGGGGGTGGTGACGGCGGACACCGTGCGGTAGTCGGCGCGGGCGGTCTCCTGGTCGAGGGTGACGGTGAGGTAGCCGCGCCGGCCGTTGTAGAACTTCAGGTGCGGGTTGGCGGCCAGGTAGGTGTCCCAGTTGGCGGGCTTGTCCGCGCCGTCCTTGCCGCTGGCGATCGAGGTGGTGACGAACTCGACGCCCGCGGTGCGCGAACCGGGGTTCTTGAAGTCCTTCTTGATGTCGAAGGCGTAGTGGACGTGCACATCGCCGGTGAGGACGACGAGGTTGTCCACGCCCGCCGACTCCGCGCCCGCCAGGACCCGGTCACGGGAGGCCGCGTAGCCGTCCCAGGCGTCCATGCTGAGCTGGTAGCCGGCGCCGGTGGCATTGCGCCGCTCGGAGAAGGTGACCTGCTGCGGGAGCACGTTCCAGCGTGCGGAGGACTGCCGCCAGCCGTCGATCAGCCAGCGCTCCTGGGCGGCGCCGGTCAGGGTGCGCCCGGGGTCCAGGGACTCCGGGCCCGGGACGTGCCAGCCGTCGCCGTAGGCCTGGTCGGAGCGGTACTGGCGGGTGTCGAGGATGTCGAACTGGGCGAGCTGCCCGTACTGGATGCGGCGGTAGAGCCGGGCGTCGGCGCCCTGGGGCCGCTGCGGGCGGCGCAGCGGCTGGTTCTCCCAGTACGCCCGGTAGGCGGCGGCGCGGCGGACGAGGAACTCGGCGGGCGGGAGGTGGTCCTCGCTGATGTCGGAGGCGTAGTTGTTCTCCACCTCGTGGTCGTCCCAGGTGACGATGAAGGGGTGCGCGGCGTGCGCGGCCTGGAGGTCCGGGTCGGACTTGTAGAGGGCGTAGCGCAGCCGGTAGTCCTCCAGGGTGACCGTCTCACGGTTGAAGACCGCGGGCAGCTTGCGGTCGGTGTAGTTGCGCACGCCGCCGGCCGCGCTGACGGGGTACTCGTAGAGGTAGTCGCCGAGGTGGAAGACCACGTCGAGGTCCTCCTCGGCCAGGTGCTTGTAGGCCGTGAAGTAGCCGTCGTGGTAGGCCTGGCAGGATACCGCGGCGAGCTTGAGGGCGGAGATCTCGGCGCTGCGGGCGGGCGCGGTGCGGGTGCGGCCGACCGGGCTGATCCAGCTGCCGGCGCGGAAGCGGTAGTAGTAGACGCGGTCGGGCGCGAGGCCGGTGGGCTCGATGTGCACGGAGTGGTTGAACTCCGGGTGCGCGTCGGCGCGGCCCTGTCCGGCCAGCCGCTTGAAGTGCTCGTCGTAGGCGACTTCCCAGCGGACGGTGACGCGGGCGTCCGGCATCCCGTTGCCTGCCTCGTACGGCCGCGGGGCGAGCCGGGTCCACAGCACGACGGCGCCGGGCTGCGGGTCACCGGAGGCGACACCGAGCGTGAAGGGGTTCTCGGTGATCTTCCGCGCATCGGCCTCGGCGGCGTATGCGGCGCCCGTGCCCGGAAGGTTGGTCGCGAAGGCGAGCGCGGCGGCGGCCCCGGTGGCGGTGAGAAAGCGGCGGCGGCCGAAGTGCGCGGCAGCGGCCCGGATCTCCTGCTCGTGCGGTGCGTGGTGCGTCATCTGGCCCTCCCCTGGCGGTGGTTGTCCCCAGTGATTGGAGGGGCGCGGGACGGCGTGGCGCTGTCCCAGGCACGACGCATGCATGACAGGTGGATGAGGACTGGGCCCGCACCGGACGCCGTCGGACAATCGCGGCACCCCAGGTGCCTCCGTAGGATTCGGGGCATGGCTGAACTGATGGTGCGCGACGGCACCTGGACCTTCGACGACGAGGTCGTACGCATCGTGCCGGGGCGTGAACGCGGGGTGCACAAACTGCGCCAGGATCTGGGGGAGTTCACGGTGCCGCTGGCCGCGATGGCCGGGATCGCCTACGAACCGGCCCGCAAGGGCGGCCGGCTGCGGCTCCGGCTGCGGGACGGCGCGGATCCGCTGCTCCAGGTCACCGGCGGCGGTCTGCCGGACGAGGCGAGCCCGTACCAGGTGGCCGTGGACGCCGCCCGGGTCGATGTCGCCGAGTACTTCGTGGACGCGGTGCGGCAGGCCCTGATGCTGGAGCAGATACCGGACGGGCCCGTCGGCCGCTATCTGCTGCCCGGCCCGTCCGTCCCGCTGTCGGCCGCCGGGGTGGACGGGATCGTCTCCTTCGACGGGGAGCGGGTACATCTCGAATGGCGCTGGAACACCACCGAGACCAAGCGCCACTGGGGCCCCAGGGACTTTGCGCTGGCCGACCTGGAAGCGGTGGAGTGGCGGGCCGCCGCCGGGCTGGAGTCCGGTTATCTCCGCTTCCGGACGCGCGGCATGACCGAGCGGTTCGCACCGGAGAACGACCCCAACTCCATCGAGCTGTGGGGCTTCAAGAAGGAGAGCGGCACGACCGCGCTGCTGGCTGCCGCCGTTGCGGCACGGCTGCCGCATCCCTCGGCCGGTCCGGACAGGACCCTCGCGGCGGGCACCCCGGCCGCGGCGGCGCTCGCTCCGCCCGCGCCCGAGGCGTCCCCCCGGCCGGCGGGCGCGGGAAGCACCGCCGCTGCCGACGACCATGACGCGCTGCTGCGCCGGCTGCGCGAACTGGGCGAGCTGCGCCGCGAGGGCATCCTCACCGAGAAGGAGTTCACCGCCACGAAGGCGGCGGTCCTCCAGCGCTTCCACACCACGGGCTGAGTCGCGGCTGCTGCGGCCGGTCCGCTCCCCGTACGCCGTTTACGCTGCCGCCATGGCAGAGAACACAGCGGGACGGGCAGCGCGGACGACACCGATGGCACGGGCCGGGCAGGTGGGCGGCACGGCGACCGCGGCGCGGCCCACACTGCCGGCGCCCACCTCCCGGGGCGGGCAGAGCGCGCAGACGGCACCGGCGGCACAGGAGGCCCGGCAGGGCGGTGCGGCGCCCCGGAAGGTGGCCGTGGTCACCGGCGCCGGCTCCGGCATCGGGCGGGCGGTCGCCCATGCGCTGGTCGCCGCCGACTGGACGGTGGCCCTTGCCGGGCGGCGCGCCGAGGCCCTGACGGAGACCTCCCGGCTGGCGGGCCCGGTGGACGCCGACGGTCCCGCGATCATGACGGTGCCGACCGATGTCACCCGCCCCGACGAGGTCGACGCCCTCTTCGCCACCGTCCGCGAACGGTTCGGCCGGGTCGATCTGCTCTTCAACAACGCGGGCACGTTCGGCCGGGCGGCGCCGCTGGAGGAGCTGACGTACGACGACTGGCGCGCGGTCGTCGACGTCAACCTCACCGGCTCCTTCCTCTGCGCCCAGGCCGCGTTCCGCGCCATGCAGAACCAGGACCCCCGGGGCGGACGCATCATCAACAACGGCTCGGTCTCCGCGCACGCCCCGCGCCCGCACTCCGTCGCGTACACCGCCACCAAGCACGCGATGACCGGACTGACCAAGTCGCTCTCCCTGGACGGCCGCCCGTACGGCATCGCCTGCGGCCAGATCGACATCGGCAACGCGGCGACCGAGATGACCGGCCGGATGCAGACCGGCATTCTCCAGGCGAACGGGCAACTGGCGGTGGAGCCGGTGATGGACGCGGCGGACGTCGCCCGCACGGTGGTCCACATGGCGGGGCTGCCGCCGGCCGCCAATGTGCAGTTCGCGACGGTGATGGCGACCAACATGCCCTACATCGGCCGAGGTTGAGGCCGCACCGGGCCGGATTGCGGCACCGGCCGGACGAGGGTGAGCCCGGCGCCCGGCCCGGACATCGAATCCCCGTACGACCCCTGCCCTCCTGCCGCTTCCGGTGGCACCCTTACCTCGGATCCGCACCACTCGTCTGCCGGGGCCGCCCGCGCGCGGCCCCGTTCCCCCGCGACCGCGCGCCCTGCCGCGCGCGGCCCCCGCAGAAGGAGTCACGCGTGAGACGAACCGTTCGTGGCATACCGGCAGTTCACGGCATATCCGCGCCGCACCCCGCGCACAGGTCCCGGGCCGCCCTCGGCACTCTGACGGCCGCCGGTACGCTGCTCGCCCTGCTGCTCCCCACCGGCTCGGCCGGCGCCGCCACCCCGCAGCACTCCCGCCGCTCCCCCGCCCCGCAGACCGCCTCCGGCGCCTTCTGGACCGCCGACCGGATGCGCGCCGCCGCTCCCCTGGACCTCGCCGCACCCGCGAAGAAAGCAACCACCACCGCGGTCCCGCGCAGCGCCCCGCTCAAGGTGGCTCCCACCCTCCCGCAGCTCCCGAAAGTGCCCGCCGCCGCCTCGTTGCTCTCCCAGACCCTCCCCCAGGCCGGCGGGCCCTGGACCGGCGGCGGCGCGGTCACCAAGACCACCGGCCGGGTGTTCTTCACCTACCAGGGCCGCACCGCCTCCTGCTCCGGCGACGCGGTGACCAGCAGCAACAAGAGCACCGTGATCACCGCGGGACACTGTGTGAAGCTGGGCGGCGCCTGGCACACCAACTGGGTCTTCGTCCCCGGCTATCACGACGGCGAGGCCCCGTACGGCAAGTGGCCGGCGGCCAAGACGCTCTCCACTCCCCAGTGGACGGCGAGTGAGGACATCAACTACGACGTCGGCGCGGCGGTGGTCGCCCCGCTCGACGGCAAGAAGCTCACCGATGTCGTCGGCGGCCAGGGCCTGTCCTTCAACTCCGGCTACAGCAAGGCGATGTACGCCTTCGGCTTCCCCGCGGCCGCCCCGTACGACGGCAGCAAGCTGGTCTATTGCAGCGGCACCACCATCAAGGACCCGCTGTTCTCCACCGACCACGGCCTGGCCTGCAACATGACCGGCGGCTCCAGCGGCGGCCCCTGGTTCACCACGTTCGACGAGAAGACCGGCACCGGCCTCCAGTCCTCGGTGAACAGCTTCGGCTACCAGTTCTGGCCCCACACCATGTTCGGCCCGTACTTCGGTGACGACGCCAAGAACCTCTACACCACGGCCCAGTCGTCCTGACCCGCTCCCCGGGGGCCGTACGGCACCATCCGTGCGGCCCCCTCGGGCATGCCCTCAGCCGGAACCCGCCCGCCCCGCGCCGGCCGGCACGACCGGCAGCAGCAGGAAGGACGGGTGCTTCCCGCCGCTGAGGAGCGTCGTCCGGCCCGCGTAGACGTCCGAGCCCCGGTCCTCGGGATCGGTGTGGACGAAGGTGCCGTTGCCCCGCATCGCGACCCCGGACGCCGACGGCCACGGCCCCGCGCCCGGGAACGCGAAGTCCCGGCCCAGTACCGATACGCCGAGGCGGTGGCCGGCCGGGACGACCACCGACGTCGGCCAGATCTCGATCTCCAGATCGACGGGTTCGCCGGGGGTGAGCGGCTGCCGCTCGTCGAAGGTGTGCCAGGGCCGGTACGGCTCGCTGCGCGCGGCGTCGAGCTTGCGGAGCGAGGCCCGCAGCCAGCCCAGCCCGATCGCGCCGTGCGGGTCCATCGCGCTGACGCAGGTGACATCGCGGCCGTCGGGGTCCTGCACCCGGAGGGTGAGGAAGAGATCGGCGTCCGTGGTCGACGAGGCCACCCGCAGCGACGCGGACGCGGGCCCGGTCAGCTCCAGCTCTTCGGCCAGCGGCTCGGTCCAGAAGGTCAGGCCGTCCCCGAGCGCCTCGAACTCGGCGCTCCGCTCACCGGGGTCCGCCGCCGGCGCGAGAGCGCGACGGGCGAGGTCGAGGTGGAACGCCGTCCACCGCGTCCGCGCCAACGGCCACTCCTCCTCGGCGCGTTGCTCGAAGCTGCCGTCGGCCCGCCGCACATTGAGGAAGACCGGCGGCTGCTTGTCCCAGCCGGTGTCCTGCCCCTGGAGGAAGTGCCCGAAGAAGCGCTTCTGGAGGCCGACCCCGTAGTCCGTGTAGAACTCGACCCAGTGCTGAAGCCCGTGCACTTCCAGCCACTTCTGTTCGCTCGCGACGCCCGCGTATCCCTCGAACCCGCCCCGGGTGTGCAGGTGATGCGCCCAGTTGGCCGCGGACAGCACGGGGACGGTGATCCGCGCCAGGTCCGCGCTCCGCTCCCGGTAGTACGCGTCGAGCAGCGCATGGTCGTGCAACGCGGCAACCGTGTCGGCGGCGTTCTTGGCCCGCTCCTCCTCGCTCAGGACCCCGGGGCCGGTGACCGGAACCCCCGTGACCCGGTGCCGCGGGCTGTCGGGGGCACCGTGCTGCATCGAGGCGACCTGGACCGGATACCACTGCGGGAGGAAGACGTGCAGGATCCCGCCGTGATGGGTGAGTTCACGGTAGAAGTCGGTGGCCCCCTCCCAGGGGCAGATGGCGGCGAGGTGCGGCGGCCGCAGCGCCGCGACCTGCCACTGGTTGACCGCGTGGTACGAGATACCGAGCAGCCCCACCCTGCCGTTGCTCCAGGGCTGGGCCGCCGCCCACTCGATGCAGTCGTAGTAGTCCTGCGTCTCGCGCGGCGAAAGGATGTCCAGGTATCCGGGCGACCGTCCGGCACCGCGCGAGTCCACCCGGATCACGACGTAGCCGTCGGGCACCCACTTCTCCGGATCGGCCGTTTCCCAGTTCTGGTAGCGGTTCGAGGACCCGGCGACCGCATCCGGGTGTTCGGCCTCCAGAGTGCGCCACATGGGGGCGAACCCCTCTTGAAAGGCAAGCCCCTTGGCGTACGGCCCCAGGCTCATGATCACGGGATGGGTCTCGCCGTCGTCCGGCAGGAAGACATCGGCGCGGAGCTCGACCCCGTCGCCCATCGTGATCGGCGCATCCCAGTCGACGAGCATCACACCGCCCTCGGAGCAATCCCCCCGGGCACTACCGCAGCAGCAGCCGTCCCGCCGACGGTCGGCCGCCGTTCCCTCCTTCCATTGTCCGCGGGTATCCGTGGCGGCGCCACGGCGTGCCGGCGCGGAGCGGGAACGGCGGCGGCGGGACGGGCCGGCCGGTACGCACTCGGCCGACGCACCGCTCTGACCACTGCAAACTCACCCGACCGCCGGGTAACTTTTCCATCACGGAGGAACCGGAGGGCTGCACTACACTCTCGCGAGGCGAAATGCGTCTGACATGCAGCGAATTGCGGGGCGATCCGGACGTTCCGGCGGGCAACGGACGTCCCCAAGGCCCTCGGCGAGGAGGAAGGGCCGTGTGCGAGCCGGCGCCATCTTTGGCTTGCGAGGGGCTTCCCCTTTCCCGTCCCGCTGAGGAACATTCCGCACGGTATCCCTCTGTAGCCTTGCCGTCACTCCGGCCGAGGTGGCTGAGGTGGTACGCATCCGCACGACGCCCGATCTGAGGAGGGGCCGTGGCGCGCCCGGTTCTCGTCACCGGCCCTCGTCGCCGGCGAGGCGGCAGGCCGGCGGCGGCAGTGCCGACCGGGGAGGCCGGCCGTGCCATGACATACCGACAACCCGACACCCGCCGAGCTCGACGTCGTTCCGGGCCCCGTACCGTCTTGTCCTCGCCCCGCGCGCAGCAACAGCCGTAGGAGTATCCGTTCATGTGGTGGCCCCGCCGCAATGGTTCATCGCAGCAAGCAGAGCTGCCGCAGCCCGCTCCTCGCCGGGCTCCCAGCTCCCCGTGGACCTCCCTCCGCGAGCAGTTGGCGGTCTTCTTCGCCACCTGGTCCGTCACCCGTCTCGTCCATCGCGATCTCGGGCTCTCCGGCGTACGGGACATGCAGGGCCTCGTCGACGCGGTGGCCGTGCGGCGCAACAAGCCGATCACGATCACCGAGGTGCCGCTTCCTCAGCAAGTGTCCGGTTTCTGTGCGCGGGGCAAGGACCGTGACTTCATCGTGGTGGACTCCACCGCGAACGAGCTGACCCGCCTCCACGCCAGCCTTCACGAGCTGTTCCACCTGTGGGAGGAGCACCCGGCCGACAGCGGCTCCTCCGACCAGCCCATGACCGAGGAAACCGTGCGGCAACTCCTTCCCGGGCTCAAGGCGGGACCGGTGCTCCAGATCCTGAACCGGTCGCACTACGACAGCGCTCATGAGCGACGGGCCGAGGCCTTCGCCACCGTGATGCTCCAACGCCACCTGGAGCTGCGGCGCGACCAGAGCACCAACGGGTTTCTCTCATCGGCTCTCTCCCACAGGAGGTCGGGTGTCTGAGAGCACCTCGAACTTCGTCTACCTGGCCATCGCGATCATCGACTTCGTGATCGCCGGCTGGAAGTGCCTGGCACTTCTGCGCGACCCCACGCCCACCCTGTCCTTGATCACCGTGAACTTCGTGGCGTCCGGCCTGGTGTTCGCGATGGCCGCTCCGGCGGGGTACCGGATGCTGGGAGAGCTCACCGGCAGCCCCAGCTTCGCCACCCTTCCCGTATACATCGGCATCCTGAGCTGCTTTTCGCTTCTCCACCTGCTCACGATGCTGTGGGATCCCCGGTTGCGGCAGCGCCCGGCGGTGCTGCGCCGCAAGGTCACGGCGTGGTCCGCGGCGTACCTGGCGGCACCGGCCGTCATGGTCGTCACGTTCTGCTCCGCCGACCTGTCGGGGCCGACGGCCCCCCTCGAATTCAACACGAACTTCGCGGGTGACCCGCTGATCCAGGTGTTCCTGGGGGTCTTCCTCACCACGCTGACCTGCGGAACCCTGAGCACCTACCGGCAGTGCCGCAAGCTGAAGCTGGAAGGCCCCCGATTCCAGCGTGCGCTGCGGTCCTTCGGCACCGCCATGCTGTTCGTCTTCGGCTATGTGGTGTGCTGGGTCCCGGCCATCGTTCTGGCCGCCTTCGGCAACCACGCCCTGGACACGGTGGGGGTGCTCGGCTCCACCTTCGGCTCGATCGGCGCCCTGATCACCAGCTACGGCCTCTCCGGAGCCGCGGTGGGCGCATGGCTGCGCGAACGTCGTGACATCAAGGCCTTGCAGCCCTTGTGGGATCTCGTCGTCGAAGGAGTCGACGAGGACCTCGCGTTCAGCGTGGACAGCGCACGGAGCCATCGCCTGGCATGGAACGTGGGATTCAACCTGCACCGCCGCGTGATCGAGATTCTCGACGGGATGCGAGCGCTACGTCCCTGGCTGTCGCCGCTGCCCGCAGCCGCGGTATACGCCGTGCACGAGCAGGCGACGTCCCAGGGCGCCGGTGACGCCCGGCGCCTCACGGATCAGGAACTCCAGGCGGCCGCCACGGCCGCTGCCCTGCGGGACGCGGCACAGCGCCTGCACGCCGCCCGGCGTGCAGCGGCGCTGCACGGTACCGGTCACCCCCAGGCGCCCGCGGGCCCGCAGGTGGCCCTTCCCGGCGAGGACACCCCGGCCTCCGGCGAACGCCAACGGCTGCTGCACGTCGCCCAGGCGCTCACGGCCCCGCTGGTCGCCACAGCACTTGAGGACGTGCAGGAACAGCGTTCCCGGACCGAGGTGGCCGAGCGGAAGTAGCCGACCGGAGCGGGGAGTTCGGACGGAGCCCGGTGCCGTCTGTCCCGCCGGACGGCTACGGCAGAATTGGCCCGCCCCGTGCCGGCGTCGGTGCCCGGACCAGGCCCGGCGCCCTGGAGCGCGGGAACATCAGTCAACTGGGGGATCTTGTGAAACGCGCTGTTGTCCTGGGCGGGAGCATTGCGGGGCTGTACGCCGCTCGCGCTCTGAGCGACCACGCCGACGACGTCGTCATTCTCGACGCGGAGGACACGGGGGAAGACGGCACGGGGGAAGCCGGCACAGGGCGCGGCGCTCCGCAGCGACACCAACTGCATGCACTGCTGTCCATGGGACACACCCAACTGGAGCGCTGGTTCCCCGGCATCACCGGCGAACTCGTCGCCGGCGGGGCACGCCTGGGGACCGGCCCCGAGGTGCAGTTCTACGTGGACGGAGCACTCAAGGCTCCCGTGGCCGACATCCGGATGCTGGGCGCCACTCGGCCGTTCATCGAAAGCCGCGTCCGCCGGCGGGTGGCGGCCCTGCCGAACGTCCACGTCCTCCAGGGGCAGGCCGGTGGCCTCCTGTTCGGCGCCGGCCGGGTCCGGGGCGTGCGTTACTCGACCGCCGAGGACACCTCGGCCGCGGCCGGCCATGAGAGCGAGCTGGATGCGGACCTGGTGGTCGACGCCATGGGGCGCTCCAGCCGCCTGGGCACCTGGCTGCTCCGCGGCGGGTGGGACCATGCTCCGCTGGACCGGATGAGGATCGACCTCGGCTACGCCACCGCTGTCTTCCGGCGCGGTGACGAACTCCCCGGCACGGTCGTCGCCCACGCGTCCCCGGGGCCCGCCAGCGGATACCAGCCCACGCTCAGCGAACCAGGGGCGATGGTTGCGGTGGAGGACAACCGCTGGATGGTGGTACTGGCCGGCTACACCGACCACCGCCCGGGGCGCGATCCGGGTGAGTTCCTGGCCCGGATGCGGCGCTGTGTCGGCCCGTTGCGCGAGATAGCGGACCACTGCGCCATGGACGGCGACGTCCGGACCTTCCACTTCCAGGAGAGCCGACGACGCGACTTCACCCGGCTCAGCCGGTTCCCGGGGGGACTGGTGGCGGTGGGAGACTCCGTCGCCTCGGTGAACCCGGTCTACGGGCAGGGCCTGACACTTGCCGCCCTCCAGGCCTCGTGCCTCGCCGCCTCTCTGCGCGCCGGGGCCGCTCCGCACGATCCGGCCTGGGAGTACTTCCGCCGAGCCGGTGTGGTGGTCGACGCGGCCTGGCAGGTGTCGGCGACCGCGGACCTTGCCCAGCCGCATGTGAAGGGGCCTTACCCCCGTGGCTACCGGCTCGTCCGCTGGGCCGGTGACAAGATCATGGAAGCCTCCGTCATCGACTCCCGCGTCAACCAGGCCTTCATGGACGTCGTGCATATGCGCCGGCACCCGAACACGCTGACCCACCCTCGTCTGCTGGCCAGAGCGGCACGCGTGCTGTCCACTCGCTGAAGCCCTTGCCTCGGACGGCCCGTGCAGCGATGACGAAACGGATCAGGCCCCTCCTTCGCGATCACCTAAGGTAAGGCCGGACCGTCAAGAAGGAGGGGAGCACCACGATGGCCACATGGCCGAAGGCTCTCGACCAGGCAGAGATCACGGACCCCGCACTGCGTCGCGACTACGACGAGCAGCGCCGGCTGGTGGCACGGTACGCCCGCCCCGAGTACACAGCCGTGCGCCTGCTGCTCCCCGCACGGCTCGTGCCCGACATCATCGCCGCGACCGCGTTCATGCACCACAGCGACAACCTCATCGACCAAGGGCCGGTCGATACGCGGATCGCGGCGCTCGGCGACTGGGAACGCCAGGTGCACGCCGCCCTGGAGAGCGGCACAGCCGACCAGCCCGTTCTGCGGACACTTGTCGACACCATCGCCCGGCAGCCGCAACTCCGGCAGCACGTCGAGGACTTCCTCGCCGGCGCGCCCCTGGAGGTGCGGACGGAGGGTTTTGCGTCGGAGAGCGACTTCCAGCAGTACGTCGACGGCTATTCGCTGCCCGCGTTCCTGCTCATCGCCTGCCTGCTCGGCGGAGCACCCGCGGAGAAGTACGTGGCCGGCTGCCGCACCTTCATCGAGGCGAGTCAGCGCCTCGACTTCCTGAACGACGTCGCCGAAGACCTGAGCAACGGACGCCTCGGCATCGCGGAAGAGCACCTCGCCCGGTGTGGCCTGACCCGCACCGACTTGAGCACCAAGGACGGCGCCCCCGACGGGTTCCGGGCGCTCCTCCGTGACCAGGCCCAGCAGGCCCGTTCAGGGCTGGCGGCGTCGTACGGGCTGGTGGATCTGGTGCAGGCTCACAGCCGGCCGTTCGTCCGCGCTCTGATCGGCATCCAGGGCCTCACGCTGCGAGCGGCGGCAAGGAAGGGCACCGCGCTGCTCCAGGGGTCCGCCCGGCCAAGTGTGGATGCGGCGCTGCGGATTCTGGTCCGGGAATACGTGGCAGCGCGTCGGCAGCGGGGCGCGAGACAGTAGCGGGCACCTCGCCGGGAACGGGCGGGAAGGACCGGGCCGGCGGCAGGATTCCCCGGCCGGCCCGTTCAGTTGCCGCGCCGGCCGGGGGGCGTACGGTCGTCGCTCTCGGGCCGCGCCAGGCCCAGCAGCCCCTGGATCAGCGGAAAGACCCGTCTTCTGCTCTTGGACGGCAGGGAACGCATTCTGTCCGTGAGCTCCCGCACCTCGGGATCCTCGCTCTCCGGCTGGCTCAGCGCCTCGGAAAGCGCCTCGCGGAGTTCCCGGTCGATCTTGCTGTCCCCGCTGGTGCCGCTGCGCATCGCCAGCCGGCTGATGCCCTTGCCCCTGAGCAGCGCGAGATGGGTCAGTTGCTCGTGCGTCGACTGCAACGCCCGGTAGAGGGCCTGACGTTCGGTGGCGGTGAAGAAGCCGGGCTCCACGTCGAAGAACTTCTCCAGCTTCCGGGTGACGTCCAGCCCGGGGCTCTTCCGCTTTCCGTTCAGGAGGTAGCCGACCTGGCCGTGGGAGATACCGGCCCCCGCGCCGATCTCGTCGAGGGTGTACATCTTCCCGTCGGGCTTGCGGCGGGTCTCCCGCAGGAAGACCAGACGCTCCTGGAAGGAGTCCTGCACGCTCTCGGACTCGTTGCCGTGGTGATCGAGCAACGCCTTTACACGAGGGACCGCGATGCCCGTCCGGTGCGAGATGTGGTCCATGTCGATGACGTCGCGCCCGAGCTCCAGGTCCCTCAGCAGCTCGTCGATCGATGCCACGACGGCTTGGAGACCATCCGCCGGGTGCGCGTCTGAGGCATCCATGGCGATGGGTGGACTCCTGGTCGGTAGACGGGCGGTCGGCCGCGCACTCGCCGCCGCTCCGAGGTTAACGGTCGCACGTACGGTACGCCATGAGTGTCACAACAATTGTGTCAGAGCAGTCTACCGGCGCCCCGGGAAACGGCCGTTGACGCTCCTGGATTAAACGATTGTTGACAACGGTGGTTTGGTTGAAGGATGCTCGCCGGGACGGTGGCACCGTGCGACGGGGCGTTCACGTCTGCGCGGGACCGGTCGAACGCACCGGTCACGTACCGACCGCGCCCGAGCACGATTCGTTCATGCGTCACAGGAGTGCCTTCATGTCGTGGTTCGCCACGGCACGCTGACACCGCATACGTCACCGCACCCGGTCGACGGCACCGCAACTGCCGTCCCTCACAGCGGTGGTGCCGGGCTCCACAGGGGAGAGCCCGGCACCACATCTTCTTCGGCACGTACTCGACCACGCGATGCGGCTTCGCCTACGAGGCGACGCACCTCGACCTCTGCTGCGCATGCCGACCGAGCCCGGCCCTCCCGAGGCTCTCGTCCGAGAGGGCCGAGAAAAGAGAGAGCCCAGCTCGGAGGAGCTGGGCGGCGGACGAGTCGGCCTGTACGCCGGGTTCTGTCGCCCCCGGTCCTTGCGGGCCGGGGGGAGACGGCCATCCATCTAGGGCTGCCGTTGCCGGCAGCCTCGTGCGGTCTACCCGCGGACTCGGGCGGGCAGCCCTCAGTCGTCCGCGCAGAGACATCAGCCGATGTCTCCTCTTGACCTTGCTCCAGGTGGGGTTTACCTAGCCCTCCGAGTCACCTCGGAGGCTGGTGGTCTCTTACACCACCGTTTCACCCTTACCCGGTCCTTGCGGTCCGGGCGGTCTGTTTTCTGTGGCACTGTCCCGCGGGTCACCCCGGGTGGGCGTTACCCACCACCTTGCCCTGTGGAGCCCGGACGTTCCTCGGGGGGATCGTTGATCCCCACGCGGCCGCCCGGCCGGCTCGTCCGCCGTGCCGACCATGCTACCCGTAGGGGGCACCGCCCCTCGCCGGGCTCTCCCCGGTTCCCTGCCTGGGCTGTTTCCGGCGCTCCCCCGGATTCGCTCTTGACCTTGTCGCAGCGGCAACGTTTGTACTGGGCACATGAGAATCGGTGAGCTCGCAGGTCTGATCGGTGTCAGCACCCGTGCCGTACGCCACTACCACCACCTCGGACTGCTGCCCGAGCCGGAACGCCGTGCCAACGGCTACCGGGAGTACGGGCTGCGGGACGCGGTCGCGCTCGCGCGGGTGCGCCGGCTGACGGAGCTGGGGCTCGGGCTGGACGAGGTGCGGGACGTCCTCGCCGACGACGCCGGGCGCGAGTTGCACGAGGTGCTGGCCGAACTGGACGCCGATCTGGCCCGCCAGGAGGAGGAGATCCGGGCCCGGCGGGGCCGGCTGGCGGCGGTGCGGCGGCAGGCGGAGGAGCACGGCGGGCTGCCCGCGGAGGGCCCCGTGTCGGACGAACTGGCAACGCTCTTCGCGCAGATGGCCCGCACCTCGGCCGCGCGCCCCGGGCCGGAGCCCGCGATGGCGGCGAAGGAGCGGGAGGTGCTGGCGCTGCTCGAATCGACGGGTGGCGAGGGAGGGAACAAGCGGATGGTGGAGCTGCTCGCGGAGATGACCGCGGCACCGGGGGCGATGGACCGGACGTACGAGGTGTACGGGTTGCTCGATGCGCTGGCGGAGGCGGGTACGGATGATCCGCGGGTGGAACAGGCCGCGCAGGCACTCGCCGACTGCATTCCGGACGCGGTGATCGCCGCGCTCGGCCGGGAGCACGGGGAGCGGGCGGCCGGGGCGGGCGCGGAGGCGGACGGCGGCTTCATGGCGGCCTACTACGCGCAGTTCACGCCCGCGCAGGCCCAGGCCGTACGCAGGGCGATCCAGCTGCTCACGGAGCGTGCGGGGTGAGCCGGCGGACGGCGCTGCGACGGCTGGCCGCCCACGAGGCGCGGTGGCAGATCAGCCTGGCGCGCTGGGTGGCGCGGCAGCGGATCGGCGTGGCGCCTGGCGACCTGGCCCTGGGGTATGCGGCGGCGCAGGCGGCGCTCGTGTACGGGCTGACGTTCGTGTGTGTGGTGGAGACGGTCGGGGTCAGCGTGCTGCTCGCCGGTCTTCCGGGGGTGCACGCGGTGATGCTGGTCGTCGACGTCTACACGGTGCTGACGATCCTGGGGTTCCAGGCCGCGGCGGTCACCCGGCCGCATGTGCTGGCGGCGGACACGCTGTGGCTGCGGGACGGTGCGCGCCGGGAGATACGGATACCGCTGGAGCGGATCGCTGCCGTCCGCTACGACCTCCGGTTCGTCGCGGCGACGGAGAAGGACGGCGACGGGGTGGTGGAGCTGAGGGTCGGCGGTCAGACCTCGGTCACCGTCGAGCTGTCCGAACCGGTCGTGGCCGTCCGGCTGTTGGGGCGGCGGGAGACGGTACGGACGGTGCGGTTCCATGCCGACGACGCGCGGGCGGCGGTGGCGGCCCTGCGGGCGCGGCTGACAGAGACGGGCGGCGGCGCGGCGCCGGAGACGGGCCGGGGCCGGGCCACGGCGCCGGAGACGGGCGGGGACGCGGTCAGGCAGGGGTGAAGCGGACCGGGCGGCGGCCCGGTTCGGCTTCGGCGAGGCGGACCGGGATGCGGCGGCCGAGGGGCAGCGCGGGGCCTTCGGGGGCGGCTTCGACGGTCCCGATGACGGCCGGGTCGTAGAGGTGGACGGTGCCGTGGGTGGGGTCCTTCTCCTCGATCTCGACGACCAGCGCCTCGAAGACCTCGCCGACCCGGTCCCGCAGCAGCGCCGCCTCGACGAGGTCGAGACAGGACCGCTCCACCAGGTTGGCGCACCGGGTGCCGGTCTCCATCTCACGGGGCAGGGCGGGCAGCGCGCTGCGCACCCACTCGGCCGGTTCGACGCCGGCCGAGGCGGCCAGGCAGAGCTCGGAGGTGTAGCGGTCGGCCAGCCGCCGCAGCGGCGCGGTGGCATGCGCGTACGGGGCGGCCACCGCGGCGTGCACCGCCTCGGAGGCCTGGGGCGCGGTGCCGTCGAAGACGGTGTAGCCGGCGCCGCGCAGCAGGGCGGTGCACTCCTGGAGGAACGCGGCGTGGGCGGGGCGCCGCGGGTCGAGCGTGCGGATCAGCGCCGCGTACGAGGTGTGGTGGGGCCAGTCGACGCCGAGCGCACGGGCGGTCAGCCGGAGCCGGGCGACCGAACCGTCAGGGGCGGTGGGCAGCGTACGGAGGATGCCGGTGCCGGAGGCGAGCATCAGCTCGGCCGCGGCCATGCCGGTGAGCAGGGAGATCTGCGCGTTCCAGCCGTAGGCCGGGAGCGGGGCGCGGTATTCGAGGGTGTAGCAGCCGTCCCGCTCGACGATCTCCTGCTCGGGGACGTTCAGGGAGATCGCGCCCCGGTCGACCTCCCGCTTCTCCCGCAGCAGCCCGATCTCGCGGAGCAGGGCGAGCGGTTCCTCGGCCGTCCCGTCGTCGAGGATCCGCTGGACGCCCGCGTAGTCCAGCTTGGCGCGGGAGCGGACCAGGGCGCGGCGTACGGAGGCGGCGGTCAGGGCCCCGTCCGCGTCCAGGTCGAGCTGCCACAGGACGGCCGGGCGGTCCCGGTCGGGCAGCAGGCTGGCGGCGCCCTCGCTCAGCACGTGCGGATGCAGCGGCACCCGCTCGTCGGGGAAGTAGAGCGTCGTCACGCGGTGGTGCGCCTCGGCGTCCAGGGCGCCGCCGGGTGTCACGAAGGAGGCGACATCGGCGATCGCGTAGTGCACGCGGTAGCCCCCGCCGGGGCGCCGGGACAGGAACATGGCCTGGTCGAGATCGAGGGAGCCGGGCGGATCGAGGGTGAAGAGGGGGAGCTCGGTGGCGTCCTCCAGGGTGTGCTCGGTCGCCACCGCGCCGTCGGCTGCCAGAATCCGCGGGGCGCGGGCGGCGCTGTCCGCCTCGGCCTGTGCCGTTGGCGGGAAGTGGTCCGGGATTTCCAGCTTCCCGCGCAGCTCACGCAGCGCGACGCGCAGCGGGGCCTCGGCTGCGTCGGTCACATGCATATGGAGACGGGGCATGAAATCGAGCGTATGGCGGGCGGCCGCTCCCGGCGCGGCGTGCGGGCGGCGGCCCCGGGCCGCACGGGCGGCTCGCGGGTTCTCCGTCCGCCCGTCGCAGGCCATACGCTTTCCCGGGGCCGCATCCCCGCCCGTACCGCCGTGAAGGAGAAACACCGTGCTCGTGCTGTTGCCGCCGTCCGAAGGGAAGGCCACGGGAGCGGCCGGGGCGCCGCTGGACGCCGGTGCGCTGTCGCTGCCGGGGCTGGCCGCCTCGCGCGGGGCGGTGCTGGAGGAACTGGTCGAGCTGTGCGCGGCGGACGAGGCCAAGGCCCAGGAGGTGCTCGGGCTCAGCGAGGGCCTCAAGGGGGAGATCGCCAAGAACGCGGGGCTGCGGACGGCCGGGACGCGGCCGGCCGGGGAGATCTACACCGGGGTGCTCTATGACGCGCTCGGCCTGGCGTCCCTGGACACGGCGGCGCGGAAGCGGGCCGAGCGGGCGCTGCTGGTGTTCTCGGGGCTGTGGGGCGCCGTACGCATCGGCGACCGCATTCCCTCCTACCGCTGCTCGATGGGCGTGAAGCTGCCGGGGCTCGGCGCGCTGGGCGCGTACTGGCGGGCGCCGATGGCGGAGGTGCTGCCCGCGGTCGCCGGGGAGGGGCTGGTGCTGGATCTGCGGTCGGCGGCATATGCGACGGCCTGGAAGCCCAAGGGCGAGGTGGCCGGGCGTACCGCGACGGTGCGGGTGCTCCAGTCGAAGATCGTGGCCGGGGTGGAGAAGCGGACGGTGGTCAGCCACTTCAACAAGGCGACCAAGGGGCGGCTGGTGCGGGATCTGCTGACGGCGGGTCTGGAGCCGGCGGGCCCGGCGGAGCTGGTGGAGGCGCTGCGGGGGCTGGGCTATGCGGTGGAGGCGGAGCCTCCTGCGAAGGGCGGCAAGGCGTGGGCCGTCGATGTGATCGTGACGGAGCTGTAGGACGCATCCGCGGGGCTGCTGTTGCGGCATGCGCAACGTTCGTTGCGGAGGGTGGGTGAGTGGGCGCACTATGGGCGGCGTGACACGCGCCGCCTCCTCCTCCCCCGGTCCCTCCACTCCTCCCCCGCTCCCGGCTTCGTTCGGGCGGGGGGACCCCCATGAGCAGGCGGGAGCCCCCTCCAAGCCCTCCGCTTTCCCCACTTCCTCGGTTCTCGGGCTCGCCCCCGTCATTCCCGTCGTCGTGCTGCACGATGCGGCCGACGCCGTACCGCTCGCCCGTGCGCTCGTCGCGGGCGGGCTGCCCGCGATCGAGGTGACCCTGCGGACGCCCGCCGCACTGGACGCGATCCGGGCCGTCACCGACGAGGTCCCCGAGGCGGTGATCGGCGCGGGCACCGTGCTCACCCCCGGCCAGGTCGAGGCGGCCCTGACGGCCGGCTCCCGCTTCCTGGTGAGTCCGGGCTGGTCACCACGGCTGCTGGGCGCGATGAAGGACTCCGGTGTGCCGTCCCTGCCGGGCGTCTCGACGGCTTCGGAGGTGGTGACCCTGCTGGAGGAGGAGATCACCGAGATGAAGTTCTTCCCGGCCGAGGCGGCCGGCGGCACCGCCTACCTCAAGTCGCTGGCCGCGCCGCTGCCGCAGGCCCGCTTCTGCCCGACCGGCGGCATCGGCCTGGCCTCGGCGCCGTCCTATCTGGCGCTGCCGAACGTCGGCTGCGTCGGCGGCACCTGGATGCTGCCGGACCAGGCGCTGGCCGCGAAGGACTGGGACCGGGTGCGCCGGCTCGCCCAGGAGGCGGCGGCGTTGGCGGCCTGAGGGCCGCTCGCGCACGGGAACCTGAGGGCCGCTCGCGCGCACGCGAAAGGGCCCGGCACATCGGTGGACGATGTGCCGGGCCCTTTCGCGTACCTGCCTGGCGCACTGCGCCCCCGAAGGCACGGCCGCTCGTGTCACCGCAACGAGGGGCGCTATCGCAGATGCGAGGTGTCGTTCAGCAGCCGCAGCGAGGCGTTGCCGTCGGAGTAGTACGCGACGACGGAGAGCGACGCCGCGGACAGCTCCATCCGGAACAGCGACTCCGGCGGGGCGCCCAGCGCCAGCCGGACCAGCGTCTTGACCGGGGTGACGTGCGTGACCAGCAGGACGGTCTTGCCCGCGTACCGGGCGAGGAGCTTGTCGCGGGCGACGGCGACGCGGCGGGAGACCGTCGCGAAGGACTCGCCGCCTCCGGTGGGCGCCACCTTGGCGGAGCCGAGCCAGGCGTCGAGGTCGTCGGGGTGGCGCTCACGCACCTCGGCGAAGGTCAGTCCCTCCCACGCCCCGAAGTCGGTCTCGCGCAGGCCCTCCTCGATACGGACCTCCAGACCGAGCCGCTCCGCGACCGCCCCCGCGGTCTCCTGGCAGCGCCGCAGCGGGGAGCTGACGACGGCCTGGATCGTGCCGCGGGCGGCGAGCCCGGCGGCGGTCGCCTCGGCCTGCCGGCGCCCGGCGGCGGAGAGCGCGGGGTCGGTGCCGCCGCTGCCGGAGAAGCGCTTCTCGGGCGTCAGGGGGGTCTCGCCGTGCCGCAGCAGGACGAAGGTCGAGGGCGGGCCGACATCGGGGCCCCAGCCGACCGACGGGGCGCTCGCGGACACGGCCTCCTCCGCCGTGTCCGCGGCCTCGTCGGCGGCCTGTGCGGCGGCGCTGCGGGCGGGCGCCGCGGCGGTGGCGAGCGCCGCCCTGGAGTCGCGCGGCTCCCACTGCCTGCCGATCTTCCCGGCATCCATCGCCTCGTTGGCGAGCCGGTCGGCGTGCTTGTTCTGCGCGCGCGGGATCCACTCGTAGGTGACCTGGCCGGACGGGAAGACCGAGCCGGCCTCGGCGGCCAGCGGCTTCATGTCCGGGTGCTTGATCTTCCAGCGGCCCGACATCTGCTCGACGACGAGCTTGGAGTCCATCCGCACCCGGATACGGGCCTGCGGGTCGAGCGCATGCGCCGCGCGCAGACCGGCCACCAGGCCCTTGTACTCGGCGACGTTGTTGGTGGCGGTACCGATGAACTCGGCGGCCTCGGCCAGCGCCTCGCCCGTCTCCGGGTCGAGGACGACCGCGCCGTAACCGGCCGGCCCCGGGTTGCCCCGGGACCCGCCGTCCGCCTCGACGATCAGCATGCGCGACACGGCCTACAGGCCCGAGTCGGGCGTACGGACCAGGATGCGGCTGCAATTCTCGCAGCGCAGCACGGCGTCGGCGGCGGCCGCCCGCACATCGTTGACCTCGGTGATGTTCAGCTCCAGCCGGCAGCCCTCGCAGCGGCGCTGGAAGAGACGGGCAGCGCCGACGCCGCCCTCCTTCGCGCGGATCTTGTCGTAGAGCTTGAGCAGATCGGCCGGGATGTCGGCGACGGTCAGCTCGCGCTCCTTGGTGACCGTGGCGCGCTCGGCGTCGATTTCGGCGTAGGCGGCGTCCCGGCGCGTGGCCGCGTCGTCGACCCTGGCCTGGATGGCCTCGACCCGGCCGGTGAGCTCGGTGACCCGCTCCTGGGCGCTCTCGCGGCGCTCCATGACCTCCAGGACGATGTCCTCCAGGTCGCCCTGGCGCTTGGCCAGCGAGGTCAGTTCGCGCTGGAGGTTCTCCAGGTCCTTGGGGGAGGTGACGGCGCCGGAGTCCAGGCGCTTCTGGTCGCGGGCGGCGCGCTGGCGCACCTGGTCCACGTCCTGCTCGGCCTTGGTCTGCTCGCGGCTGGTGTCGCTCTCCTCGGTCTGCGCGGCGACGAGCAGGTCGCGCTGCTGGATGAGGTCGGCCTCCAGGGTCTGCAACTCGGCCAGCTCGGGCAGGTTGTTGCGCCGGTGGGCGAGCTGGGTGAGCCGGACATCCAGGGCCTGGATGTCCAGAAGGCGGATCTGGTCGGCGGGCGCGGCGTTCAGCGTGGGGCTCCTGTGGTGTGGGTCGGGGCGAAGACGGGGGTGGACGCCGCGTGGGCGGTCCAGGGGTCGGTGACCGTACGGGAGACATGCGTGCGCAGTCCCCAGTCGTGCCGGTCGGAGACCGCGTCGAGCTGGGCCGCGGCCTGCTCGCACCACGGCCATTCGGTGGCCCAGTGGGCGGCGTCGAGCAGCGCCGGAGCGCTGTTCTGTGCGCCCTGTGTGGCCTCGGAGGCCGGGTGGTGGCGCAGGTCGGCAGTGAGGAAGGCATCCACACCGGCCGCCCGTACATCATCGAAGAGGCTGTCGCCGGAGCCGCCGGAGACGGCGATGGTCCGGATCTCGCGGTCCGGGTCACCGGCCGCCCGGATGCCCTGCGCGGTGGCGGGCAGCCGGCCGGCGACGTACGACGCGAGGTCGGCGAGCGTCATCGGATGCGTCAGCTCGCAGATCCGGCCCAGGCCGCGGCGGCCTGCCGGATCGCTCGGGTCCGGGACCAGCGGACCGACGATGCGCAGGTCCAGGGCGCCGGCCAGGGCGTCGGAGACACCGGGGTCGGCGGTGTCGGCGTTGGTGTGCGCGACGTGCAGGGCGATGTCGTGCTTGATGAGGGTGTGGACGACCTTGCCCTTGAAGGTCGAGGCCGCGACCGTCGTCGTACCCCGCAGATAGAGCGGGTGGTGGGTGACGAGGAGGTCGGCGCCGAGCTGCACCGCCTCGTCGACGATCTCCTGGACCGGGTCGACGGCGAACAGCACACGGCGGACCTCGGCGCCGGGATCTCCGCAGACCGTGCCGACGGCGTCCCACCCTTCGGCCCGCTCCGGGGGCCAGAGGGCGTCGAGCGCGGTGAGGACTTCAGACAGTACGGGCACGGGTGGAAGGTTACCTGCCGGCGATGACTTGGCGCCGGGCCCTTGGGTCCTCTCCCCTGCCCCTCCCTCTCTCCTGCCGATCCCTTGCTTGAATTCTGAAGCACAGCCGCCTCGTCGAGCACCGGAGAACCGGACAACTGCCACCCTTATGCGTGAAGTGTGGCGACTCCCGGCGATCGGCCGGACGTGCGAAAACTACCTTCGGTTGCCGACTGGAGGTGACCACCCGATGACGATCTGTGCCACCGAGGACACCACGGCGCTGGACAGCCCGCACCACGCGGCGCTGACGATCGCCGCCGACGGCTCGTACGCCGCCCGGCTCGCCCGTCACGACGACGCCGCCGGGAGCTGGTTTCCGGAGCGCTGGACGCTGAGCGGCCCCGAGCCGTACGCCGTGCCGCTACAGGGCACCCAGCCCGAGGAGCCGGACAGCGCGCTGCTGCCGCTCACGGACGGACGGGTGCTGATCCTGCGCCGGGTCGCCGACCGCTTCGCCGTCTCCCTGCTCTACCCCGCGGGCCCCGGCACCGGCGAACTCCTGCTGGGCGCCGTACCGGCCCCCGCCCTGGCCCTGCTGCCGCCCGCCCCGGGCGGGACACTCGGCTACGCCCTGGCGCCCGAGGCCCGGACGACCACGCTGTGGCTGCTGCACGGCGGTGCGGACGGCCCCGAGCGGGTCATCCGGATCCCGGGACGCTGCACGGGCGGCGTCTGGCTGGACCGGAGCGGGCGGCTGCTGGCGCTGGACCGGGAGCTGGACGGCCGGACGAAGACCGTGGTGGTCGACCTGGAGCGGGGCGGCGAGACCGGCCTGCTGCTACAGATCACCGACGAGAGCAACGACCGGCTGTTGCTCGCCGATCCGGACAGCGGGCTGCTGCTCGTACGCTCCGACGCGCCGGGGCACGACCGGCTGGGCTGGGGCGTATTGGGCAGCAGCCGGCCGGTGCGCTTCCCGGAGTGCCTGCGGCCCGCGGAGGGCACTCTCACACCGTTCGCGATGCAGCCGGGGCAGATGCTGGCTCCGGAGAGCTGCGCGGTGGCGTTCCGCAGGGAGGCGGCGAACGGTACGTGGCTGAGTGTCTGGCGGCCCTCGGAGCGGCAGTTGCGGCACTTCCCGGCGCCGGAGGGGTGGCTGGCGGGAGCCGGACTGTGGACGGCCGGCGGCGAACTGCTGCTGCCGTACGCGACGGAGGCGGAGCCGTGCGGGGTGGCGCGGATGGCTGTGCCGCCGGGGCCGGTTGAGCCTGTTGAGGCGGTGCGGTCGGTGCGGCGGGTGCGGTTGGTGGAGACGCCGGGGCCGGTGGAGATGCCGGGGTTGATGGAGACGCCGGGGCCGGAGGAGACGTCCGGGCCGGTGGGGCAAGGGCAGCCTCTGGGGTCGGTGGAGCCCGTGAGGCCGGTGCGGCCGGCGGACGTGCCCGTACGGCTGCCGGACGTGCCGGTGCAGCCGGTGCAGGGGCCGCCTTCCGGGGCGGTTGCCGGGAGCGGCGGGGGGATTGTCCTGGATGCAGGTGATGCCGACAACCGCTCCACAGCATCTGCACAACCACAGCCCACGGGCGCGGAACCGCGGCACGTTCCCGTGCATCTCCGAATGTGCAGGCCAGTACCCCTGCAACAGGCGCCTCAGGCGGCCCGGTAGACCCGGTGGAGCGTGATTTCCGGCCCCGTTAGAATTTCGGGCGGGGGCTGCGCAGCCGGTTGACCGGCCACCGACAGTGCCGCTCGGGTCAGCCTTGGCGGTCGTCGGGCGAGGTCCCGACGCGTACAGCTGTAAGCAATCTGACGGAGTGACTCTTCCCATGTCCGAAGCCCGAACCGACACGACCCAGGCGCGCCCCCAGGAGGCATCCGCCCAGGCCGCCGAGGCCGCACGCTCCGGCAAGCACCGTGGCCCGGCCGCCGCCGAGGAGTCCGACTCCGCCGCCCATGGCCGGCACCGCCGGGAAAAGCAGCGCCAGGACGCGTAAGGCCGGTCCGGCGGATCCTGACCGCCGAGCCGCACGCACGGCCGTGACCACCGCACCGCATCGTTCGCGGGCGGCGGCGACGGCCGTGTGGGCATGGTGGGCCCGGGGAACCGTCAGTCGTGCTTGAGGGCCAGCACCTCGGCCGCCGCGAAGGTCTCGTTCGGCGGGCGCTGCGCGTAGTACGGCGTCAGCAGCTCGTCCAGCTCCTCGAAGCTGAAGAGGTCCTTCGTGGTGTCGAACTTGGCGGCGATCCGCGGGCGTTCGGCGATGGCGACCATGCCGCCGTGCACGACCAGCAGCTGGCCGTTGACCCGGGCCGCGGCCGGCGAGGCGAGATAGCCGACGAGCGGGGCGACATGTTCCGGCGCGAGCACGTCCAGCCCGCCGTCCCCGGGCTCCTGGCCCTCCTGATGGGCGGGAAGGCCGGCGAAGACGTCCTCGGTCATACGGGTGCGGGCGCGCGGGCAGATCGCATTGGCGGTCACGCCGTATTTGCCCAGCGCCAGCGCCGTGGAGGTGGTCAGGCCGACGATGCCGCCTTTGGCCGCGGCGTAGTTGGGCTGGCCCGCCGAGCCCGCGAGGAACGCCTCGGAGGAGGTGTTGACGATGCGGCCGTGGACGGGACCGCCGGCCGCCTTGGAGCGCTCGCGCCAGTGGGCCGCGGCGAAGTGGGTGGTGTTGAAGTGACCCTTGAGGTGCACACGGATCACCGAGTCCCATTCGTCCTCGGTCATCGAGAACACCATCCGGTCGCGCAGGATGCCCGCGTTGTTGACCAGGATGTCGAGCCTTCCGTACGACTCGACCGCCAGCTGCACCAGTGCGCGGGCGTGTTCGTGGTCGGCGACGTCGCCGAGGTGGGCGACGGCCCGGCCGCCCGCCGCGCGGATCTCGGCGGCGACCTCCTCGGCGGGTGCCGCGGAGGCCTCGCCCGAGCCGTCGCGGCCCGGCTGCCCGTAGTCGTTGACCACGACGGATGCGCCGAGGCGGGCGAGTTCAAGGGCTTCGGCGCGGCCCAGGCCGCGCCCGGCACCGGTGACGATCGCGGTCAGGCCCTCCAGTGGCTGTGCCATTCCTGGTCCTCTCCAGTCGTCCGGGAGCACGTCAGATCTCTATGCAGGTGCGCAGCGAGGTGCCGGAGCGCATCTGGTCGAGCGCGTCGTTGATCTCGGCGAGCCGGACGCGATGGGTGATCAGGCCTTCGAGATCGATCCGGCCGGCCCGCCACAGGGCGATGGCCCGCTCGTAGGAGCGCAGCACGTCCGCGCCGCCGTACAGGGACGGCAGGATCCGCTTCTCGTCGAAGAACAACTCGAACATATTGACCTGGAAGGTGTCGTCCATGGCGCCCGCGCCGACCACGCACAAAGTGCCGCCGCGCCGGGTCATCTCGTAGGCGGTACGGGCGGTGGCGGACTTGCCGACCACCTCGAAGACGTAGTCGAAGCCCTCCCCCGCGGTGATCCGGGTCTTGGCGTCGGCGAACTCCTCCGGGGCGACGGCTTCGGTCGCGCCGAAGCGCAGCGCGGCCTCCCGCCGGGCGGGTACCGGGTCGACGGCGATGATCTGGGCCGCGCCGCAGGCCTTCGCCCCCTGGATGGTGGAGATGCCGACGCCGCCGCAGCCGATCACCGCGACCGAGGACGCCGCCTCCACCTTGGCCGTGTTGAGTGCCGCGCCCAGCCCGGTGGTGACTCCACAGCCGATGAGCGCGGCGATCTCGTAGGGGACGTCGTCCGGGATCGGGACCGCGCAGTTGGCGGCGACCACGACCTCCTCGGTGAAGGTGCCGGTGCCGGCGAAGCCGAAGACATCCCCGCCGGGGCGGCGGAAGTTGGGCGTGCCGGCGTTCATGAAGCCGGCCAGACACAGATGGGTCTGGCCGCGCTTACAGGAGGGGCAGCTGCCGCAGGCGGGCAGCCAGCACATCAGGACGCGGTCGCCCTGGGCCAGCCCGGTGACGCCGTCGCCGACGTCGAGGATCTCCCCCGCGCCCTCGTGCCCGGGGACGAAGGGGGCGGGCTGCGGGAGCACCCCGTTCATCGCCGAGAGATCGGAGTGGCACAGTCCGGTCGCCCTGATCCGGATCCTGACCTTGCCGGGACCAAACCCCACCGCCTCGATGTCGTCGACGACTTCGAGCTTGTCCTGCCCTGTCTCGTGCTGTACGGCTGCGCGCATGTCACGGCTCCTCTCGTACGGACGACACGCCGGACCCGGCCCGGACCGGCAAGGCTGTCGGGGGATCGGCACTGGGGCCTGTCTTCAAAGTCCCGCCACAGGCCCTAGGAGGAGACACCCCCTAGCTGTGCTCCACGACGGTGTCCGCCAGCACCGGTGCCTCGTCCCGGTCGGCGGCGGTGACCGACACCTGGATCCGGCCGGGCTCCCGCCACAGACGGACCCGCAGCGTCTCCCCGGGGAAGACCACCCCGGCGAAACGGGTCGTGTACGACCGCACGCGGGCGACCTCGCCGCCCAGCAGCGTGTCGACGACGGCCTTGAGCGTGACCCCGTAGGTGCACAGCCCGTGCAGAATCGGCCGGTCGAACCCCGCGAGCTTGGCGAACTCGGGGTCGGCATGCAGCGGGTTCCAGTCGCCGGAGAGGCGGTAGAGCAGCGCCTGGTCCTCGCGGATATGGCGTTCGGTGCTCAGATCGGGGGCGCGGTCGGGGAGTTCGAGGCGGGCGGAGGGGCCGCGGTCGCCGCCGAAGCCGCCCTCGCCGCGGACGAAGATCTGGGTGTCGCAGGTCCACAGGGGCCCGTCGTCGTCGGCGACTTCGGAGCGCAGCACGATGACGGCGGCCTTGCCCTTGTCGTACACAGCGGGGACGGACGAGGTCTGGGTGGCGCGGCCGCTCACCGGGAGGGGGCGGTGCACGGTGACGGTCTGTCCGCCGTGCAGGACCGCGGCGAGGTCGACGTCGATGCCCGGGGCGGAGAGCCCGCCGGCGAGGGCCATCCCGCCGCCCGCGACGGTGGCGAAGCCGGGCAGGACGTGCAGTGCGCTCTCCAGGGTGTAGCGCAGTTCGTCCGGGTCGGTGGCGGGGTGGGGTTTCTCCGGGGTGGCCGCGCCGGCGCCGATGCCGAGGTGGTAGAGCTGGACGTCCTTGTGGTCCCAGGCGAGTTCGGTGGTCCGCGGCTCGGCGGAGGTGGCCTTGGCGGCGTCGATGGGCATGGGGCTGCTTGCTCCTTCACCACGTTGTGAAGACCCCGGCCCGGCCGTCCGCACCGTCGACCGTGCCGGGGTCGCCTCTGGTCGGCGGCGCCGCGCTCCGACAGCGCGCATGTCGCACTTCTAGAACGCGTTCTAGCCGATGGCTCTCATGTATAGCTGATCCGTCCGGCGCCCGGAAGACCTCTGACGCTTTGTCAGATACGCGTCTCGATGGGGGTCCCGGGGAGGGTTTCGGGGAGGGTGCCGCCCGCTCATGACATTCCTCATGCCCACCCATGACATTTGTCAGGTCAGATCACACACATTCGCATCTGTCGCCGGTCGACAACTCTCCGTAATGTCATAGGCATCGGACGAGAGGCGGGGTGGGCATGGAACGGGCGACAAATCCGGGCGAGATGGCACATGCGGCGGGCGGGGCCGCGGCGGTGGGGTTCTCCGGAGTGACGCGGAGTTACGGCGCGGTGCGGGCCGTGGACGGGCTGGAGCTGGAGATCGCGGCGGGTGAGACGGTGGCGCTGCTCGGGCGCAACGGCGCGGGGAAGTCCACCACCCTCAACATGCTGCTGGGCCTGCTGCCGCCCGATTCGGGGACGGTGCGGCTGTTCGGCGGGACGCCGGAGACGGCGGTGCGGGCGGGCAGGGTGGGCGCCATGCTCCAGGACGGCAAGGCCATTCCGCGGGTCACCGTCCGCGAACTGATCACCTTCGTCGCCGCCACGTACCCCCGCCCCATGAACGTCACCGAGGCCCTGGAGCTGGCGGGCCTCGGCGAGTTCGGCGGGCGGCGGGTGGACCGGCTGTCCGGCGGGCAGGCCCAGCGGGTCCGCTTCGCGGTGGCGCTGGCCGGCAACCCCGAGCTGCTGGTGCTCGACGAACCGACCGCGGCGCTCGACGTCGAGGCGCGCCGCGCCTTCTGGCGCTCGATGCGGGCCTATGCCCGCCGCGGCAACACCATCGTGTTCTCCACCCACTATCTGGAGGAGGCGGACGACCACGCCGACCGGATCGTGGTGATAGACGGCGGCCGCGTGGTCGCCGACGGCAGCGGCGAGTCGATCAAGCGGCGGGCCGGCGGCTCGCTGGTCTCCTTCGACCTCGCGGGCGCGGCGACCGAGCCGCTGCCCGGCCTGCCCGGCGTGAGCGCCGTGGAGGTGCGCGGTGACCGCGCGCTGCTGCGGACGGCGGACTCCGACGCCACGGTCGTGGCACTGGCCGGGCTCGGACTCGTCCGGGCCCTACAGGTCACCCCCGCCAGCCTGGAGGACGCCTTCCTCGCGCTCACCTCCGGCGAAGCCGCCCCCCGTCCCCCGGCGTATGCCGCCGCCGACACCCGGTCCGCGAAGGAGCTTGCGTGATGCTCGACTACATCCGCCTCGAAGTGCGCCGCACCCTGCGCGACAGGGGCTTTGTCATCTTCGGTATCGGGATGCCGGTGCTGATGTATGTGCTGATGACCAATATCGGTGCGGGCCCCGGCGGCGCCGGCATGGAGTGGAAGATCGCCTCGATGGTCGGGATGGCCGCCTACGGCGCGCTGGGCGCGGCGATCGGCACCGGCACGGGCGTCGCCGAGGACAAGCAGCTCGGCTGGCTGCGGCAGCTGCGCATCACCCCCCTGAGCCCCGTGCGGGTGGTGGTCGGCCGCGGGCTGACCGGCTCGGTGACGGTGCTCCCGGCCATCGCCTCGGTGCTGCTGGTGGGCGCGCTGGTCAACGACGTCCGGATGCCGGCCTGGCAGTGGGCCGCGCTGGCCGGGCTGCTGTGGATCGGCACCGCCCCCTTCACCCTGCTCGGCCTCGGCAACGGCTACCGCCTCTCCGCCCAGTCCACGGGCGTGGTCAACACGGGCTGCATGCTGCTGCTGTCGATCATCGGCGGTCTGTGGTTCCCGGCCGAGCTGTTCCCCGGCTGGCTGCGCTCGCTGTCCACATGGACACCCGGCAACCGCTTCGCCGAGCTCGGCCAGAGCGTCACCCAGGGCGACGCGCCGGGGCTGGGCACAGTAGCGATACTGGCCGCCTGGCTGGCACTCTTCGGCGGTTACGCGGTGTACGCGTACCGTCGGGCCGCACGAACGGTGTGATCGGCGATGGTGCAGACCGGGGAAGCGACAGTGCAGCACAGGAAGCAGCGGGCCGCCGGCGAAGACGGTCCCGGCGGCGCGGAGGGCGCCGACGACAGCGCGTGCCGGCCGAGGTGGCCGGGCAGGAAGACCGACCAGGGGCCGGGCAAGTACGCCTTCCTGCCCTGGCTGCTGATGGGCCTGGGTGCCTTCTCCAACATCATCCAGGGCAAGACCGGCAACCCCTGGCTGGCCGGCCTGGGGCTGCTCGCCTTCAACTCCCTCTACATCAGCGTCGTCTGGTCCTCCTTCAACCCACGGCTGCGCGACTCCCGCCATCCGCTGTACGCACTGGGTCTGCTCACCGCCGTCACCTTCACCATCGCCCTCGGGTTCGGCGGCAACTGGTTCCTGTTCTTCCCGCTGCTGTCACTGGCCTCCGGCACGGTGCGTGCCCTGCGCGGCAAGAAGCTCGCCCTCTGGCTGATCACGCTCAGCGGTACGGCCGGGTATCTGGCCGGCGCGCACGACGACCGCCCCTGGGGCGCGTTCGGCATCGGGTACGGCACGTTCCTGTCCGGCATGGTGACCGCCACGGTCCTGAGCCTGTTCGACACCATCCAGGAGCTGAACACCACCCGCCAGGAGCTGGCCCGCAGTGCCGTCGAGAAGGAGCGGCTGCGCTTCTCCCGCGATCTGCACGATCTGCTGGGGCACACCCTGTCCGTGGTGGTGGTCAAGGCCGAGGCGGTCCGCCGGCTGGCCCCGCGCAATCTGGACGCGGCGCTCGCCCAGGCCGCCGATATCGAGGCGGTCGGCCGGCAGGCGCTGACCGAGATCCGCGAGGCGGTCACGGGCTATCGCGAGGGCAGTCTGGCCACCGAGCTGGACCGGGCCCGTTCGGTGCTGGAGGCGGCCGGTATCGAGCCCGTCGTACGGCAGGCCGGGCCGCCGCTGCCCCCGCAGGCCGGCGCACTGCTGGGCTGGGTGGTCCGTGAGGGCGTCACCAACGCCGTACGGCACAGCGGCGCCACCCGTTGCGTGATCGACGTCCACGCCGACGAGGAACGGGTACGGCTGACGATCACGGACGACGGCCGTGGTCCCATGGGCTCCGGTGCCGCCGCGGCACCGGGCCTGCCCTGGCTTCGCGACCGTGCTCCCGGACGCGGCGGTGACCTCGGCGACGGCCGCCTGACGAGGGAGAGCGCGCGCGATACGGCGAGCGTGAGCGGCCCGGACGGTACGAACGGACCGGTCGGCACGAGCGGACCGGACCGTCCGTTCGGCGCCGACGCTGCGGACGCTTCGGCACCGTCCGGCGGTTCGGGACCGTCCGGCGGTTGGGGGCCCTCCGGCGGTTCGGGGCCGGTGGGCGGCACCGGGCTGAGGGGGCTGGCCGAGCGGCTGGCCGCGGCGGGCGGCACCCTGCGCAGCGGCCCGGACGGCCGGCGCGGCTTCCGTGTCACGGCCGAACTTCCGGTCGGCACGGGCGATATGGCGGACGTGGAGGAGTTGACCAGGTGATCAAGGTCCTGCTGGCGGAGGACCAGGGAATGATGCGGGGCGCGCTGGCGCTGCTGCTCGACCTGGAAGAGGACATGCAGGTTGTGGCCCAGGTCGCGGCGGGCGATCAGATCGTCGCCGCCGCCCTGGACGCCCGCCCCGACATCGCCCTCCTGGACATCGAACTCCCCGGCCGCAGCGGCCTGGACGCCGCGGCCGATCTGCGCGAACAGCTGCCGTCGTGCAAGGTGCTGATCGTGACGACCTTCGGCCGCCCCGGCTATCTGCGCCGCGCCATGGAGGCCGGGGCGTCCGGCTTCCTGGTGAAGGACGGCCCGGTGGAGGAGCTCGCGGCGGCGATCCGCCGGGTGCTCGCCGGCGAGCGGGTCATCGACCCCGGCCTCGCCGCGGCCGCGCTGAGCGCCGGCCCCAATCCTCTGACCCAGCGCGAGCGCGACGTCCTCACCGCCGCCGTGGACGGCGCCACGGTCGCCGACATCGCCGGCAGACTCCACCTCTCCCAGGCCACCGTCCGCAACTACCTCTCCGCGGCGATCGGCAAGACCGGTACCCGCAACCGCATGGAGGCGGTGCGGGCGGCGCGGCGCAACGGCTGGCTGTAGCGGGAGGGAGCGGGCCTGCACGGCCTGTTGCCGCCTCAGCCGGGGGTGGCGTCCGCCCGTCGTCGCGGCAGCGCGATGACCATCAGCAGGATGCTGCCCAGCAGGATCATCGAGCCGACCTGGAAGGCCAGACCGTAGCCGTCCGCCAGGGCCTTCGGGCCGTGGCCTGCCTCGATACGGGATGCGGCGACGGTCGACAGAACCGACAGGCCCAGCGCGCCGCCCATTTGACGGGAGGTGTTGATCAGGCCGGAGACCAGCCCCTGGTCGGCGGGGTCGGCACCGGAGGTGGCGATCGCCGCGATCGGGGTCGCGGTCAGGCCCGCGCCCAGCGCCATCAGGATGCCCGGCCCGAGGATGGTGCCGAGGTAGGTGCCGTCGACGTCCATCGTGCCCTGCCACGCCATACCGGACGCGGAGATCACCGCACCGGCGATGGCCAGGGTCTTGGCGCCCAGCCGGTTCATCAGCCGCGGTGCGATCTTGGAGCCGAGGACGATGGAGAGCGAGTGCGGGATGAAGGAGAGCCCGGCCTCAAGGGGCCGGTAGCCCAGCACGTTCTGCACGTAGAGCGACAGGAAGTACCACATGGAGAACATCGCGGCGCCGGCCAGCACCATCGCCCCGTTCGCCGAGTGGACCGAGCGCAGCCGGAAGAGACCCAGCGGCATCAGCGGGGCCTTGGCACGCGCCTCGACGGCGAGGAAGGCCGCGATCACGACCAGCCCGGCCGCCAGCGGCAGCAGCGCGGACGCCGACCTCCAGCCGTCCGTCTCGGTCTGCACGATCCCGTAAGCCACCAGGGCGAGCCCGCCGGTCACCAGCACCGCGCCGGGCACATCGAGCCGCCGCGCGGCGCCCTGCCGGCTCTCGGTGAGCCACAGTGCCGCGCCGGCCAGCACCAGCGCCCCGACCGGCACATTGATCAACAGCACCCAGCGCCAGGACAGATACTCGGTGAGCACCCCGCCGACCAGACCGCCCACCGCGCCACCGCCGGCACCGACCGCCGTCCAGGTGGCGATGGCGTGTGTACGGGCCGGGCCGGTCGGAAACGACGTGGTCAGGATGGTGAGGGTGGCCGGCGAGAGCACGGCGGCGCCGACACCCTGGACCGTCCGGGCCGCGATCAGCTGCCAGGGCTGCTGGGCCAGCGCACCGCCCAGGCTCGCGACGGTGAACAGTGCCAGCCCGAGGACGAAGATCCGCTTACGGCCGAAGATGTCCGCGGCCCGGCCGCCGAGCAGCATGAACCCGGCGAAGGTGATCACATACGCGTTGACGATCCACTGGAGGCCCAGTTCGCTCAGGCCCAGGCCGGTCCGCATGGCGGGCAGCGCCACATTCACGACGGAGACGTCCAGGACGACCAGGAACTGCCCGGCGCACACCAACAGCATCACCAGCCAGGCCGGTGCGGCCGTCCGCCGCATGGTTTCGGGCAAGGTGGCGGAGGCGGCTATCGGCGGCATGCCGCCCATGCTCGCATTCGCCGCTTGAATCCCGCATCGGTATATCGGTGCACATGCCACCTGACAGGAGACCTAGGTCGTAAGACGGAGGAGGCGGGAGAGGCAGAAGGGCAGGCGGGAGAGGCAGAGGGGGCGGGCGGTGGGGTCAGGAGCGGGGCTTCGGGCAGGGCCCGTACGGGGTGGGGGTGGCGGGCCCGTAGGGGGCGGCTGGGCCCCCAGCAGACCAACTACCCACAAACACAGGCTGGTTACCCGGCGAGCCGCATCTGCATCCGCATCTGCATCCGTATCCGCATCGCCTGCGCAGCCGCTGTCCCCGGCCCGGCGATCCACCTCCTGCGCAGCGACCGCCCCCGGCCTGCGGTCCCCCTGCGCAGCGTTCACCCCCAGCCTGGCGGTCCACCACCCCTGCGGCAGCGCTCCTCACCGGCCCGGCGCCTCTCACCTGCGCAGCAACGTCACCACCGCGGCGCCGCCCAGCCCGATGTTGTGTGCCAGGCCCACCCGGGCGCCGGGGACCTGCCGCTCACCCGCCGCGCCCCGGAGCTGCCAGACCAGCTCGGCGGTCTGCGCCAGCCCCGTCGCGCCCAGCGGATGACCCTTGGAGATCAGCCCGCCGGACGGGTTGACCACCCAGCGGCCGCCGTAGGTCGTGGCGCCGTCGGCGACCAGCTTCCCCGACTCCCCGTCCGCGCACATGCCCAGCGCCTCGTACGTCAGCAGCTCGTTGACCGAAAAGCAGTCGTGCAGCTCGATGACGTCCACCTCCTCGATGCCGATGCCGCCGGCCGCGAACACCTGCCGGGCCGCCGCCCGCGTCATCGGCTTGCCGACGACATCGATACAGGAGCCGGAGGCGAAACTCTCCTCGGTGTCGGTGGTCATGGCCTGGGCGGCGATCTCCACCGCCCGGTCGGCCAGGCCGTGTTCGCGGACGAACCGCTCGGAGGCGACCACGGCCGCGGCCGCGCCGTCGGACGTCGGTGAACACTGCAACCTGGTCAGCGGCCGGTGGATGGTCTTGGCGGCGAGGATCTCCTCGACCGTGTAGACGTCCTGGAACTGGGCGTTCGGGTTGTGGGCGGAGTGCCGGTGGTTCTTGGCGCCGACCGCGGCGAGCTGTTCGGCGGTGGTGCCGTAGCGCTCCATGTGCTCGCGGGCCGCGTTGCCGAAGATCTGGGCGGTGGGCGGCGTCATCTCGAAGCCATGGGCGGCGGCCATCACCCCGTAGTGGCGGGCCACCGGGGAGGTCTGGAAATCGCCGCTGTCCGCGCCCCCGCCCAGCGCACCCCGCTTCATCTTCTCGAAGCCGAGCGCCAGGACACAGTCGTTGATACCGGCCTCGACGAACTGGCGCGCCATCATCAGCGCGGTCGAGGCGGTCGCGCAGTTGTTGTTGACGTTGTAGACGGGGATGCCGGTCAGGCCCAGTTCGTACGCGGCGCGCTGACCGGCCGTCGAGGCCTGGTAGCAGAAGCCGACTGGCAGCTGCTCGACCGCCTCGTAGCCGACCCCGGCGTCCGCGAGCGCCTTGCCGCCCGCTTCCTTCGCCATGTCCCAGTACTGCCACTCGCGGGTCTCGGGCTTCTCGAACTTCGTCATCCCGACGCCGACGACGTACGCCTTGCCAGCCATGCACATCCTCCTGGAAGTGGCCGAATCCGAATCCGGGGACCCGGACCGGGGAGTCGGATTCAGGGAGTCGGATCAGGGAGTCAGATCAGGGGGCGGGGCTCCGGGTCACGGGGCAGGCCGAGCAGCCGCTCCGCGACGACGTTCAGCTGCACCTGGGTGGTGCCGCCGGCGATGGTCAGACAGCGCGACATCAAGAAGCCGTGCAGCGCCCGTTCGCCGGCCCCTTCGCGCACCGCCCCCGCAGGGCCGAGCAGTTCCAGCGCCAGCTCGGCGACCTTCTGCTGGTGCGGGGTCTGCACCAGCTTGCGGATGCTGGCGCCGGCTCCCGGCTCCAGCCCGGAGACCTGCTGGAGGGTGGTGCGCAGGGCGATACAGCCCAGGGCGTGCGCCTCGGCGGCCAGCGCGCCCACCTTCGCCCGCACCGATGCGTCCAGCGCGGCGGCACGGCCGAGCAGCGCCTCCAGTCCGGTGTCGAAGGTCAACTGATCGGCCATGTGGACGCGTTCGTTGTCGAGCGTGGTGCGGGCCACCTTCCAGCCGTCGTCGACCTCGCCGACCACCGCGTCGGCGGGCAGCAGCACATCGTCGAAGTAGACCTCGTTGAACAGGGCGTCGCCGGTGATCTCCTTCAGCGGGCGGATGTCGATACCGGGCGTCTTCATGTCGACGAGGAAGAAGGTCAGGCCCTTGCGCTTGGGCGCGTCGGGGTCGGTGCGGGCGAGCAGGATGCCGTGACTCGACCACTGCGCCGCCGAGGTCCACACCTTCTGGCCGTTGATCCGCCAGCCGCCGCCGTCCACCCGCTCGGCGCGGGTGCGCAGGGAGGCCAGGTCCGAACCGGCCTCGGGCTCGGAGAAGAGCTGGCACCACAGCTGATCGCCGCGCAGCGACGGCAGCAGATAGCGCTCCTGCTGCTCCTGGGTGCCGTGGGCGATCAGCGAGGGAACCACCCAGGTGGCGATGCCCAGATCGCTGACCCGGACCCCGGCGGCGGCCAGCTCCTGCTGGATCGCGAGCTGCTGTACGGGTCCGGCGCCCAGTCCGTAGGGCCGGGGGAGGTGCGGCGCGGCATAGCCGGTGGGGGCGAGTGCGCGCCGTACGGCCGCGGGGTCGAGGCCGCGGACCCCGTCGATGGCCGTGCGGGCGGCGGCCCGGTGGTCCGCCGCTTCGGCGGGGAGCTCCAGGTGCAGTGCGCGCCGGGCGCCGTCGGCGGCGTAACGGGCGGCGCGCAGCCGGTGGGTGTCACCGCTGCCGAGCAGCTGACGGGCCGCGGTCGCCCGCCGTAGATGGAGATGGGCGTCGTGTTCCCAGGAGAAGCCGATGCCGCCGAGAACCTGGATGCAGTCCTTGGCACAGCTGAAGGCGGCGTCCAGGGCGGTACCGGTGGCCAGCGCCGCGACCAGTCCGCGGACCTCGGGCGGCTCGTGCAGTGCGCGGGCCGCGTCCCAGACCAGGGCGCGGGCCTGCTCGCAGCGGACGAGCATGTCGGCGCAGAGGTGTTTGACCGCCTGGAACTGGCCGATCGGACGGCCGAACTGCTCGCGCACCTTGGCGTGTTCCGCGGCGGTGCCCAGCGACCGGGCGGCCGTCCCGCAGCACTCGGCGGCGAACAGCACCCCGGCGACGTCACGGACGAGGCCGCTGTCGACGGCCAGCAGCCGCTCGCCGGGCACCGGCACCCCGTCCGCGCCCACCTCGGCGGTCGGCCGGGTCGGATCGGCGCTCTCCTGGGCGCGTACGGACAGTGTCCCGGCGTCGACGGCGAGCCAGACGGTGTCCGTGGAGGTCCGCGCCGCCAGCACGATCAGATCCGCGTCGGCGCCGGCCAGGACCGGGGGCGCGGTGCCGTCCAGGACGTAACCGTCGGCGTGCGCGGTGGCGGTGAGGGAGCCGGGGCCGAGGGCGACGGCGGCGATGCGCTCCCCGCCGGCCAGGGCCCGTACGAGGGGCCGGTGGCCGCCGCCGCGGTGCAGCAGTTCGGCGGCGAGGGCGGTCGGCAGATACGGGCCGGGGAGCGGGGCGCGGCCCAGTTCCTCCAGGACGACGGCGAGGTCGAGCAGTTCACCGCCACCGCCGCCGTCGGCCTCGGGCAGATGAAGCCCGAGCAGGCCCTGCGCGGCGAGCTGGTCCCAGTACGGGGGCCGCCCCTGCTGCCCGTGCGCGGCGTCGAGCAGCTTGCGCACCTCGTCGGGCGGCACGGCACGGGCGGCCCACCCGCCCACTGCCTCGGCCAGGTCACGTTGCTCCGGTGTGATTCCGATGCCCATGCGGGGCAGATTAGAACACGTTGCATTCTGACGGAAGGTCAGAGCCGGGGCGGGGTGCGGCCGGGCGCCCCGGAGCGCGGGGAGCGCACAACGCGAAGCCCGGAGCGCGGACGCGAAGCACGGAGCGCGCTCCACCCCTCGGACACCCCGGGTAGCGACGGCCCGCCGCCACCAGGGACCGCCAGGGACCGCCCTGGGCCGCCCCGCACCGTTCCGAACCATCCGGGATTCCCCAGGGAACGTTTCGGATGCGAACAGGAAACGGTCCGGTGAATTCCGGTGCGAGTCCCCGCACACCACCGCGAGCCGCCATTCCCTCCCCACCCCTCCCCCGCCGCGAATTGTCGCTTTCGGGCACCAGGGAAACGACCGACGATAAAAGCGTCGGGAACAGACCGGAAACCGGCGGGAACCCGGCCGGAAGCGACGGGAAGAGCCAGGTTCCCCGACGCACGGAGAAAGGAGCCCCGTGCCGATATCCGAATGCCGGAAGGGGGTGACCCGCACACCGGGCGCCCCGCCCCGTACGGCACGATGAGGCCCTGACCGCACCACCAGGAGGAAGCCCATGCCCGCTCCCACGGCTCCGACCGCTCCGCAGCCGGAGATCCTCGCCGCGTTCGAGGCGGCGAAAGGCTTCATGCCCGTGGACGAGGGCCTCGCGCTGTACGCGGCGGCGGCAACGGCGGCCACGCTCGGGCTGCCGCTGGTGGAGGTCGGCACCTATTGCGGCCGGTCCACGATCCTGCTCGCGGACGCCGCACGTGCCGCCGGGGTCATGGCCGTCACCGTCGACCACCACCGGGGCAGCGAGGAGCAGCAGCCCGGCTGGGACTACCACGATCCGGCCGTCGTGGACCCCGAGGTCGGCCGGATGGACACCCTGCCCGCCTTCCGCCGCACCCTGCACGCCGCGGGCCTGGAGGAGCAGGTGATCGCCCTGGTGGGCCGGTCACCGCAGGTCGCGGCGATCTGGCAGACGCCGGTGGGCCTGGTCTTCATCGACGGCGGGCACACCGACGAACACGCCACCGCCGATTACGAGGGCTGGGCGCCGCATCTCGCGCCCGGCGGCCTGCTGGTGATCCACGACGTGTTCCCGGACCCGGTCGACGAGTGGACGGGCCAGGCCCCGTACCGCATCTACCGCAGGGCCCTGGAGTCCGGCGCCTTCACCGAGATCTCCGCCCACCGGTCGCTGCGCGTACTGCGGCGCACCCGGGCCGGCGTCTGAGCGGGCTACGATCGCCGACGTGTCGAACGGCAGTACTCTCCCCCCGCACCGCCGCCTGCGCGGCACCCTCCTCGTCATAGCGGCCGTCGTGGTGGTCGTCGGCCTGGGGGGCTGGCTGGTCTGGCGGTCGTCGGGCGACGGCGGCGGGCCGCCGAGGGCCGGGCAGCCCGGACCGGGCCGGTCGGCGGAGAACGGGGCCGACGGCACGGGCGGATCCGGCGGCGGCAGCCACGAGCCGGCCGGCAAGGACAGCGGCCGGGGCTCCCACGGCCATGGTTCCGGCGGTGACTCCGGCAAGGGCGGTCCGCACGGCAGCCTCAAGGGCAAGGTCGTGGTGATCGACCCCGGTCACAACCCGCACAACAGCGAGCACGGCCAGGAGATCGCCCGACAGGTGGACATAGGCAACGACCGCAAGGAGTGCGACACCACGGGCACCTCCACCAACGACGGTTACGCCGAGGCCTCGTTCACCCTGGACGTCGCCCGCCGCGCCCGCACCCTCCTCCAGGACGCGGGCGCCGAGGTCGTGTTCACCCAGAACGGCGACCGCCCGTACGGGCCGTGCGTGGACGAGCGGGCCGCCATCGGGAACAAGGCGCATGCCGATGCCGCGCTGTCCCTCCACGCCGATGGCTCGGGCGCCGGCAACCGCGGCTTCCATGTCATCCTTCCCGCCCGCGTGACGGACGGCCCGGCCGACACCGCCGCGATCGTCGCGCCCTCGAAGCAACTGGGGAAACGGCTGGCCGGCCGGTTCCGCGCAGCCACCGGAAGCGCGCCGTCCAATTACATCGGCCAGGGCACCGGGCTCGACGTACGCTCCGATCTCGGCGGCCTCAACCTCTCCACGGTGCCGAAGGTGTTCATCGAGTGCGGCAATATGCGCGACCCGAAGGACGCCGCGCAATTGACCGACCCCCGGTGGCGGCAAAAAGCGGCCCGCGGGATCACCGAGGGCATTACGGACTTCTTGACGCGCTGACGGACCGCCGGCAACGGCTTCCGAAACCCGCCCGATACCGGCCCCGATACGTCGTGCCGATAGTGCGGGGAAACGAACAGGACGGCCCGCAGGATTCGGCGACAGGTTCCCCTTTACGATGGGTGGCCACCGCCGTGCCTCGCACTGCGCGCACCGCGACAGCGACGACCGGACCCACGAAACCGACAAAGGACCCTTACGTGAACATCCGCTCCCTCACTCGAGGTGACGGCGTGGTGATCGGAGCAGCGGTGTTGCTGTTCATCGCCTCGTTCCTCGCTCTTACCGGCAGCCCGGACTGCTCCGGCGCGCTCGCCAAGTACTGCGAAGCCCAGGACTACTCCAGCATCAACGCCTGGGAGTCGCTGAACACCCTCATGAGCGTGTACCTGGCCGGGGTGATCGGCGCGGCGGTCATCATCGTCAGCCGTGCGCTGCCGCAGCAGCAGCCGCGCAAGGTGGCCGGTCTCGACCTCGCCCAGTTCGGTGTCGCTCTCACCGTCTTCGCGGCCTGGACGGCGCTCTGGACCATCATCTCCATCGGCAGTGCCGGCGCCGGCCTGATCATCGGCGTGATCGCCGCCCTGATCCTGGCCGGTGGCGCCGTCGCCACGCCGCTCGTCCCGGCCCTCAAGGTCGCCCTGGTCGGCGCCCCGAAGCCGCAGGCCGCCGCCCCCTACGGCGCGGGCCCCAACCCGGGTTACGGCTACCCCGGCGCCCAGCAGCAGGCGGGCCACGGCTACGGCTACCCGGGCGGCCAGCAGCAGCCCCAGCCCGGCCAGCCCTACGGCCAGCAGGCACCGGCCGACGGCACGGCCGGCGGCCAGGCGGGAGCCGCCCCCATGGGAGCCGCCCCTGCGGCCGGTGCCCCCGCGGACTTCGCGCCTTTCTGGTTCGCGGTACCCGTCGCGCGCCCGCTGTACGGCGAGGACGGCTCACCGGCGCCGATCGCGGAACTGGCGCCCGGCACCTGGTACCTCGCGGTGGAGCAGCGCGGCCAGGCCCTGATCGCCCAGACCCAGGACGGCCGTCGCGGTGTCCTCCAGGACACCACCGGCATCCAGCGCGGCTGACACCGGACGCACAGCGGTCCTTTTCGCGGCCCCTCGCCCTCACGGGCGGGGGGCCGTTGCGCTGCCGGCGGCCGTTGCGCTGCCGGCGGCCCGGCCGTACAGTGCGCGGGCACCCGGCAATCCTGACGTGCCGTCAGAAATACTTCGGACGGCGGCGCCGGCGTTGCGGTACCACTCGGCCACCGCCCGTCGAAGAGAGGCGATCGGTATGCGACTCGGTCTGGCACTGGGCTACTGGGGACGCGGCCCGGACCCCCGGCACGTCGAACTCGCCCAGGAGGCCGAGCGGCTGGGCTACGACTCGGTGTGGACCGCGGAGGCCTGGGGGTCGGACGCCTTCACCGCACTCACCTGGATCGCCGCCCACACCTCCCGCATCAAACTGGGCACCGGTATCGCACAGATGGCGGCCCGCACCCCCACCGCCACCGCGATGCACGCCCTCACCCTCGACCATCTCTCCGGCGGCCGGCTGCTGCTGGGCCTGGGGCTGTCCGGACCGCAGGTCGTCGAGGGGTGGTACGGGCGGCCGTTCCCCAAGAGCCCGCTGACCGCCACCCGCGAATACCTGGACGTGATCCGCCAAGTCCTGCGCCGGGAGGGGCCGGTGGAGACGGACGGGCTCTTCCACCCGCACCCCTACCGTGGTGCGGACGGCACCGGCCTGGGCAAACCGCTCAAGCCCATCACCCACCCGCTGCGGGCGGACATTCCGCTCCTCCTGGGCGCCGAGGGCCCCAAGAACATCGCCCAGACGACCCGGATCGCGGACGGCTGGCTGCCGCTGTACTGGTCGCCGCAGCGCACCGACGTCTACCGGGCGTCGCTGGCGGACGCCCCGGACGGCTTCCTCATCGCCCCCATGGCACGGGCCGTGGTCTGCGACGACGTCGCCGAGGGCCTGCTGCCGGTCAAGGCGATGCTCGGCTTCTACATCGGCGGGATGGGGCACGCCGCCAAGAACTTCCACGCCGCCCTGATGGCGCGGATGGGCTTCGAGGAGGAGGCCCGGCGGGTGCAACAGCTCTTCCTCGAGGGCCGCAGGGAAGAGGCGGTACTCGCCGTACCGGACGCCTTCGCCGACGAGATCTCCCTGGTCGGCCCACGCCGACGGATCGCCGAACGCCTGGAGTTGTGGCGCGCCGGACCGGTCACCGATCTGCTGATCACCGCCCCGGATCCGCACACGCTACGGGTCCTGGCCGAGCTCAACTCCTGACCGCGGCCGTGCCGCTCACCCGAAGGACGCGTACGTCAGCCACTGGTCGAGCAGGGCGCGCTCGCCGAGCACCTCGACCCGGTCGCTGTCGGCGGGCAGCCGGCGGTAGAGGACCTGGAGCACATCGGTGAGGGGGCCGCGCAGCGCGACCGCCGCCTTCTCATGGGTGCGGCGGTGGGTGGGCGTCTCCCCCGTGAGGTCGAGCAGCCACTCGGCGTCCACGCCGGGCGGGGCGTCGGTGGCGTGGACGTGAAGCGTGCGGCCGGGGCCGAGCAGTCCGGCCCCGCGCTCGGCGAAGCGGGCCGCCACCATGGGCAGTTCGCCGATCTGGAGCCACTCTTCCAGGCAGTCCGCTGCGACCGGGGCGGGGACATCGAAGGGGACACCGGCGGTGAGCGCCGCATCGGCCCGGTGGACGACCGTCTCATGGGTCATCCGGCGGGCCCAGAACCCCGTGTTCTGCTCCGGCGTCCAGCTCCAGACCTCCGTATCGGGGCCGGCCTCCCGCAGCGCGGCCACGGTCTGCTCAACACCCGCCGCCAGCCAGGCGTCCAGCGCCGCCGCGTCCCCGCCCTCGGGCCCGGCGCCGTCGGGGACGTCCGCGGGGTCGACGCTCTTCGCAGCGCGGGTGGCGACGATCGTGCCGACCCAGCGGTGCGCACCCCCCACATGCCGGGCGAGGTCGGCCAGCGTCCAGTCGGGGCAGGTCGGCACGGTCGCCGAGAGGTCGGCCGTCCGCACGATGTCCCGGAGCCTGCCGGTCTCGGCGAGGAGCTGAGCGCAGTATTCCTCGTGGGTGAGGGAGCCTTGGAGAGTCATGTGTCGCACAGTAGTGCGCCCCTCCTCGGCTCGTCCTCCCCTTTCGGCGCGTCCCTGCCGGGCTCCCGCCGGCCTCCTACCGGCAGCAGTCCGGAGCGAGTCCCTCCGGCAGCCGCTCGCCTCCGAAGACCGAGGTGGTGGCCTCGTCGCCGCCCAGAGCGGCCACCGCGAGCAGGAGCGAACCGGCTGTCCAGGAGGTGAGTTCGCGGGGCCAGATCGCGTCGTCGTCGAAGACATAGCCGGTCCAGTACATGCCGTCCTCGGCGCGGAGGTGCTGCATCCACTTGAGGATCTGTACGGCCCGTTCGGACTCCCCCATCGCCCACAGCGCGAGCGCCAGTTCCGCGCTCTCGCCGCCGGTGACCCAGGGGTTGGGCAGCACACAGCGCACCCCCAGGCCGGGCACGACGAAGTGCTCCCACTCCGCGTCGATACGTTCCCTGGCCGCGGCGCCGCGGACCGCGCCGCCCAGGATCGGGTAGTACCAGTCCATGGAGTAGCGGGCCTTGTCGAGGAACCGCTCGGGGTGGCTGCGTATCGCATGGCCGAGGCTGCCGACCGCCAGCTCCCAGTCGGGCTGCGGCTCCTCGCGCTGTTCGGCGAGGGCGAGCGCACAGCGCAGCGCCTGGTATATCGACGACGAGCCGGTCAGCAGCGCCTCGTTGACGGGCGTGCCGTCGTCCTCGCGCTTCCAGCCGATCTCGCCGCCGGGCTGCTGGAGCTCCAGCACGTACTCGACCGCCGAATGGACCGCGGGCCACATGCGGTCGAGGAAGGCCTCGTCGCCGGTGGACAGGTAGTGGTGCCAGACGCCGACCGCGAGGTAGGCGCAGAAGTTGGTCTCCCGGCCGCGGTCGGTGGGCGCCTCGGCGTCACCGTCGGCGTAGGCCGCGTACCAGGACCCGTCCGGGTTCTGATGCCGTACCAGCCAGTCGTACGCGGCCTCGGCACGCTCGTGTTCACCGGCCGCGTCCAGGGCCATGGCGGCCTCGGTGTGGTCCCACGGGTCGAGGTGGTGGCCGCGGAACCAGGGGATCGCGCCGTCCGACCGCTGGGTCGCGAGGATGCCGGCCACCGTGCGGGCCGCCTGTTCGGCGGTGAGCACCCCCGGCAGGACGAGCCGTTCGGTACGCCCGGGACTTGTCACTTGGCGGCCCCTGCGGAGGGCTTGGCGGAAGACTTGACGGAAGACTTGGAGGCGGGCTTGGCCGGCGCCTTGGTGCCCGATGCGGCGCCCGACATGGCGCCGGACGTGGCGCCGGACGTGGCGCCGGATTTGGCGCCTTGCGCGGACTTCCGGCGCGGTGCGGAGGACTTGGCCGCCGGCTTCGTGGCCTTGGTGGCCTTCGTGGCGGGACCGGCGGTGGCCTCGTCGGCCGGCTCGCCCGCATCGGTGGCGGCCGCCGCCTCGGGCAGATGCGGCTTGGTGGCGTAGACGACGAAGCTCTTGCCGATGACGGGGTTGAGCGCCCGCTCGGCGAGCCGGGTGGCCAGCGGCTTCTTCATGATGTCCCAGACCAGCAGCTTGTGGTACGCCTGCACCGGCAGCGCCTTGTCGTTGTCCACCCCGAAGGCGCACTTGAGCCACCAGTAGGGGCTGTGCAGCCCGTGCGCATGGTGGGTGCCGTACGGCTCCAGCCCGGCCTCCCGCATCTTGCCGAGCAGCTCGTCACCGCGGTAGATGCGGATGTGGCCGCCCTCGACCTCGTGGTAGGCGTCGCTGAGCGTCCAGCAGACCTTCTCGGGGCCGTACCGCGGGACGGTGACCGCGATCCGGCCGCCGGGCCGCAGCACCCGGACCATCTCGGCCAGCACCCCCTTGTCGTCGGGGATGTGCTCCATGACCTCGGAGATGATCACGACGTCGAAGCTGTCGTCGGGGAACGGCAGGTTCAGCGCATCGCCCTCCATGGCGGTGGCGGAGGCGCCCGCCGGGGCCTCGCCCGCCTCCTCCATCGCGGCGAACCACTTGGCGACCTCGCGGATCTCCTCGCCGTTCTGGTCGAGGGCGACGACCTGCGCGCCGCGCCGGTAGCACTCGAAGGCATGCCGGCCCGCGCCGCACCCCAGATCGAGCACACGATCGCCCGGAGCGAGCGGGAAACGGGAAAAGTCGACGGTCAGCACGGCGTTCTGCTTTCGTCCGGCGGTTGGTGGCGGTGGTGGCTGCAAGAAGGAGGAGGGGCCGGGCGGGCCGCTAGACGTGTCCGGCGGGGCTCGGGGCGGGCGCGGCGCCGGCGGCCCCTGCGGACGCGGCCCGCAGGGAGGTTCTGGTGGCGGCCCGGCCGCCCTGGAGGGCGATGGCCTCGCGGTAGCGCTCGGCGGTGCCGAGGGCGGCCTGGCGCCACGTGAAGCGGGACAGCACCCGTTCCCGGCCGGCCGCGCCGAGCCGGCGGCGCAGCGTCTCGTCGCCCAGGAGGCGGAGCAGCCCGCCCGCCAGTGCGTCGGCATCACCCGGCGGCACCGCGAGACAGGTCTCGCCGTCCGGCCCGGCGACCTCGGGGATGGCGCCGCCGGTGGTCGCCAGCAACGGGGTGCCGGTGGCCATCGCTTCGGCCGCGGGCAGCGAGAAGCCCTCGTAGAGGGAGGGGACACAGGCGATCTGGGCGCTGCGGACCAGATCGACGAGTTCGCCGTCGGTGATGCCCTTGACGAATTCGATCGCGCCGGACAGCCCGAGCCGCTCGATGGCGGCGGCGACCGGCCCGTCGTCGGCGCGCTTGCCGACGACCACCAGATGCGCGTCGGGGTTCTCGGTGCGCACCTTGGCGAGCGCCTCGACCAGGTGGATCAGGCCCTTGAGCGGCACGTCCGCGCTGGAGGTGGTGACGATCCGTCCCGGCACCTCGGGCACCGACGCATCTGGCGCGAACAGGTCGGTGTCGGCGCCGATATGCACCACATGGATCCGGCCGGCGGACACCCCGAGGTCGTCGACGATCTCCTGGCGGGAGGAGCCGGAGACGGTCAGCACGGACGGCAGCCGCCGGGCGACGCGCTTCTGCATACGGGTGAAGCCGTACCAGCGGCGGACGGAGGCGCGGCGCTTCCAGCCGCCGGCGGCTTCCAGGTCGAGCCGGCGGTCGACGGTGATGGGGTGGTGGATGGTGGTGACCAGCGGGGCGCCGAGCGCGTCGGGACCGCCGAGCAGGCCGTAGCCGAGGGTCTGGTTGTCGTGGACGACATCGAACTGGCCGCGGCGGGCGGCCAGATGGCGCCGGGCCCGCAGGGAGAAGGTCAGCGGCTCGGGGAAGCCGCCGGTCCACATCGTGCCGGCCTCGAGGGCGTCGATCCAGTCGCGGTACTCGCCGCGCTTCGGCGTACGGAACGGGTCCGGCTGGCGGTAGAGGTCGAGGCTGGGCAGCTCGGTCAGGGTCACCCCGTCGTCGAGGACGGGGTAGGGCTGGGCGCCGATGACCTCGACGGTGTGGCCGAGACGGGCCAGTTCGCGCGAGAGGTGGCGTACATAGACGCCCTGACCGCCGCAGAACGGGTTCCCCTTGTACGTGAGCATCGCGATGCGCAGGGGACGCTCACCGTTCGACGGGGCGGAGGCCGAGGAGGCCTCTGCGGGGCGAGGCGCGGCTGCCTGGACGGCCTCTGCGGTCACGCTCGGCCCCCTTCTCACTGGACTTTCGCCGGAGCGTAACCGCTGGCGGTAATCTAGAACAAGTTTCAGAACTGATTGGCTACTCATCAGTTCACCGAGCTTCGAATCTACCGGCCGAGAACGATGCGAAAAGAGCCGCACCAGGTGATTCGCGCCACCACCCGCCCCCCTGCCATGCTGTGCCGATCACACCACCGGCACTCGCCGCATCGCGGACGGAATGCCACGGAATGGGAAATATGACTACGGAATCCAAGGCGGCCAGGCCGACGCTTCCCGCGAGTCCTCCCCTGACCGAGCGTCAGGAGGCCCGGCGCCGCCGCATCCTGCACACCAGCGCCAAGCTGGCGTCCCGTGGTGGCTTCGACGCCGTGCAGATGCGCGAGGTCGCCGAGTCCTCGGGCGTCGCGCTGGGCACCCTCTACCGCTACTTCCCCTCCAAGGTGCATCTGCTGGTCGCCACCATGCAGGACCAGCTCCAGCACATGCACGAGACCCTGCGCAAGCGTCCGCCGTCGGAGCAGGACCCGGGCGCGCGGGTCGCCCAGACCCTGATGCGGGCGTTCCGCGCACTCCAGCGCGAGCCGCATCTCGCGGACGCGATGGTGCGCGCGCTGACCTTCGCCGACCGCTCCGTCAGCCCCGAGGTCGACACCGTCTCCCGGCTGACCACCGCGATCATCCTCGACGCGATGGGACTGGACGGCCCCGCCACCCCCGAACAGCTCTCCGCGGTCCGGGTCATCGAGCACACCTGGCACTCGGCACTGATCACCTGGCTGTCCGGACGCGCCTCGATCGCCCAGGTGAAGATAGACATCGAGACGGTCTGCCGGCTGATCGACCTCACCTCGCCGGACCGCGAGCGTTCACCCCGCCACCCCCACGGGTAGTTGGCCCGCAAGGGGTCCACCGACCCCCTACGGGACCACCACCCACACCCCCTACGGGCCTCCCCCACCCCGGGGGCACCCCTCACTCCTCCGGCGGGAAGACCGCCTCGCCGCTGCCGGCCACGGTCAGGGTGATCGCCTCGACGGGGCACCCCTCGGCCGCGGCCAGCACGCTCTCGTCGGTATCCGTCTCCGGCGCCGCCGGGTGCGACTGCCGGGCGGTGTCCAGCCGGAAGCCCTCCGGCGCCGCCGCGACGCACAACCCCGAGCCGATGCACACGCCCCGGTCCACCTCCACCTGCCAGCGGTCCCCCATCAGGCACCCGCCGGCAGATGGATCATCTTGTGCTCCAGGTAAGCGCCGAAGCCCTCGGGCCCGAACTCCCGCCCGATGCCGGAGTTCTTGTAGCCGCCGAACGGGCCGAGCATGTCGATGCTGAAGGTGTTCACCGAGTACGTACCGGTGCGCACCTGCCGCGCGATCTCGATGCCGTGGTCGACGTCTGCCGTCCATACGGAACCCGAGAGCCCGTAGTCGGAGTCGTTGGCGATCCGTACCGCCTCCGCCTCGTCGTCATACGGCAGCAGGCAGATGACCGGGCCGAAGATCTCCTCGCGGGCGATCCGCATGGAGTTGGCGACCTCGCCGAAGAGGGTCGGCTCGACGTACCAGCCCGTCGGCTGCCCCTGGGGCCGGCCGCCGCCGGTGAGGAGCTTGGCTCCTTCCTTCCGGCCGAGCTCGATGTAGTCCAGTGAGCGCTCCTGCTGGCGGCGGGCGACCAGCGGGCCGAGTTCGGTGGCCGGATCCAGCGGGTCGCCGACGGTGAGCGCGGATGCCGCCGCGGTGAACCGTTCGGCGATCTCGTCGTAGTGGCTGCGCGGGGCGAGGATCCGCGTCTGGGCCACACAGGCCTGACCGTTGATCATCCAGGCGAACGGCACGATGCCGGCCACCGCCGCGTCCAGATCCGCGTCCGGCAGGATCACCGCCGCGGACTTCCCGCCCAGCTCCAGCGTGACGCGGCTGAGATTCCGGGCCGCGACCTCCATGACCCGCTTGCCCGCCGCCACCGATCCGGTGAACGAGATCTTGTCCACACCCGGGTGCCCGACCAGGTACTCGCTGACTTCGCGGTCCGCGGGCAGGATCGACAGCACCCCTTCCGGCAGCCCGGCCTCCGTCGCGATCTCCGCGAGGAGGTACGCGTCCAACGGGGTCTCCGGGGACACCTTCAGCACCACCGAGCAGCCGGCCAGCAGTGCCGGTGCGAGCTTGGCGGCGGCGGTGAACTGCGGGACGTTCCACGGCACCACGGCCGCGACCACCCCGGCCGGCTCCCGCCGCACCAGCAGCGGACCCAGCACCCCGTTCCGCCGCTCCTCGAAGGGGAAGTCACGGGCCACCGTCAGCGCCGCGTCCCACACCAGCATCGCGGCCAGCGACTGCACCATGACGCCCGAGGTGAAGGGCGTGCCGTTCTCGGAGCTGATGACCTTGGCGATCTCCTCGCTGCGGGCGGCGAAGGCGTCCTTGATACGGGTCACCACCGCGATCCGGTCCGCCAACGGCGCGTTCGCCCACACCCCGGAGTCGAAAGACGAACGGGCCGCGGCCACCGCGCGGTCGACATCGGCGCGCGAGGCATGCGGCACCCGGCCGATGACCTGCTCGGTGTGGGGCGAGACGACCTCGATCGTGTCCCGGGCGGCCGGATCGGCCCACTCACCGCCTATGTAGAGCTTTCCGTGCTCGACGAGGTCGCTCATCGCTGCCGCCTCCTGCGGGTTGGCCGCCTGTTCGGCGATCCCTGACGGTTCCTGGGGCTCCCGGACGAGTCGGCCCCGGGATGCTTCCTGACGTGGCGTCAGGATCACGCACTGCATCAGAACTGATACCAGTTCTAGTTGGAGGAGTCCACGGCGCCGGCCAAATACCAACTCCCCCGAGAGGAAGGGGTACTTCGAGCCGCAATGAAACCCGTTCTAGTTATAGTGAGGGCCGGGCACCAGGTGTATGCCACACCGAGAGGGGACCGGGATGACGACGCAGGTGACCGACCACAAGGGCGGGGTGTGGAGCATCGCCGTCCCCATCCCGGACAACCCGCTCGGCCACACCCTCGTCCACCTCCTGGAGACCGACCGCGGCCCGGCGCTCATCGACACCGGCTGGGACGACCCGGACTCCTGGGACACCCTCGTCGCCGGCATCGGCGCCTGCGGCTTCGCCCTCGCCGATCTCCACGGCGTCCTGATCACGCACCATCACCCCGACCACCACGGACTCTCGGCCAAGGTGCGGGAGGCCTCCGGCGCCTGGATCGCGATGCACGCCGCGGACACCGCCGTGGTCCGCCGCACCCGCGAGGCCGATCCGGGCCGGTGGCTCGACCGGCTGACCGCCCGGCTCGCGGCGGCGGGCGCACCGGACGGGCATCTGGCACCGCTGCGGAAGGCGCGCGCCGAGGGGCGCGGCCGGAAGCTGCCCGGACAGGGGGCCGCATTGCCGGACCGTGACATCGGCCCCGGCGAGCTGCTCGATCTGCCGGGGCGCCGGGTGCGCGCCATCTGGACACCCGGGCACACCCCGGGGCATGTCTGCCTCCATCTGGAGGAGGAGCACCCCTCGGGCGGGTCCCGCGGCTTCGGCCGGCTCTTCTCCGGCGACCATCTCCTCCCCGGCATCACCCCGCACATCGGCCTGTACGAGGACCCGGAGGGCGACGGGGGTTCCCCCTGCGAAGCCGGGAGCGGGCGAGAAGTGGCGAGCCCGGCGGGCGTCCCCGACCCCCTGGGCGACTACCTCGACTCCCTCGCCCACGTCGGCCGGCTCGCCCCCGCCGAGGTGCTGCCCGCCCACCAGCACGCCTTCACCGACGCCGGCGGACGTGTCCGCGAGCTCCTCGCCCACCACGAAGCACGGCTCTCCCAGCTGCGGGCGCTGCTCCGCGAGCCCCGCACTGCCTGGCAGCTCGCCATGGCCATGGAGTGGAACCGCCCCTGGGACCAGATTCCCTACGCCTCCCGCAATATCGCCGTCTCGGAGGCGGAGGCCCATCTGCGCCGTCTGGTGAAGCAGGGACAGGCGGAGCGGGTGCCCGGGTCCGATCCGGTGCGGTACCAGGCGGTGTGAGGGCGGGGACGCGGGCGCTCGGTCCTGCCCGGTGGGCGGGGCAGCGTTGATCCGTCCCCGGGGCGCGGCCGGTTCGCACACGGGGGCGCGGCCGGTTCGTGGCGGGGGCAGCGCTGGTTCGTGGCGGGGACAGAGCCGGTTCGTGGCGGGGACAGCACTGGTTCGTTCCCGGGCGCGGCTGGTTTCCGCCCGGCGCGGTGCCGGCTCGTACGTGCGAGCGAGTGCCCTGACGGGCGCCGGTTAAGGTGTGCGGGACAACTTCATCCGTACCCGATCGGGGAAAGCCGGTGGAAATCCGGCGCTGACCCGCAACCGTGAGGACGGCCCCTCCGCACCGCGCCCCCGGCCCGGTGTGGACGGCCGTACGAGCCGGAGCACCCGACCGGGCACGACCAAGGCTCCCGCCACCGAAGCCGCCGCCCGTGCGGACGGCCGGTGCGCGGCACCGTCGAGGTATACGGAGCTGAGCCCGGTGCCACCGTGCCCGATCCATGGATCGGCGCGCGGGTGGCCGGCCGAGCGCGGCTGCGTAGCATCCGCCGCGACCCGACCCGAGAGGCACCGACCCGATGGCCCCCATGGCTTCCATGGCTCACCAGGCCCCTTTGACGCATTCCGTCGCCTTCCTGGCGCGCCGCGCCGCCACGGCGCTGGCGGCCGTGCTGGTGCTGGGCGCGGCCGCTGCCCCCGCCGCATACGCCGACTCCCCGTCCGCGTCCCCCAAGAAGCTGCCCGACGGGCTGTACGGCTCCAAGGACCCGCAGTACGACGGGGTCTGGCGGCAGTCGCTCGCACTGCTGGCCCAGGACACCGTGGGCGTGCGCCCCGCGGCGTCTGCCGTGAACTGGCTGGCCGGTCAGCAGTGCGCCGACGGCTCGTTCACCGCCTTCCGTGCCGAGCCGGGCAAGCCCTGCGACGCCAAGACCCTGCGGGACACCAACCCGACGGCCGCCGCGGTGCAGGCGCTGGCCGCGCTGGGCGGGCACCGCGACGCCGTGAAGAAGGCCGTGAGCTGGCTGAAGTCGGTGCAGAACGACGACGGCGGCTGGAGCTCGATGGCCGGCTCGGCCAGCGATGCCAATTCCACCTCCGTGGTCATCGGCGCGCTCGCGGCGGCGGGCGAGAAGCCGCAGTCCGTGACGTCGAAGAAGGGCGGCAAGACCCCCTACGACGGGCTGCTCACCTTCCAGCTCGGCTGTGCGGCGAAGGGGGACGGGCGCGGCGCGTTCGCCTTCCAGCTCAAGGGGGCGGCCCCGAACGCCGACGCCACCGCGGCCGCGGCGACCGGAGCGCGCGGCAGGGGCTTCGTCGTCGAGCCGGCCGGCAAGGGCGCGGACACCCCGGTCAAGCCGCTGAGCTGCAAGGACGGGGACAAGGAAGGCAAGGGGGACAAGAAGGCGGGCGCCGACGACCCGGCACAGGCTGCCGAGGCCGGCGACGCCTACCTCGTCGCACAGCTCGACGAGAACGGCCAGCATCTGCTCTCCGCGATGCCGGGCGCGGAGGATCAGCCCGACGTCGGCAACACCGCCGACGCCGTGGTGGCGCTGGCGGCCGGCGCACACGGCGCCGCCGCCGCGAAGCCGCTGAAGTGGCTGGAGAAGAACTCGGCTGACTGGGCGAAGCAGAGCGGCCCCGCCGCCTACGCCCAGCTGGTGCTGGTCGCGCACGCCACCGGCACCGACCCGCGCTCCTTCGGCGGCACCGACCTGGTGGCCGCGCTCAACGCCACCGGCCCCGAGCCGGCCGCCGCGGCGAAGAAGGACACCAAGGACGCCGACGACTCCAAGGACGGCGGCGGCCTGGGCGTGGTGTGGGTCATCGGCATCGGCCTCGCCATCGGCGCCGGCATCGGCTTCCTGCTCAGCAGCCGTAAGAAGAGCCGGCTCTGATGCGGCGTACCGGGATCGCCGCAGCCGTGCTGCTGGCCGGTGCGGTCACCGGTCTGGCCGCCGGGCCCGCCCAGGCGCAGGAGTACCGCTACTGGTCCTTCTGGGACGGGAAGGGCAGCTCCTGGGCGTACGCCACCGAAGGGCCCGCCACCGTGCGGCCGGCCGACGGCGCGGTGGAGGGCTTCCGCTTCGCCGTCAGCGCCGACTCCGCCGCGGCCGGCAAGCCCCGTGCGGCCGCCGGTTTCGACGCGATCTGCCACGCCACCCCCGCCAAGGAGGGCCGCAAGCGGATCGGCATCGTCATCGACTTCGGCATCGCGGCGGACGCGCCCGGCGGCGAGCAGCCGCCGAAGGCCAGGACGGAGTGCGCCCAGGTGGGCGAGGACGCCTCGGCGGGGGAGGCGCTGGCGGCGGTCGTCCGGTCGCTGCGCTATGACTCCCACGCCTTGCTGTGCGCCATCGCCGGCTATCCGAAGTCGGGGTGCGCGGACCAGGTGAAGGGCGCGAAGGAGCCCGCGTCCTCCGCTTCGCCTTCTTCGGACGCGGCGGCGGACGGGGGCGAGGCGACCGGCGGGGGCGACGGCGGCCCGTCCGCCGGGCTGGTCGGCGGTGTCGCGGCCGTCGTCGTACTGGGCGCGGCGGCGGTGTGGCAGGCGCGCCGCCGACGCGGATGAGCGCCCCGCAGGCGACCCGCACCACCGCGCTGCACGCCGGCGCCTGGTGGCTGTGGGCGCTCGGTCTGGCCACCGCGGCCTCCCGCACCACCGATCCGCTGCTGCTGGGGCTGCTGGTGGGGGTGGCCGGCTATGTCGTCGCGGCCCGCCGTACGGAGGCGCCGTGGGCGCGTTCGTACGGCGCGTTCGTCAAGCTCGGCCTGGTCGTGATCGCCGTCCGGCTGGCCTTCGCCTTCTTCCTCGGCTCGCCGATTCCCGGTACCCACACCCTTGTCGCGCTGCCCGAAGTACCGCTGCCGGACTGGGCGAAGGGTGTCCGGATCGGCGGCCGGGTCACCGCGGAAGGCATGGTCTTCGCGCTGTACGACGGGCTGAAACTGGCCACCCTCCTCATCTGCGTGGGCGCCGCCAACGCGCTCGCCAACCCTGCCCGGCTGCTGAAGTCCCTGCCCGGTGCGCTCTACGAGGCGGGCGTCGCGGTCGTCGTCGCGATGACCTTCGCACCGAACCTGGTCGCCGACGTCCAGCGGCTGCGCGCCGCCCGGCGGCTGCGCGGCCGCCCCGACCGTGGTGTCAAGGCGCTCCTCCAGGTCGGACTGCCCGTTCTGGAGGGCGCGCTGGAGCGCTCGGTGGCGCTGGCCGCGGCCATGGACGCGCGCGGCTACGGCCGTAGCGCCGAGGTACCGCCGGCCGTACGGCACCTCACCTCCGTCCTCACCCTCGGCGGGCTGCTCGGCATCTGCGCGGGTACGTACGGGCTGCTGGGCGACACCGGGGGCGGCTACGGAGTGCCGCTGCTGCTCGCCGGGCTGGCGGCTGCGCTCGCCGGGCTGTGGCTCGGCGGCCGCCGGTCGGTGCGCAGCCGCTACCGGCCCGACCGGTGGGGTGTCCGCGCCTGGCTGGTCGCGGGCTCCGGCACCGCCGTCGCCGCCCTGATGATCTGGGCGAACGACTATGCCCCCGCCGCCCTCCACCCGCCCGCCGTCCCGCTCACCGCCCCCGTCCTCCCGCTCTGGCCGGCCGTCTCCGTGCTCGTGGGGCTGCTGCCCGCGTTCGTCGCCCCGCTCCCGTCGGGCGCGGACCGGGCGGACCGGGCGGACCGGGCGGACCAAGGGGAACGGGCTGACCGGGCCGCGTCCCGTGGCCGTGCCCCCGATGTCGATCCGCGCATGAAGGAGCCCACCCAGTGATCCGGTTCGAGCAGGTCTCGGTCACCTACGGCGACGCCGCGGCGCCCGCCGTCCAGGGCATCGACCTGACCGTCCCCGAGGGCGAACTGTGCCTCCTCGTCGGCCCCTCCGGCGTCGGCAAGTCCACCGTCCTGAACGCCGTCTGCGGCCTGGTCCCGCACTTCACCGGCGGCACCCTGCGCGGCCGGGTCACCGTCGACGGCCGGGACACCCGCACCCACAAACCGCGCGAACTGGCCGATGTCGTCGGCACCGTGGGCCAGGACCCGCTGGCCCACTTCGTCACCGACACCGTCGAGGACGAACTCGCCTACGGTATGGAGTCGCTGGGCCTGGCCCCCGACGTGATGCGCCGCCGCGTCGAGGAAACCCTGGACCTGCTGAGCCTGGCCGACCTGCGCGACCGTGCCCTCACCACCCTCTCGGGCGGCCAGCGGCAGCGGGTGGCGATCGGGTCGGTCCTCACCACCCACCCCAAGGTCCTGGTCCTCGACGAGCCGACTTCGGCACTCGACCCCGCCGCCGCCGAAGAGGTCCTCGCCGTACTCCAACGCCTGGTCCACGACCTCGGCACCACGGTGCTCCTGGCCGAACACCGTCTGGAGCGCGTGGTCCAATACGCCGACCACGTCATCCTGCTCCCCTCTCCCGGCGCGCCCCCCGTCATGGGCGCCCCGGCCGACATCATGGCCGTCTCCCCCGTCCACCCCCCGGTGGTGGCCCTCGGCCGCCTCGCCCGGTGGTCCCCCCTCCCCCTCTCCGTACGCGATGCCCGCCGCAAGGCCGCACCCCTGCGCGAGCGGCTGACCGGGGTCAGGCCGAAGGCGCCGGGGGGCGACGTGAGTGGGGATGCGGGAGGCACTGCGACAGCGTCGGCACCTGCTGGCGCGGGCTCCCCGGCCGAGCCGGCCGCGGCCGTTTCCGGGCTCAGTGTCCGTCGCGGGCGGATCGCGGCGCTGCACCAGGTGGATCTCACCGTGCGGCGCGGCGAGACCCTTGCCCTGATGGGGCGTAACGGTGCGGGGAAGTCCACCCTCCTCACCACCCTCGTCGGCATGCACCCACCGGCCTCCGGCACCGTGCGGGTCGGCGCCGCCACACCGCACCGCACCAGCCCCCGCACCCTCCTGCGGCATGTCGGCCTGGTCCCCCAGGAACCTCGTGACCTCTTGTACGCGGACACCGTCGCCGCGGAATGCGCCGCGGCCGACCAGGACGCGGGCGCCGCCGCCGGCAGTTGCCGGGCCCTGGTGACGCAACTGCTGCCGGACGTCCCGGACTCCGTTCACCCCCGGGACCTGTCCGAGGGCCAACGGCTCGCCCTCGCCCTTGCCGTCGTGCTGACCGCCCGGCCTCCGCTGCTCCTCCTCGACGAGCCCACCCGCGGCCTGGACTACGCCGCCAAGGCCCGTCTGATCGAGGTGCTGCGCGCACTGGCCGCCGAGGGCCACGCCATCATCCTGGCCACCCATGACGTGGAACTCGCCGCCGAACTGGCCCAACGTGTCGTCATCCTCGCCGACGGCGAGATCGTCGCCGACGGTCCCACCGAGGAGGTCGTGGTCTCCTCCCCCTCCTTCGCACCGCAGGTCGCCAAGGTCCTGGCGCCGCTGCCCTGGCTGACCGTTCCTCAGGTGGCCGACGCCCTGGAGGCCACCGCATGACCGCGCACCCGCACCCGCACCCGCACCCGCACCGGACGGACGGCGACGGACCCCGCACCGGCCCCGGTGCCGGCCCCGGCCGCCAGGTCCGTGCCGTACGGCTCGGTCCCCGCTCCGTCGCCGCCCTGGTGCTCATCTCGGCCATCGGTGTGATGGCCTTCGGGTGGCCGCTGCTCGCCGACTCCGCCTCCGGGCTCGCCCATTCCAGGGACGCACCCTGGCTGTTCGCCGCGCTGCTGCCGATGCTGCTCGCCGTCGTCGTGGCGACCATTGCCGACACCGGCCTGGACGCGAAGGCCATCGCCATGCTCGGTGTCCTGGCCGCGGCCGGGGCCGCGATGCGCCCGCTGGGCGCGGGGACGGCCGGTATCGAGCCGATGTTCTTCCTGATGGTGTTGGCGGGACGCGTGCTCGGCCCCGGCTTCGGGTTCGTGCTGGGTTCGGTGGCGATGTTCGCGTCGGCGCTGCTGACCGGCGGGGTCGGCCCCTGGATGCCGTTCCAGATGCTGACGATGGGGTGGGTGTCGATGGGCGCCGGCCTGCTGCCGGGGCCCGAGCGGCTGCGCGGCCGCCGTGAACTGGCCGTGCTCGCCACCTATGGAGCCGTCTCCGCCGTCCTCTACGGCCTGATCATGAACCTCCAGGGCTGGCCCTATATCGCCGGCATGGCCTCGGGGGTCTCCTTCGTCCCCGGCGACCCGCTCGACCAGAACCTCGCCCGCTATATCGCCTACTGCCTCGCCACCTCCCTCGGCTGGGACCTCCCCCGGGCCCTGGTCACCGTGGTCCTCACCTGCACGCTGGGCGGCACCGTTCTCAAGGCCCTGCGCCGCGCCACCCGCCGCGCGGCCTTCGACGTCCCCGTCTCCTTCACTCCCGATCCGCCCCGAGGGGCCGCCTCCCCGTGACCGGGGCCGTGATGCCCGTGCCCACAACCGCTACAGCCGCTACAGCCGCTGGATGATCGTCCCCGTCGCCAGTGCCCCGCCCGCGCACATGGTGATCAGGGCGAATTCCTTGTCCCTGCGTTCGAGTTCATGGAGTGCGGTGGTGATCAGCCGGGCGCCGGTGGCGCCGACCGGATGCCCCAGGGCGATCGCGCCGCCGTTCACATTCACCTTCTCCAGGTCCTGCTCGAAGACCTGCGCCCAGGAGAGGACGACGGCGGCGAAGGCTTCGTTGATCTCGACGAGATCGATGTCCTTGAGGGACATCCCGGCCTTGCCCAGCACGGCGCGGGTGGCGTCGATGGGGCCGTCCAGGTGGAAGTGCGGATCGGAGCCGACCAGCGCCTGGGCCACGATGCGGGCCCGTGGCTTGAGTTTGAGGGCGCGTGCCATGCGCTTGGAGGCCCACATCACCGCGGCGGCGCCGTCGGAGATCTGCGAGGAGTTGCCCGCCGTGTGGACGGCGGTCGGCATCACGGGCTTGAGGCCGCCCAGCGCCTCCATGCTGGTGTCGCGCAGCCCTTCGTCGTGGTCGACCAGCCGCCACATGCCCTGGCCCGCGGCCTGTTCGTCCTCGGTGGTGGGGACCTGGACCGCGAAGGTCTCCCGTTTGAAGCGTTCCTCGGCCCAGGCGGTGGCCGCCCGCTCCTGTGAGATCAGGCCGAGCGAGTCGACGTTCTCGCGGGTCAGCCCCCGGTTGCGGGCGATGCGTTCGGCCGCTTCGAACTGGTTGGGCAGGTCGACGTTCCACTCATCGGGCCAGGGCTTGCCGGGGCCGTGCTTGGAGCCGCTGCCGAGCGGCACCCGGGACATCGCCTCGACGCCGCAGCCGATGCCGATGTCGATGACACCGCCCGCGATCATGTTGGCCACCAGGTGGTTGGCCTGCTGGGAGGAGCCGCACTGGCAGTCCACGGTGGTCGCGGCGGTCTCGTACGGCAGGCCCATCGCCAGCCAGGCGTTGCGTGCCGGGTTCATGGACTGCTCACCGGCGTGGGTGACGGTGCCGCCGACGATCTGTTCGATGCAGTCGGGCTGGATGCCGGTACGGGCGAGGAGTTCGCGGTAGGTCTCGCCCAGGAGGTAGGCGGGGTGCAGATTGGCGAGCGCGCCTCCGCGCTTGCCGATGGGGGTGCGTACTGCTTCGACGATGACGGGTTCCGCGGCCATGACTGACTCGTCCTCTCCTCACGTCCGAGGGCGTCCCGGCACCCACGGAAGAAGAACTAGTACGCGTTCTAGTTCTACAAACAGTCTTATGAGCCGCCCCCCGCGGCGCAAGGGGCGTGCAACACCGTTGTCCGCAACGGGAGTCGCCGCACCCCTTGCCTCTTGCAGAACTCGTTACTACCTTCACCGCGACCCATACCTGATGAGCCGTCAGACGAGGGACCAGGAGTCGCCGATGCCATGCCCCGCGTTGCCCGAAGGGTTCGACTTCACCGACCCCGACGTCTACCAGTCCCGCGTTCCGCTCCCCGAGTTCGCGCAGCTGCGGCAGACCGCGCCCGTGTGGTGGAACGCCCAGCCGCACGGCATTGCCGGCTTCGGTGACGACGGCTATTGGGTAGTCACCCGCCATCAGGACGTCAAGGAGGTGTCCACCAAACCGGACATCTTCTCCGCGAACCTCAACACCTCGATCATCCGCTTCCACGCGTCCATGACCCGCGACCAGATCGACGTACAGAAACTGATCATGCTGAACATGGACCCGCCCGAGCACACCAGGGTCCGCCAGATCGTGCAGCGCGGCTTCACCCCGCGCTCGATCCGTGCCCTGGAGGACGCGCTGCGCGACCGGGCGGCGCAGATCGTCGCCGAGGCCCGCCGGAAGGACTCCGGGGACTTCGTCACCGATGTCGCCTGCGAACTTCCCCTTCAGGCCATCGCGGAGCTCATCGGCATCCCCCAGGACGACCGGATCCGCATCTTCGACTGGTCGAACAAGATGGTCGCCTACGACGATCCGGAACTGGCGATCACCGAAGAGGTCGGCGTCAACGCCGCCATGGAGCTGATCTCGTATGCGATGAACCTCGCCGCGGCACGCAAGGAATGCCCGGCCAAGGACATCGTCAGCCAGCTGGTGGCGGCGGAGCACGAGGGGAATCTCGGCTCCGACGAGTTCGGCTTCTTCGTGCTGCTGCTGGCGGTGGCCGGCAACGAGACCACGCGCAACGCCATCACCCACGGGATGCACGCCTTCCTCACCCACCCCGACCAGTGGGAGCTCTACAAGCGCGAGCGTCCCGCGACGGCGGCCGAGGAGATCGTGCGGTGGGCGACGCCGGTGGTCTCCTTCCAGCGCACCGCCACCCAGGACACCGAACTGGGCGGCACGAAGATCAAGAAGGGCCAGCGGGTGGGGATCTTCTACTCCTCGGCCAACAACGACCCCGAGGTCTTCGACCACCCCGAGGTCTTCGACATCACCCGCGACCCCAACCCCCACCTGGGGTTCGGCGGCGGCGGACCGCACTTCTGCCTCGGTAAGTCCCTTGCCGTCCTGGAGATCAACCTGATCTTCAACGCGCTCGCGGACGTGACGCCCGGCATCTCCCTGGCGGGCGATCCGCGCCGGCTCCGCTCGGCCTGGCTCAACGGCGTCAAGGAGCTACAGGTTCACTACGGCTGACCGGCCGGGCCGCCGCGTGGGGCACGGCGAACGGCAAGCGGCAAGCGGCAAGCGGCAAGCAACGAGCGGCGAAAGCCGGACCAGCGGTATGTCCGAAAACGGTTCCGCCGCCAACCTTGCCAGTTGTCATGGGCAGACTTACATTCAACTCGCCAGTAACACTCGGCAGTTCGGCATTTTCGCGCACAGCTCGGCAGCGTGCACCCCCGAGCCGCACGTTCTCCCCCATGTATGCGCACGGCGGCTCCCCGGCGCGTTTTGAGTACCACGCGCACCCTGCGCATCAGCACTCCCCCGCACGTTTCGGCAGTGCGCTCCACCGCTCTTCGAAGGGGACATACCGTTATGAAGGACGCACACGGCAGACCTGTCACGGGGCGCATCAGCTGGCGGAAGTTCGCCGTGCTGTCCGTCCCGGCCCTCGCCGGCACCGCCGCCCTGGGCATCGCCCTGGCCAACGGGGCGCTGGCGGCATCATTCGCCGTCTCGGGACAGCAGTTCAAGGTCTCCGCGGACAGCCTCACGGGCAAGGGATTCGCCCAGTACGGCGGTGTGGACGCGAACGCCAGGGGAGATCTCCTGCCGGTCGCCGTCACCGCCATCAAGACGGCCCAGCTGGACCATCTGTGCCAGTCGGTCGTCACCCACCTGCCGGTCATCGGCGATATCTCGCTCAACCTCAGCGCCGGAACGGGCAGCAAGCCCGTCGAGGCGAGTGATCTCTTCGTGGACGCCACCCAGCTCTCCGGCAACGCGTCCTTCCACAACATCGAGATCGGCCGGGACGCCTCCACCCTGGACAAGGGCCCCGACACGGCCCAGGGCTTGCAGGACCTCTTCGCCCAGCAGGCCGATGACGTCAACATCAGCAACCTCCGGCAGACCGCCTGGGCGACCAACGCGGGGACCTTCAAACTGTCCGGCCTGAGCATGAAGATCTCCAAGGGCAAGAAGGAATGCTTCTGACCTGGCGGCGCTGGCGGACGGGGCGGCCCTTCTGGGGCGGTCTGGCGGCCGTCATCGCCGGCGCCGAGATCTGCGCCCTCCCCCTGGCGCCGCTGAAGATCATGCTGCAACAGGGCATTGCCGGTATCCCGTCAGTGCTGATGGGGCTGGTGATGATCGTGATGGGGCTCTCGGCGTGGTTCGCGCCGCACTACCGGGGCCTCGCGGGCGTGCTCACCGTGCTGTGCGCGGCGGCCGCGCTGGTGATGTCCAATCTCGGCGGCTTTCTGATCGGCACCGTCATCGGGATTCTCGGCGGCTCGATGATCTTTGCCTGGCAGCCGGTCGTGCCCGCGGAACCCGAAACCGCCGCCACACCCGAGGCCGCCGCCGAACCCGGCGCACCCGCACCCGCACCCGCACCCGCACCCGCACCCGCACCCAGCGAGCCGTAGCCGGCGGGCCGTAGCCCCCTGCCGCCCGTCGCGCGGCGCCCGCCCGTACGCGTACCCCCACACCTTCGTCCGCGTACGGGCCCCGAGCGCTGCCCGCACCACCCGCCGCACCACTCCTCCGGCACCACCCCTCATAAGGAGACCCACGATGACGATGACGCAGCCCGCCCGGCGTACGCCCCCTCAGCGCGTCTTACTCACCGCCGGCACCGGGATCGTCGCGGCCCTCGGCCTGTCGCTCGCCATGACGACCGCGGCGACGGCACAGCCCGCCGGGACGCCGTCCGCCGCGGCGGCGGCCACGACCGTGACCCCCGCTGGTCACGGCTTCACCGCCACGCTCAGCGGCAAGGCCACCTTCAAGGCCGGTTCGGTGACCGTCACGTGTACGACCTCGTCCTCCAGCGGGCAGGTCCCTGACGCGCCCGGCAACCACAACCCGGACGGTGCGGTGAGCAGTTCCACCACCCCGGCGACCTACGGCTCCTGTACGACGAGCATGCCCGGTGTCAGCGCGACCGTCGCCACGAGCGGGGCCTGGGGCGTGGCCATGCAGAACGGGGCGCCGGTGACCGCCGGACTGACCATCCCCGTAGGCGGGTTCGTGCTCAAGACCAGCGGTCTTGCGTCCTGCACGGTGACCGCGGCGCCCACCTCGGCGGCGACGGTGAACGGCACCTGGACCAACGGCGCGCCGGCCACGCTCGCCTTCGCCAACGCGTCGGTGCCGGTGAAGGTGACCGGTGGTTTCGGCTGCCCGACCAGCTCGACCAGCTCGACGTTCAACGCCGTCTACCAGGTCAGCGACACCACCGACCCCGCGTCCCAGATCACCGTCACCGGCTGAGCCGCGGCCCCGCCACGGGTGACGGCCGCCGCACGCGGGCGTCACCCGTTCCCGTCCCGTGCCGGGCCGTTGCCCCCTCAGTGCGCGGTCAGGCCGACGGCCGTCATGGCCAGCAGCGCGGCCACGGCCACCGAGCCGCTCAGGAGCGCGGTGATCAGCCGTCGCCGCAGGGCCCGGTAGACGCCTTCGTATTCGGTCCGCAGGGTGGCACTGCGGACCGAGATGCGCTCCAGACAGGCCCGGGAGGCGTCGCGCTGGTCCTGGCAGTAGCGCAGCTCCACTTCCTGTCGCTGGGAATCGGTGAGCCAGGGCAGACCGGCGCAGAAGGCCTCCGCACGGGTGCGGGCCCGGTCCTTCTCCGCCTCCCAGAGGAGATATCCCTCGATCTCACTGATGGCCTGGTCGTGGTTCCGGTAGTGGTCCTGGTCCTGGTCCATCCACATGTCGCCGCTTCGCCTGCCCTCACTCATGTGCGTGCTCCGATGCCGGTTGCGGGCGTGTTCCCGGTATCCGCCAGGGCCTCGATCCCGCGGCCGATCTCCGGGTGATGCAGGTCGAACGCCGGGGATTCGGAGCGAATACGCGGCAGGGTACGGAAATTGTGCCGCGGCGGCGGGCAGGACGTCGCCCACTCCAGCGAGCGGCCGTAGCCCCACGGGTCGTCGACCTCGACCTTCTCTCCGTACTTCGCCGTCTTCCAGACGTTGTAGAAAAACGGCAGGAGGGAGAGTCCGAGGAGGAAGGAGAAGATGCTGGAGACGGTGTTCAGGGCGGTGAATCCGTCGGCGGCGAGATAGTCGGGAATGCGGCGGATCATGCCCTCGGCGCCCAGCCAGTGCTGGACGAGGAAGGTGCCGTGGAAGCCCACGAACAGTGTCCAGAAAGTGATCTTGCCGAGCCGCTCGTCCAGCATCTTGCCGGTGAACTTCGGCCACCAGAAGTGGAAGCCGGCGAACATCGCGAAGACGACCGTG
>NZ_JOHB01000030.1:0-92330 GCF_000719605.1 Streptomyces sp. NRRL S-1813
CCGGGGGGCCGGGGGGCCGGGGGGCCGGGTGGCCGGGTGGCTGGTCGGCTGGGCGCGGCCGGCCGCTGGAATACGGGTGAGGCGTGCAGGCGGGGGCTTGCGGGGGAGAGAGGGAGAGAGGCAGGCGCGGGCAGGGAGGGTGTCAGGCCGCAGCCACGTCCGGCGCCGGTGTGCGGCCCGTTGCGTAGGTGTAGGAGGCGCCTATGACCTTCTTGGCCACGGCCAATTCGGCCTGGTCACGCGGGGCGTAGAGCATCACGACGTTGATGCCGTGGTCGTAGAGCGGGTGCTTCTCGCCCCAGCCGGAGGACAGGAAAGCCGCATGGTGGGCCGGGTCCAGCGCCAGGTGGAGACTGCCGTCGGCGTGCACGTGCGCGAACTCCTCGTCGCCGCGCGGCGGCATCAGCACCGCACCCCGGGCACAGGTCGCGCCGTCGAGGAACAGTGCGCGGGAGCTGGGGGCGGAAACCTTGCTCCGCCCCCAGGCGGTACCGGGCAGCGCGGCGGCCATCCACTGCAACAGCTCGCCCCTGACCTGGGCGGGGCTGGTCTGGCTCAACTGGAGGTGGGGGACCTCGGGGCCCGTTTGCGGCCGGTCGCCTTCACGGGTGGGGAGTGCCGGGAACGTCATGGTGGTGCCTCCTTGGGTGTCACGGGACCGCTCGGCTGCGAGGGGCGGTCGGCGTCTGCGGCTCCGGCGTGACCGGTCCGCTGTGCACACCCCAAGGCTAGTTTCCTGGGTATAGTGGTTTCCAATAGGAAAGTGCCCTGGTCGTGATCTCGGACCAGGAAGGAGAGGAGGAGCCGCGATGGATGCCGTGGAGCAGGCGTGCCCGATCAACCCGGTGATCGACCTGGTGTTCAGCCGCTGGACCACACCGATCCTGTGGGTCCTCGATCACCACGGCCGGCTGCGCTTCAACGAGCTACAGCGGCACCTGCCGACCATCACCCCGAAGGTCCTCACCCAGCGTCTGCGCCAGCTCGAACGCGACGGCCTGGTCATCCGCACGTACCACGCCGAAATCCCCCCGCGGGTCGAGTACGAGATCAGCGACCTGGGCCGCACCCTGACGCCGCTCTTCAGTGCCATCACGGACTGGTCCGCGACAAACCTCCCGGCCGTATCCGCCGCCCGTCGCGCCTACGACGAGGCCCGCGAGGAAGAAGAGGCCTGGGCCCAGGGCTGAGCTCAGGGCTGAGCCCAGGGGTGAGCCCAGGGCTGAGCCCAGAGGTGAGTGGACCCCCGATTCGCCGGCGCACGGACAGACGGCCGCGGCCACCGGCACGCATCCCGGTGGTGATGGAGCAGGAACGGATGCCAGAAGCCCCGCCGGTGATGGCCTGGGGCTTCTGGCATCCGTGGCGGGCGGGCCTTCGCGGCCTTTTGGGGAGTACGGCGAGGACGGCGACAGCAGGGTGAAGCGCAGACCGGTGCCCGCGCCGAGGATGTGCTCGTCGACGCTGCCCGAGCGCGGCGGCACGACCTGGTGCGCCGCTCACGTCGCGCCCCCAGGGGACTGTGCAGGCAGACCCTAGGCCTCGGGTTCCTCCCCCGCGGCGCCCCCGCCCGTCAGCTGGTCCTGTGGACGTAGCACCAGTCTCGCCACCACCCGTTCGGCGAGCGCGGTGACCGTATCCGGCTCCAGTCCGCTCTCCGTGCCCAGCTCCAGAACCCGTAGGCGTACCGACTCCAACTGGTCAGGGGTCAGGGGAGGCATGACCGTGGGGGCCGCGGGCCTGCGCGAGATTCTGCGCAGCAGTGTCCTCGACCGGGTGGCCGCGCCGGTGACAGCGGTGCCGGCGACCTTTCGTGCCGCCTCGTCCAGTACGAGCCACACCACCGGGGTGACCAGAGCGGTGACCTCGTGCAGGCCGAAGCCGAGCGGTTCGCGTGACCGGCGGCGGCCCGACAGGCGGGCTACGGCGCTGTCGTCGTCGGACCGCAACAGCCCTTCGAGCAGCACCATCTCGTCCGGTGCGGTGGCGGCCACGACCACGCGGACGATGTCCCGTACCAGCACACCGGCGTCGTCGTCCGGATGCCTGCCGGACGGCTCTGACTGCGAGTCCATCTGTCCCCCTCAACGAACGGACCGTCACCTACGGATGGTAGGTGTGCGCACCCCTTCGTGAGGGGTGTTCGGCGAGACCTCATGACTGCCGCTGAGCTGTGAGGCGGGCTGATGTGCCGTGAGGCGTGCGCGAGGGGTCCGGAGGCGGCGAGTTGAGGGGGCCGGAGGCGGCGGGCCGGGATCCTGAAGGCAGCGGGCCGGAGGTCTGAAGGCAGCGGACAGGGATGCCCGGAGACAACGAACTGGGGCCCGCACCAAAGGTGCGGGCCCCAGCTGTGTACTACGCGTCAGCGTCAGGCGGGAACGATGTTCTCGGCCTGCGGGCCCTTCTGGCCCTGCGTGACGTCGAAGCTCACCTTCTGGCCTTCCTGGAGCTCGCGGAAGCCCTGGGCGTTGATGTTCGAGTAGTGGGCGAAGACGTCAGCGCCGCCGCCGTCCTGCTCGATGAAGCCGAAGCCCTTTTCCGCGTTGAACCACTTCACGGTGCCAGTAGCCATGTCATATCTCCTTCGGGGCAGTGCCCGGGGACCGCACTGTGCGGACCCCGCGTCGCCGCGATGATTGCCCGTCCGGAAATACCCCGGAAATGCAAAAGCGCTCCCGCCGCGCAAGTCGGCGAGGGCACTTGAAGTCTTTGGGAACCACAACTGCAACTGAGATCGACGGTAGCACGGCCCGGCCGACCGTGCACGAACATTCTCACCGGCGCTTTGGGCTGCAAAAAAATGCCCATGCTGCGCCCTCTATTTCTGTTGTCGCGGAACCAGATATTGTCTGCCGGTGCCCTCCGGTCTGTCCGGGGCGGCCCCCTGACCAGCCGTCGGGCGATTCGCGCCCGTCGCGACGGGCGCCGGCCGCCGGGAGTCCGGCCGGGCGTCCGAAGAAGCATATGTTCGGTGCTCGGCACAGGAATTAGCGCAGCGTGTGCGGAGAGTTTATGGGGTGGAGTGGGGAGGGGTATCACATTTGACGCCCTACTGTCCGCTCCGTGCTACGGTCTGAGATTCGCTGCCGCCTTATCCTGCGCAGCCGAAAAGGACGCCCCTGACCTTCCGGTTCGCCGGGATGTCTTTCTATTCTTCGGTGTTTCTCCGGGCCAGGTGATCATCGCGGCGACGCCGGGCCCGCACAAGGTGGGCCCCGGTCACTACCTCGTGAGGAGAGGGTGAAATGGCTACCGGAATTGTGAAGTGGTTCAGCGCTGCAAAGGGCTTCGGATTCATCGAAGGGGCGCAGGGAGGCGTCGATGTGTACGCCCACTACTCGCACATTGCGGTCCCCGAACTTGTTGCACTGCAAGCAGGTCAGCAGGTGCATTTCGATCTCGCGCAGAGCCCCAAAGGTCCGTACGCGGAGAACATTCATCTCGCCTGATCTCCGAGTGCCCCGGCCTGTCTCCTGGTGTGCTGGCCGAAGCGGGTGCCACGCCGGGTCGATGCCGCCCGGCCGGTACGCGGCAGGTCGTGTCGGCGCGGGGGCGTGACCTGACCGTTACCTGGGTACACGGGCGGTGCGGTCGAGGCTGCATGGCGCGCTTGCGTCGAGCCCCGCCATGGCACATGCGATAGAGGAGTGACACGTCGTGGACTACATCTGGGCCTACCCGGAGGACAGTGGCTACCAGGGCCAGGAGCCCTTGACGGGGTTCACGGTGCAAGCCTCCGACGGAACGATCGGAACCGTGGACCGGCAGGTGGACCAGCCCGGCAGGCAGCATCTGGTCGTCGACACCGGCGTTTGGGTCTTCGGTAAGAGCGTGCTGATTCCGGCCGGAGCCGTGACGCAGATCGACCGGCACGCGAAGAAGGTGACCGTGGGCCGTGCCAAGGACGAGATCAAGGCCGCGCCCCGGTTCGTCGTCGACAGCCAGACCACCGACCCCGCCTATCTGACCGAAGTGGGGGCGTATTACGTCACCCTGGTAGGCGCACCCACCGGCTGACGAGCGGTGCCGGGCGGCTGTTCCCGGGTGTTTGAGCGGTGTCCCCATGGGCACGCGATCTTGCGTCAGGGAAACACACCGATCCATGAGGAGTGCGACCATGACCGCCACCGACAAAAAGGCTGCGAAGGCCGAGCAGATCAAGGGTGCCGCCAAGGAAACCGTGGGCCGTGCCGTGGGCAACGAGCGGATGACCGCCGAAGGCCGCGCCGAGCGCGCCAAGGGCGATATGCGTCAGGCCGCGGCGAAGGGCAAGGACGCTTTCCACCGATGACGGCGGCACGCAGCCCTGCCGGCAGAGGTGGCCCTGCGTTCAGAGAGTGAGGCGGTGGCCCGGAGGATTTGCCCTCCGGGCCACCGCCGCGTCATGTGCGGCGCCGCGTCGGGTATGGCGGCCGTGCTGACTCCGGCATCTGCTCCACTCCGCGGCGGGCGCCGGAAGCCGGTGCGCCCGAACCTTGTATCTGTCGTGGCGAGAGTGGATTTCCTTCGAGGAGGAGTGGGGCGTGACGACGGCCGCGGCGCGGAATCTGAGGGTTGCGGGCCCGGCCGAGGTCCAGGACGCTCCGCCGGAAGGGGACTTGCCCTCGATCGAGGAGGCGCGCCGGGTCGCGTCCAAGGCGCACGCCGGGCTGTCGGCGGAGGGCTGAGGCCGCCCGTCCGGTCGTACGCGTACATGTGCGCGAACCGCAGGCCGGAGTGGCCAGGGGTGCCTGAAGTGGGGGCAGCGCGGTGGGTGCGGGTCCGCCGCGACCGCGCTGTCGCCCCGTCGAGGCCGGTCATGGCCTGGAACTCTCGTGCGTGCGGTCTCAGGAGGCCTCGTGGGGCGTGACGGGATCGGCGGCCTGGCGAAGCTCCTCGTTGATGCGCTGGGCCTCTTCCAGTTGGTCTTCCAGGATGACGATGCGGCAGGCGGCGTCGATGGGCGTGCCGCTGTCGACGAGTTCGCGGACGCGGGACGCCAGGCGTAGTTGGTAGCGGGAGTAGCGGCGGTGGCCGCCCTCGGAGCGCAGTGGGGTGATCAGACGCGCTTCGCCCAGCGCCCGGAGGAATGCCGGGGTGGTGCCGACCATCTCGGCGGCGCGGCCCATGGTGTAGGCGGGGTAGTCGTCATCATCAAGGCTGTTGGCGAGGCTCGCTGGGTATTTGGAAGTCATTGCACCTTTTCTTCACGCACGTCGAGGGTCCCTGGTGCCGTACGGCACCAGGGACCCGAGCGGATCAACACCATCTAACCGGCTGACTGTGCCGGTTTCTTCTTTCCGCGTGATCGCCTGGGAGGGCGGACATGCGGGGATCGCGGATGCGTGACCGGGGACCACCTGCCAATCCGGGGTCTGCGGTACCCGAACCGGTTACTTCACGGTCCGGGCGATCCTGATGGTGGTTGCTCCTCTCCCTTCTCTTCAGCTGATCTTGCATGGCGGCCTTGCGGGCCGCCCGGCGCGGCAGCCAGTCCAGGGACCCTCTGTTCATCCCGGCCCCTGGGCTCCGCTTTCGCGCCGTAACCTGCTGCGGTAGTTCGCCTCTGCCGCAGCTTCCTGACTTCGTCGTTACGCCAGTAATTCTAGCCATGCCGAAGTCCAATGTCTACTACAGCCGCAACAGATTTATCTTTTCTCCGGGCCCATGTAATCTCCATCCATCCACCGGCCGGGGCGTTGCCGGGCCGCAGCGCCCGTGACGGTCCGCCGTAGTCGGCGCAACACCCGACCGTCCGCCGCAATCGGCGCCACATCAGCACCCAGGATGACGGAGCGCGGAGCGACCTGCCCACCCCGGGCGGACTGCTCGTGGGCGTCGCGCCGAACGCCCGCTTCACCACGGCCACCGCCGTCAGGGAGCTCCTGGACAGCTTCGGCGACGGCCTGGACGACGACACCGCCGTCCTCGCGCTCGGCGTACCCGCCGGCCGCCCGACCGGAGAGACGGCATGAAGGTCCTGCGCTGCCGCTGACCGTCGGCCCGGCCGCGTGCGGCCGCGCGCGGCCCGAGGAGTGGGAGCCACCTTGCGGGGCACCCGCGCTGAGGGCGGCGGAGTGCGGCCCCGTTCACGGTGTCTTTCGGTCATGCGCATGACGCCCCGGCGGGAACGGAGCAGGTCTGAGATGAGTGCTGATCAGGCGCGGAATGCGGTCGGTCCCACGTATGGCGAGCAGGAGCCCGGCAAGCAGGGCTCAGGGAATCGGGGACCGGGCAAGCAGAGGTCGGGGAAGCAGGACGGGGAGACCCGCAAGACGGTGTGGGTCGCGCTCGGGGCGAATCTCGGGATTGCGGTGGCCAAGGCCGTCGGGGGCGCGATCGCCGGTTCGCCGGCGCTGCTGTCCGAAGCCGCCCACTCGGTGGCCGACAGCCTCAACGAAGTGTTCCTGCTGGCCTCCCTCAGACGCAGTGAGCGCCCGGCGGATCCGCTCCATCCCTTCGGCTACGGCAAGGAGCGGTTCTTCTGGTCCCTGCTCGCCGCCGTGGGCATCTTCGTGACGGGCGGCTGCTTCTCGTTCCTCCAGGGCATCGAGGCGTTCCGGTCCGAGGAGTCGGAGTCGCTCAGCGGCTATGTCATCGGCCTGGTCGTGCTCGTCGTCGCATTGCTGGCCGAGGGCACGTCGCTGCTGCGGGCGCTGTCCCAGGTGCGCGCGCAGGCGAAGACCCACCACCGCAGCACACTGCACGAGATCAAGGTCAACGACGACCCGACGCTGCGCACGGTCCTGGCCGAGGACAGCACGGCATGTCTGGGCGTGCTGCTTGCCATCTTCGGCATGGCACTCCATATGGCCACCGGGAACGGCGTCTACGAGGCATGGGCCTCGCTGCTGATCGGTGCGCTGCTGGTCTACGTCGCGTACATCCTCGGCAAGAGTGCCCGTGCGCAGCTGATCGGCGAGGCGGCGGCGCCGGAGATGCAGCAGGAGATCCGTGACTTCCTGGACGGCCGGCCGGAGGTCGATGCCGTCACCGCCGCCATGACCATGCGGCTCGGGCCGGACTCCGTGATGCTCGCGGCCCGCGTCGACCTGGTGGCGGGTCTCGACAGCGAAGAGGTCGAAGAGGCGATGGTGCGGACCAAGCAGGAGCTGCGCGAGCGGTGGCCGGAGCTCGACCAGCTGTTCCTCGACGTCACGGATGCGTCCGTCGACGACCGGGTGTGGGCCCGTCGCGCCCGCAAGGACCTGGACGACGTGGTCGAGGAGCGCCGCCAGACGGATGCCGTGTAGCGCGGGCACTGCTCCGGGCGGAGCGATGAGCCGGCGAGTTGGGGGCACACGGTTCAAACGATCTTCGTCGACCTCTGGAGAGTCAGCACAGTCATGGTGACCCCCATACGCCGATCAGGCCCCCCGACCACCCGGAAGGCGTTCAGCCTGCGGAAGCTTTCGGCCTCGTTCGGCGTGGTCGTGATCGGTGTCGTCGGCGTCGGCCTGACCCTGAAGAAGGCCGTCGAGGGAGCGAGCGCCCACCCGGGCTCTTCCGTCATCGTCGGCGTGGTGGTGCCGGCGGCGGTGGTGGTGGTGTTCCTGCGCTGGGGACCGCGAAGGCGCGCCGCCCGCACCGCTCTTGGCGGTCCGGCTCCGATGTCACCCGAGGCGCGTGCCGTGGAATGCCACCGACTTCACCGATCCGGCGGTGGAGTACGCCGACCGGTGCGGCATCTTGTGCTTCGGCCACCCGGCCCTCAGTGACTGGGCGGCCGGTACCGGTCCGGCACCGTGGGAACAGTGATCACGCAGCAGAGTGGCGAGGGCGAGTGCCGTCCCGTCGGTGGTACCGGGTCGGCAGGAAGGGAGAGGGCGTGTGGCCGAGGGTGACGAGCGGCGGGAGCAGCCCGTACAGCAGGGGCGGGTCCACCGGGCGGGCCAGTGGTGGCGGCGGGCGTGGGGGTCGGCGGGCTACGAGCGCGACACACTGCTGTTGATCGGCAAGAGCACGCTGGCCGCCACGGTGGCCTGGGTGATCTCGTACCACCTGCTCCAGGCGCAGTCGCCGGCGTTCGCGCCGTTCTCCGCGGTGCTGATCATGCAGGTGACCGTCTACCAGTCGCTGTTGCAGTCGCTGCGCTATGTGGGGGCCGTGGTGACCGGCGTCGCGGTGCAGGCCGCCCTGGGGTTTCTGGTCGGGCCCGGCCTGCCGGCGTTCGTCCTGGTGGCACTGGTCGCGCTGGTCATCGGGCGGTGGCCGGCCCTCGGGGCGCAGGGCTCCCAGGTCGTCACCGCGGCGTTCTTCGCCTTCTCGACCTACATCTCCGCCACCTCGGACCTGGCGAAGGTCACCGAGCTCGGGCAGATCATCCTGCTGGTCCTCATCGGCTGCGGCGTGGGTGTCATCGTGAACGTCGCGGTGGTGCCCCCCTTGCGCTACCGCAGTGCCGAGCACAGCATCCGGACCCTCGCCCACGCCCTGTGCGACCTGGTCGGTGACATGTATCCGGTGCTGCGCGAGGGCGAACTCGACGAGGAGCGCAGCAGTCACTGGCGGACCCGGGCCGGACAGACCGAAGAGCTGATCTCGCAGGCCAGGTCCGGGCTGCGCACCGCCAGGGAGAGCCTCTACTACAACCCCCGGCGGCTCCTTCGCCGCAACCAGGGGCGCACCACCTTCGAGGGGTACGGCGCGGTGCTGGAGGCGCTGGAACGCGCGCTGTACCAGATGGCGTCGCTCACCCGGAGCATCGACAAGTGGCAGGAGGAGGAGAGCCGCCCCTACCGGACCTTCCTCGGACGCTACGCCGACTTCCTGGAAGCCATCGCCGACATCACACAAGTCCTCGGCACGCTCGACGAGGACGACCTCCACGACCAGGCGCAGCAGCTGTGCCGCCTGGCGGACACCGCTCAGCAACGCTGCCGCCAGGTGACCGAGGAGGCGGAACAGGCCGCACTGCCGCTCGCCGACCCGGCCCTCCCGTACGGGGTCCTGGTCGTCGAGTCCACCCGGCTCATGGAGGAGTTCCAGCACACCTGCGACGTGCTCCAGCGCTACGTCGACCGAGGAGACCAGGGAGACCGGGAAGACCAAGGAGATCAAGGAGACCAAGGACAGGAACGGGACTGACGGGCGGGGAGCGGGACTGCCGGGCGGGGGACAGGACTTGCCGGGCGCGGGACAGAGCTGACGGGCGTCTGCGCCGCGGCGCAGACGCCCGTCGGGCGAAGGGCGGATCAGCTGGTGACAGCCATACCGTCGCGCAGCTGGGACAGGCAGCGGGTGAGCAGGCGGGAGACGTGCATCTGGGAGATGCCCAGGACTTCGCCGATCTGGGACTGTGTCATCTCCTGGCCGAAGCGCAGCTCCAGGATCTGCCGGTCGCGCTCTTCGAGCTGGTCCAGGAGGGGCGCCAGGGCGTGGAGGTCCTCGAAGAGGTCCATGTCCTGGTCGCATTCGCCCAGCAGGTCGGCGAGCGGTGCGTCGTTGCCGTCGTCGTTGAGGGGCGCGTCGATGGAAGAGGCGTTGTAGCCGTTGGCGGCGACCTGGCCCTCGATGACCTCTTCCGTGGTGATGTCCAGATGCGCGGCGAGTTCGCAGACCTTGGGGTCGCGGCCGAGTTCGTTGGCGAGGTGCTCGTTGGCGCGGGCGAGGTCGACGCGCAGTTCCTGGAGACGGCGCGGAACGCGCACGTCCCAGGTGGTGTCGCGGAAGAACCGCTTCATTTCGCCCGTGATGTAGGGGATGGCGAGAGTGGTGAACTCGACCTCACGGGAGAGCTCGTAGCGGTCGATGGCCTTGATCAGGCCGATCGTGCCGACCTGCATGATGTCGTCCATGTCATCGCCGCGGTTGCGGAACCGGCGGGCGGCGTAGCGCACGAGCGAGAGGTTCATCTCGATGAGGGTGTTGCGCGCGTACTGGTACTCGTGCGTGCCCTCTTCCAGAGTTTCGAGCCGCGCGAAGAACAGGCGGGTCAGCTCCCGGGCGTCGCGCGGAGCGAGCGTCTCCGGGGACTCGATCAGGGGGAGGGCCTCCGCCGGCGCCCGGGTCGGAGCCTGAGCGAGGGGCACGTCAGCCGTCGTCCCGCTCTCGTGCCCGGTCCTTGTTGCCGTTGTGCTGTTGACGACCACGTCTGCTCCCATCCGTACTTGTGCCGTGCCCCGTTCGAGGTGCGGATGCCCCGAGCTGTTCGGTACATGCACGTGGATCCGGTGGATCCGGAATGGTCCCGGGGGTGGGGGGGGCGGTCCGGCTGGTGGGGGGGGGGAGCCCGCGCCCTGAGACGGCCGGCGTCCGAGCGTCCGAGCGTTCGGTGCGGGAGGCCCCCGGCCGTTCAACGTGCCGCGGGCAGGGTGACGGTGAAGGTGCTGCCCTCGCCGGGCGCGGTGCGTACGGTCACCGTGCCGCCGTGGGCTTCGGCGATCGACTGGACGATGCTCAGGCCGAGGCCCGCGCCGCCGGCGGCCGGATCGCGGGACTCGTCGCCGCGGTAGAAGCGTTCGAAGATGCGGTGCGCGGTGTCGGGGGCCATGCCGGGGCCTCGGTCGGCGACCGTCAGCTCCACCGTCCCGCCGGGCAGCGGGCGCGCCGCCACGGATATCGGTGTGCCGGGCGGGGTGTGGCGCAGGGCGTTGCTGAGGAGGTTTTGCAGCACCTGCCGGAGCCGGTCCTCGTCGCCGCGGGCGAAGACTTCGCCCTGCACCTCGGCGGTGATCGGTGTGCCGGGGTCGCGGACGCGGGCGTCGGTGACGGCCTCGTCGGCGATCGTGCCGAGATCGACCGGTTCGCCGGCCAGCGGGCGGCCCAGGTCGAGACGGGCGAGCAGCAGCAGCTCCTCGACCGTGGCGTGCATGCGGGCGGCCTCGCCCTCGATGCGCTGCATCGCCCGCTCGATCAGCTCGGGATCCTGGGCCAGACCGTGCAGATGGAGTTGGGCCCAGCCGCGGATCGTGGTCAGTGGTGTGCGCAGCTCGTGCGAGGCGTTGGCCACGAACTGCCGGAGCTGTTCCTCGGACCGCTGCCGCTCGTCGAAGGCCCGGTTGAGGGCGGTGCCGACCTCTCCCACCTCGGAGCAGGGCCGGGCGACCTCGATGCGCTGGTCGACGTCGCCGTCGGCGATCGCCGTCGCGGTGGCGGCCATGTCCCGCAACGGCCGCAGGCCCACGCGCAGTACGCCGCGGCTGAGGAGCACGATGCCGCCGAGCGCGCCCAGGGTGGCGGCGGCATCGGCGCCGATCAGCCAGTACACGACGTCCTCGGCCGGCTGGAGACTCTTGGCGACCACGACCGTGCTGAACGGCTGGGGCGGGGTGCCCGGCGCGCGGCGGACCGTGGCGGGCCGGCCGATGGGGAAGCTCAGGGCGCGGTAGCGCGGTACGGGTGCTCCCCGGGCCGACACGGTGAGGGTGTGCGCGGCGAATCCGTCCGGGACCGGCGTCGGCAGGTCGGGACGGGACCGGGGCTTCCCGTTGAGGTCCCGGCTTGGGGTCCGGGCGACCACCCGGCCGTGGTCGTCGACCAGCGCGATGTAGACGCCGTCGGGAATGAAGGAGTTGAGGCTGGCCTCGTCGACCGGGGTGGTCCGGTGGCGTACCCGGTCCTGAACAATGTCGCGGGTCTTGGTGAGAGTGGTGTCGGCGCCGTCGATGAGGTTGAGGCGCAGCCCGATCAGTGACACCGCGTTGACGGCCACCATGCCCCCGGCCGCCAGCAGGACGACCCCCACCATCAGCCGGGCCCGCAAGGAGCCTCGCCAGGCGCCGGCCATCAACCGTCTCCGGGGAGCCGCAGGCTGTAGCCGAATCCGCGCATCGTGTGGATCAGGGCGGGGTCCTGCGCGTCCACCTTCGCCCGGAGCCGGGACACCAGCTTCTCGACGACGCCCTCTCCGAAGTGGTGCTGCCACACGTGGTCCATGATCTGTTCTTTCGACATCACGTGGTCGGCGTTGATGAGCAGATAACGCAGCAGTTTGTACTCGGTCGGCGACAGCGCGATCAGCCGGTCCCCGCGCCGCACCCGCCTGCTGCGCTCGTCCACGGTCAGATCGGCGAACCGCAGCATCGGGCCGGCCTCCGCCGACCGGCCGGCCCGCCGCAACAAGGCGTGCACCCTGGCCAGCAGCTCGGGCAGGCTGAAGGGCTTGGTGAGGTAGTCGTCCGCGCCCATGGCGAAGCCCGTCACCCGGTCCTCGACGGAGTCGCGCGCCGTCAGGAACAGCACCGGCAGCCGCGCCCCGTTCTCCACCAGCCGCCGGCACACGGTGAAGCCGTCCAGGTCGGGCAGCATGACGTCCAGGACCAGCAGATCCGGGGGCCGCGCCTCGTACGCGCGCAGGGCCCCGGCGCCGCACCCCGCGGTCGCCACCGTGTACCCCGCAAGGCCCAGGGTGGTCTCCAGCAGCTCCGTCATCCGCGGGTCGTCGTCCACGACAAGCAGCCGTTGCCCCTTTCCCCGGGGCAACGGTGCGTCACTCGTCGGCGAGGCGGAGGGCATAGCAGGCACCAATCACGTCATGGAGTCTGCGACGACAACGAGCCGCCCCGGGCACCAGTTCCCCCGGGCGGCGTTCGTTCCCCGGGGCCGTGCGGAGGCGGTCAGGAAACGGTCAGGTTGTCGACCGGGACGGGTCAGCGGGGCCGGTTTCTCTTGAGCCACGACATCGGCCCGAGCACCGTCCGTCGAGAAGCCTGGAGATCCCGTGGACCCTGCCGCACCTCACGAAGCCGGCGGTGCGGACGCCGTCCGGACCGCCGTGCAGAAACGGCTGCGCGGCGCCGTGGTCGACATCGCGCCCGTCTTCGGATTCACCGTGACCTTCGCCCTCACCCATCGCCTCGGCGTCGCCCTCACGCTCGCCTTCGCCGCCGGGGCCGGGGTCTTCGCCTTCCGGCTGATCCGCGGGGAGCCCGTATGGCGCGCACTCGGCGTCCTCGGCCTCGTCTGCGTCCAGGGCGCGCTGGCCGCACGTACCGGACAGGCCACCGCCTTCTTCCTCCCGCACGTGCTGCTGCACTGCGTGATGGCCGTGGTGGCGCCGGTGCTGATCCTGCTCGGATGGCCGCCGATGGGGCTGATGGTGGGGCTGCTCACGGGGGAGCGGACCGGGTGGCGCCGCTGCGCGGTGCGCCGCCGGGCCTTCGCCAAGGGCAGCCTGGTCCTCTTCGCCGGAAACGTCCTGATGCTGGCCGTCCAGCTCCCGCTGTTCCTGTCCGGCCAGGCCGTCGCCCTCGGCTCGGTCGATGTCTTCGGGCCCCTCGTCTTCGCGCTCGGCGCACTGCTGGGGTGGCGCGTCTACCGGCGCTCCGTCGGTGCGCACCGCTGCGACCCGCCCCTGCGCGAAAGCGCCGGTACCGGCGCCGACCCTGCACACCCTCTGGAAAGGACCGTTCGATGACCGACACCCGGCCCACCACCCGGACCCAGCCCGCCGCGAGGCCCCAGCCGATGGTGCGGACCTGCCCGTTCGACCCGCCGCAGGAGTACCGGACGCTGCGCGAAGAGGCCCCGATCGCGCCGGTGGCCTTCCCGGACGGTACGAACGGCTGGCTGGTCACCCGGCATGCGGACGTACGGGCGGTGCTGTCCGACCCGCGGTTCGGCGCGAACCGCCGGCCGGCGCGGGCCGCTGCCGTGCCCGCCGGTACACCGGTGCCGCCGCCTCCGCCGGGGATGTTCATCATGATGGACGCCCCGGAGCACACCCGGATCCGACGGCTGCTCACCGGCCAGTTCACGGTGCGCCGGATGCGGCAGCTGGCCCCCGCGGTGGAACGGATCGTCGCCGAGCACCTGGACGCGATGGCGTCCGCCGAGCAGCCGGTCGACCTCGTCCAGGCCTTCGCGCTGCCCATCCCCTCGCTGGTGATCTGCGAGCTGCTCGGCGTGCCGTACGAGGACCGTGCGGACTTCCAGCGGAATTCGAGCACCATGCTCAGGCTCGACGCGAGCCAGGAGGAGGTCCAGCAGGCCCACCTGGCGATGAACCGGCACATCCACGAACTGGTCCTCGCCAAGCGTGCCCGCCCCACCGACGACATCCTCAGCGGCCTGGTGCAGGAAGGCAGTCTCACCGACGAGGAAATGGCCGGTGTCGGGGCGCTGTTGCTGCTCGCCGGGCACGAGACCACGGCGAACATGATCGCGCTGGGAACCATGTGCCTGTTGGGCAACCCCGGCCAGCTGGCGGCACTGCGCGCGGACGCCTCGCTGTGGGACAACGCCGTCGAGGAGCTCCTGCGCTACTTGACGATCATTCAGTTCGGCCTGCGCCGCGTGGTACGGGAGGACCTGGAACTGGACGGCCACCACATCGAGGCCGGCACCACGGTGCTCGCCTCCCTGACGTCGGGGAACCGCGACGCGGAACAGTTCCCCGGCGACCCCGACCAGTTGGACGTGCACCGGAAGTACAGCCCGCACCTCGCGTTCGGGCACGGCGCCCACCAGTGCATCGGCCAGCAACTGGCCCGGGTGGAGATGAAGGCCGCGCTGTCCGCCCTTATCGACCGGTTCCCCACCCTGCGGCTGGCCGTACCGGCGGACCAGGTGCCGATGCGCGACGACATGCTCATCTACGGCGTCCACGCACTGCCCGTGACCTGGTAGCCGCCGCCCGCACGGCCGGCGGCACGGCTGCCACGCGACACCGCATCACCGGAGAGACAGGAGAAGGAGAATTCCGATGAAGGTCATCATCGACGAGGACAAGTGCGTCGGCGCAGGTCAGTGCGTTCTGGCCGCCGAGGAGGTCTTCGACCAGCGGGAGGATGACGGCATCGTCGTCCTCCTGGACGCCCTCCCGCCGGACGCGCTGCACTCCTCGGTGGAGGACGCCGCGGCCCGCTGCCCGGCGCTGGCCATCGAGGTGCGGAAGTAGTGCCCGCGAGGGACCGGATCGTCGTGGTGGGCGCCTCGGCCGCGGGCCTCACCACGGCAGAGGCCCTGCGGCGCGAGGGCTTCACCGGGACGCTGACCATGGTCGGCGAGGAACTGCGGCCCCCGTACGACCGGCCGCCGCTGTCCAAGCAGGTCCTGGCCGGTGAACGGGAACCGGAGGCGACCGTGCTGCGCCAGGACGCGGACCTCCGGCGCCTGGCGCTGGACCTGCGCCTGGGCTGCCGGGCGACCGGCCTGGACCCGGCGGCGCGCACCGTCACCCTCGCGGACGGGGACCGGCTGCGCTACGACGGCCTGGTCATCGCGACGGGGCTGCGGCCGCGGCGGCTGCCCTTCGGCCACGACCTGGCCGGTGTGCATGTGCTGCGCACCCTCGACGACGCCCTGACGTTGCGCACGCAGTTGCTGAGCGGCCCCCGGGTCGTGGTGATCGGCGCCGGATTCCTCGGCAGCGAGACCGCCGCCACCGCACGGGGGCTCGGCCTGGACGTCACGCTCGTCGATGTCGCGCCCACCCCGCTGGCCGGGCAAGTCGGCACCTGGGCAGGCGGGTTGGTGGCCGGTCTGCACCGGGACCACGGAGTCCGTCTGCGCATGGGACACGGGGTCGGCGGCCTGACCGGCGAGCGCGGCCGGGTCACCGAGGTGGTGCTCGACGACGGGAGCCGGCTCCCCGCCGACGTGGTCGTGGTCGCGATCGGCTCGGTACCGGCCACCGACTGGCTGGCCGGCTCCGGCATCCCGTTGGGCGACGGGGTGCGCTGCGACATCCACTGCCGGGCCGCGCCCGGGATCTACGCGGCAGGGGACGTCGCCAACTGGCCGCACCCGGCCACCGGCGGTCGCGTCCGCCTCGAACAACGCACGAACGCCACCACACAGGCCCTGGTCGTCGCCAAGAACCTCCTCGCCGGCCCCGGGGACGCGACGCCTTACGCACCGGTCCCGTTCGGCTGGACGGATCAGTACGACGCCAAGATCCAGTTTCATGGCTGGTGTCCCCCCGGTGCGCGGGCCGAATGCGTCGACGGCGACCCGGGGGCACGCAAGTTCGTCGCGCTCTACCGGGACCGCGGCCGCGTGGTGGGCGCGCTCGGCTGGAACAGCGCCCGCGCCCTGCGCGAGTACCGCAGCCACATCGGCAGCGAGGCGGCGCCGCTCGCGACGGCGGAGGGCTGAACCGGAGCGCTGAACCGGAGGGGTGGCGGGAGGCTGAACTGGAGGGGTGAAGGGGCCGGTGGGGGAAGGGTTTTGACGGGCGGGGGGAGGCCTACCGGCGTAAGTTCACCGGCATGGTGACTTCGATGACGCATGAGGATTACGAGCGGCGGATGGACCGGGCGGGCCGGGCCGCGGCCGACGCCGGGCTGGCCGGGCTGATCGTGACGCCGGGTCCTGATCTGGTGTGGCTGTGCGGCTACCGGCCGCCCGCGGCCACCGAGCGGCTGACCGCCCTGGTGATCGAGCCGGGGCGGCGCTCGCGGCTGCTGGTGCCCGTACTGGAGTACCCGGATGCGGAGCTCTCTCCGGGGGCTCGGGCGCTGGAGGTGTCGGGGTGGACCGACGGGTCGGAGCCCTATGCGGAGGTCGCCAAGTGGGTGGATCCGCAGGGGCGTTACGGGGTGTCCGACGCGACCTGGGCGCTGCATCTGCTGGGGTTCCAGCGGTCGCTGCCGGGGACCGCGTACGCCGCGCTGACGGAGGTGCTGCCGATGCTGCGCGCCGTCAAGGACGCCCATGAGGTGGAGCGGCTGGCCGCGGCCGGGGCCGCCGCGGATGCGACGTACGAGGAGATCCTGCGGGTGCGCTTCGGCGGGCGGCGGGAATCCGAGGTGGCGGCGGACCTGGCGCGGCTGCTGACCGGGCACGGGCACAGCCAGGTGGACTTCACGGTCGTCGGATCGGGCCCCAACGGCGCCAATCCGCACCACGAGGCCGGGGAGCGGGTCATCGAGGACGGCGACATGGTCGTGCTGGACTTCGGTGGTCTCAAGGACGGGTACGGGTCGGACACCTCGCGGACCGTGCATGTCGGGGAGCCGGGCGCCGAGGAGCGCAAGGTGCACGACATCGTGCGGGAGGCGCAGCAGGCGGCGTTCGAGGCGGTCCGGCCGGGCGTCGCGTGCCAGGACATCGACCGGGTGGCCAGGAAGATCATCAAGGCTGCCGGGTACGGCGAGTACTTCATCCACCGGACCGGGCACGGCATCGGGGTGACCACGCACGAGCCGCCGTATCTGGTGGAGGGCGAGCATCTGCCGTTGGTGCCCGGGATGTGCTTCTCGATCGAGCCGGGGATCTATCTGCCGGGGCGGTTCGGGGTCCGGATCGAGGACATCGTGACGTGTACGGACTCGGGCGGGCGGCGGCTGAACCTGACCGCGCGGGAGATGGCGGTGGTGCGGTAGGGCCGCCGGTCGGGCGGCCGGGCGGACGAGGGCCCGCGGCGTCCGGCACCGGCATCCGCTCCGGAAATCAGGGGTTTCCGCAGGTCGGGGCGCATTGTCAGTGGCGTGGTTCACGATGGGTTGCAGGCGTGGACAGGCACGGCGGACAGGCGCGGACGGCAGGAAGGCAGTGATCGCGTGGCAGGGCGCGGCAAGGAGACGGTGCGGGCGGTGCGGCGGCCGCAGGTGCGGTTGCCGGAGCTGGTGGCGTACGACGGCGGGGAGCTGGAGGACGAGGGGGATTACGACGGGCTGGAGTTCACCGGCGCCGACTGGGCCGGGCAGTCGGCGCGCGGCGCCCGCTTCATGGACTGCGCGCTGCGGCGGTGCACGCTCGACGAGACGGTGCTCGGCCGGGCGCGGATCATCGACAGTGTGCTGAGCGGGGTGCGCGGGGTCGGCACGGATCTCTCCCAGGCGTCACTGCGCGATGTGGAGGTGACGGAGGCCCGGCTCGGCGGGACGCAGTTGCACGGTGCGGTGCTGGAGCGGGTCGTGGTGCGCGGCGGGAAGATCGACTTCCCCAATCTGCGGAAGGCGAAGCTGCGGGATGTCGCCTTCGAGGGGTGTGTGCTGGTCGAGGCGGACTTCGCGGGGGCGGAGCTGGAGCGGGTGACGTTCGACGGCTGCACCCTGGCCCGGGCCGATTTCTCCGAGGCGCGGATGAAGGACGTCGATCTGCGGGGCGCGGCCGCGGTGGACATCGCGCGGGGCATCGACCGGCTGTCGGGCGCGGTGATCAGCGCGTCCCAACTGCTCGACCTGGCCCCGGCGTTCGCGGCGCAGATAGGCGTACGGGTGGAGTGAGGGCGCAGCCGGCGTACGGCGACGGCGCTACCGAGCCGTAGCGGCGAGTCCGCTACCGGGGACCGCGTCACCCGGGTTCGCCGCCAGGGTCCGCCACCGGGCCCGCGCCTCCGTCGCCGCATGCGGCGCGGCCGTGCGCACGCGGCCGGGGCGGCCCGTGGTCAGATGCGGGGGAAGCGGGCCTGGAGGTCCCAGATGGCCGGGTTGTCGTCGAGGCCGTCGTGCATGTCGGTGAGGTCGGCGATCAGGTCGTGCAGAAAGTCGCGGGCCTCGCGGCGCAGCGCGGAGTGGTTGAAGGTGAGCGGGTCCTCGTCGGCCGGCATCCAGTCGGCGTCCACGTCCACCCACCCGAAGCGGCGCTCGAAGAAGATCCGGTCGGCGGATTCGGTGAAGTCCAGCTCGGCGTGGACCGGGCGGGCCGAACGGTTGCCCCGGGGGTCGGTGTCGAGCTGCTCGACGATGTCGCACAGCGCCCAGGCGAAGTCGAGAACCGGCACCCAGCCCCAGGCCGTGGACAGCTCGCGGTCCGTCTTCGTGTCGGCGAGGTAGACATCGCCGCAGAAGAGGTCATGGCGCAGCGTGCGCACGTCCGCGGTCCGGTAGTCCGTCTGCGGCGGATCCGGGAAGCGGCGGGAGAGGGAGTACCCGAGGTCGATCACGTCTTGATGGTGTCACGCCGGTGTGGCGGCGGGTCGCCCGCGTCCGCCCCGCCCGTGCCTGCTCCCGCCATGCCCCGCTACACCGTGGTCAGCACCCGCGGCCCCTCGTCCGTCACCGCCACCGTGTGCTCGAAGTGGGCGGCGCGGGAGGCGTCCGTGGTGCGCAGGGTCCAGCCGTCGCCGTCCTCGTAGTAGGTGTGCTTGCCGCCGGCCAGGAACATCGGCTCGATGGCGATGAGCAGGCCGTGGCGGAGGGGGAAGCCGCGGTGGGGGCGGCCGTCGTTGGGGACCGACGGGTCCTCGTGCATCTGGCGGCCGATGCCGTGTCCGCCGAAGTCGCGCGGGATGCCGTAGCCGGCGGCGCGCCCCACGCTGCCGATCGCATGGGAGATGTCGCCGATCCGGGCGCCGACCACGGCCGCCGCGATGCCCGCCTCCAGCGCCTGCCGGGTGGTGTCCATGAGCCGCTGGTCCTCGGGGCGGGCGGTGCCGACCGTGAAGCTGACGGCCGCGTCGCCGGCCCAGCCGTCCACGAGGGCGCCGCAGTCGATGCTCACGAGGTCGCCGTCGCGCAGCCGCGTGGCGTCCGGGATGCCGTGCACGATCGCGTCATTGACGGAGGTGCAGAGGACTGCGGGGAAGGGGGTGGTGGCGAAGGAGGGCTGGTAGTTGAGGAACGGTGAGCCGGCGCCGGCCTCGCGCAGAGGCGGTATTTATTTACCGGTATTTGTTTACCGGTATTAGTATCACGGGCATGGTGCGAACTCCACTGACCCCTTGGGAACGCGAACGCGGTGAGCGGCTCGGCGCGCTGCTGCGCAGGGCGCGCGGCGAGCGGAGCATGGTCGAGGTCGCGGCGGCGGCGGGACTGTCCGCCGAGACGCTGCGGAAGATCGAGACCGGCCGGGCGCCGACACCGGCGTTCTTCACGGTTGCCGCGCTGGCCGGCACGCTCGGGCTGTCGCTCGACGAGGTGGCGGCGCTGGCCGCGCCCCCCGAAGCGGCCGGGAGCGCGGTGGCCTGAGCGAGGCCGCGGGGCGCCCGTCCGCCCGGTGGCAGTGCCCTCGGAACACGCCGAGGGCCGGCCCCCCAGGGGAACCGGCCCTCCGTTGCGCCGACCTGGCCGCGCGCCAGGATGCAGGCGTGACTCAGACGTTGACGCCGAAGTCCTGCGCGATGCCGACGAGGCCGGACGCGTAGCCCTGGCCCACCGCGCGGAACTTCCACTCCGCGCCGTTGCGGTACAGCTCGCCGAAGACCATGGCGGTCTCGGTGGCCGCGTCCTCGCTGAGGTCGTAGCGGGCGATCTCGGTGCCGCCGGCCTGGTTGAGGATGCGGATGAAGGCGTTCCGCACCTGGCCGAAGTTCTGGCTGCGGTTCTCGGCGTCGTAGATCGAGACCGGGAAGACGATCTTTTCGATGTCCGCCGGCAGCGCCGCCAGGTTGACGTTGATCTGCTCGTCGTCGCCCTCGCCCTGGCCGGTGACGTTGTCACCGGTGTGCACGATGGACTGGTCCGGCGTGGCCTTGTTGTTGAAGAAGACGAAGTGCTGGTCGGAGAAGACCTTGCCGCTCGGGTTGACCGCGATCGCGCTCGCGTCGAGGTCGAAGTCCGTGCCGGTGGTGGTCCGGACGTCCCAGCCGAGGCCGACCGTGACGGCGGTAAGGCCCGGTGCCTCCTTGGTGAGCGAGACGTTGCCGCCCTTGGACAGGCTTACAGCCATGGGATGTCCCTTTCCTTGTCGACTCGTCGAATCGTCGGGCTCCGTACTGCGGACGAAGCTACCGTCACCCACCACAACGCGATGAGGGGACCGCCAGGTTCCAGGAGTCTTTACTCTCTTTGCCGAATCCTGATGCGGACGCCCCGGCGAATGCCCCGAAAAGCGGGTGACGGGGCCCTGTGGCACGCGAGATCATAGGACTCATGTCCGGGCCCTATGTCATCCGCGGTTCGGTCGTCCTTCCAGAGGCCGAGCTCGTATGGCGTTTCTCGCGCTCCTCAGGTCCGGGCGGCCAGCACGTCAACACCAGCGACAGCCAGGTCGAGCTGCGCCTCGACCTCGGCAGGACGCAGGCGCTGCCGCCGGTGTGGAAGGAGCGCGCCCTGGAGCGGCTGGCGGGCCGGCTGGTCGACGGCGTGCTGTCGGTGCGCGCCTCCGAGCACCGCTCGCAGTGGCGCAACCGCGAGACCGCGGCCGTCCGGCTGGCCTCGCTGCTCGCCGAGGCCACCGCGCCCCCGCCCAAGCCGCGCCGCAAGTCGCGGATCCCGCGGGGCATCAATGAGCGGCGGCTGCGCGAGAAGAAGCAGCGCGGCGACACCAAGCGCGGCCGCTCGGGCCGCGACTGGGGCTGACCGCCCCCTCCGGCCGCCCCGCCCGCCGGCGCCTCCCGGCTCTCACGCCAGCTGCCTCCCGGCTCTCATCCCAACTGCCGGTACTTCCCCCGGAAATACGTCAGCGGCCCGTCGTCCTCGTTCGGAATCGACGTGGCCAGTACGCGGGCGATGACGAGCGTGTGATCGCCGGCCACGACCCGCTGCTCGGTGCGGCACTCCATGGTCGCGAGCGCTCCGCCGACGAGCGGGGCACCGGACACTTCGCCCCGTACGAAGGGAATGTCCGCGAAGAGCAGCCGGTCGCTGATGCGCCCCTTCATCGCGAACCGTCCGGCAATCTGCCGCTGATGCCCCGAGAGCACCGACACCGCCCAGAGCGGCTGGAGCTCCAGCAGGTCGTCCATCCGTGAGTCGTTGCGAACGCTCACCATCACGAGCGGCGGATCGAGGGACACGGACAGGAACGCCGTGGCGGTCATGCCGATGTCCTCGCCGTGCGGCCCCTCGTCCGGGTCGTGGGCGGTGATCAGCACCACTCCGGCGGCGAGGCGGGACAGGGCGGCGCGGAATTCTTCGTCACTCACTCCCACAGAATGCGGGATGGGCGTACCGCCCGGCACGGAGGTGAGGGCGACGGTGGGTGCGGAAGAGGCGGCGGGCCCGGAGGCTGCTGTATCGGCAGGGCTTTTCGTGAACACGCCATAAACGCTAACTTCGTCGGCCCCCTGCGCGCATCGGGCCCGGGGACCATCCGCGTCCTAGGTCTGACGACGGAAGTCCGGAACGCTCGGAAATTTGCGTTCAGGAAGTGTAGAAAGAGTGAAGGCGCGCTTCCGTGGTGGCTTTCTGGGAGATCGCCAAACGTCTTTACGGGTTTGTGACTTGAGTCACAGCAGGCGCTAATTGTTGACCCTGTGTACCGGGTGAACAGCTCACTGTGATTCAGTGAGCGTGGAATCGGACGACAAGGAATCGTGGAGTTTGCTGTCGAGGTCTCAGGGAGAGCGAGCGATGGAGACCGAGTCGGAGCCGTACGTCCGTCTTGCGACCCTGCGGCAGCTGCACCAAGTGGTCGCCGAGCTGAACACCGCACGCAGCCTCGCGGAAACCCTTCAGACGGTCGCCGACGGCGCGATCACCGGGCTCGGCTATGAGCTGGCCGCGGTCAATCTCGTCCGCCCCGACGGCGATCTCGTGGTCGCCGCGGTCGCCGGCAGCGCGGGCGCCGAGGCGCTGATGGCCGGACGGGTCGGCTCCCGCACCTCCTGGGACCGCCGGCTGTCCATGGGCGAGCGCTGGGGCGACCTGTGCTTCATCCCGCACACCGAGGGCTGGGTGCTCGATGACGACGACGTACCGCAGTGGCATACGGCCGGACCCGCACCCCGCTTCCCCGACGAGTGGCACCCCATGGACCGCCTCTTCGCGCCCATGTACACCGCGGCGAACGGCGGCGGCGAGCTGCTCGGAGTGATCTCCGTCGACCGGCCGCGCAACGGCCGGCGGCCCGGCCCCTGGGGCCAGGAAGCCCTCCAGATGTACGCCTTCCAGTCCGCCATCGCGATCAGCAACGCCCGGCTGCGGGCCAATATGCAGCGCGCCCTGGTCCGGCTGGAGCGCGAGCAGCAGGCGCTGCGCGCCAGCGAGGAGAGCTTCCGCCAGGCGTTCGAGTACGCGCCGAGCGGTATGGCCGTGGCCGAAATGGGCGGTGACCAGCACGGGCGGCTGCTACGGACCAACGATGCGCTGTGCCGGCTGCTGGGCCGCCCGGCCTCCGGGATGCGCCGCTACTCCTTCTCCGACCTGGTCCACCCCGAGGACATCGGCACGCTGCTGCGCACCTCCGCCGAGGGTGGCCGGGCCGAGCTGCGGCTGGCCCGCCGGGACGGCACCTACGTGTGGGTCTCGCTGCGCAACTCCGTCGTCGCCGACACCACCGACGGCCCCCGCTTCCTGCTCACCCACGTCGAGGACATCGAGGAGCGCAAGCGCCACGAGCTCCAGCTCGCGCACCGCGCCAGCCACGATTCGCTGACCGGGCTGCCCAACAGCGCCGAGCTGCGGACCCGGCTCGGCGCCCGGCTGTGCTCCCGCCCGCCCGGCTCGATGGCGGACGCCTACGCCTCCTCGGGTGTCATCCACACCGATCCCCGGGACGCGCACGGCTTCCGGCCGGACGGGAAGGAGCCCTTCGACGGGCTCGACGGCTTCGAGGGCGGGCTCCCGGCCCCGTTCGACCACCATGTCCATCTCGTCGCCCCCGCGGACGGGCCGGCCGACGACGGCTCGAAGGGGCTCGCGGTCCTCTTCTGCGACCTCGACGGCTTCAAGTCGATCAACGACCGCTTCGGGCACAACACCGGCGACGCGGTGCTGATAGAGGTCGCCCGCCGGCTGACCAGCGGCGTCCGGGACGGCGATACGGTCGCCCGGCTCGGCGGCGACGAATTCGTGGTGCTCGCCGACGGCCTCGGCACCGCCGACGCCGAGGACCTCGCGGTCCGGCTGCGGAACGCGATCATCCCGCCGATCCGCGTGGAGGGCCGGGCGGTCCGGGTGGGCGCCAGCTTCGGCATCGGCTGGGCGAGCTGCGGGATGACGGCCGAGGAAGTGCTGGAGTCGGCCGATCAGCGGATGTACGTCGAGAAGCGCTCCCGCTCGAAGACGAACCGGCGGGCGGCGGGCTGAGCCACGGGCGCTTCGCCGCGACGGCCGGGCCCGGTGCCGCGTATCTCACACCGGGCCCGCTCCGGCCCCCGCACCAGCAGTTCACCGATCCGTAGCGATCTTGTGGCCCTTCGGGCTCGGTATGCGGCGGCCTTCAGGGGGTAGGCTGCGCCGATGCGGCGCGGCGCCGCCGGGGGCCCGAAAGACAGTTCGCGCAGAAGAATGACTGCCGACGCGCGAAGACGCGCACGACGCGCACAGATCGCTTGGGAGTGACACGGAATGACGGCCGGCAACAACGGCGCGGACACGCCGGAGAACGACGACCCGTTCGCCTATCTCTACCGCTCGGAAGGCGGCGAGGGCGGCGCACCGGGCCCGTCGGGCGATGCTCCGGCGGCGCGGCAGCCGGGCGTCCCGCGTACCTCCTACAACCAGGTGCGGGCCGTCGGCCAGCGCCAGTACGGCCAGCAGGCTCCGCAGCAGGTGACGTACGGGCAGCAGAACGCCCACTACGCCGCGCCGGAGACGCTGCCCGGCGGCGACCGCACGCGCTCCGCCCCGGCCCCGGGCAACGGCGGCCAGGAGCCGCGCCGCGGCCGTAACGGCCTGCTGATCGGCGCCGTCGCGGTGGTCGCGGTGGTGTGCATAGGCATCGGCGTCGCGATGCTCACCAACGGCAAGAACGCCAAGGACGACACCGCGGGCAAGCCGGGCCCGACCGCCGGTGACACGGTGTCCCCCGGAGACAAGCCCAAGAAGCCCGCTCCCGGCAAGCTGCCCAAGGAGGACGCGGGCAGCCTGCGGCTGGACGGCGGGGCGACCACGGCCAAGGACGTGCCGGGCGCGCGCTCGGCCGGCGGGACGTATGTGGCGGGGATGAACACCCCTGGCGCGTCCGCCACTTGGACCGTCGATGTGCCCCGGTCCGGCGACTACACGCTCTTCGTCGGCTACGGCGTGCCGGGCAAGGACGCCGATTCCTCGCTGACCATCAACGGCCAGCCGCGCTCGACGAAGCTCAACATGGAGAACTTCGCCGGGGCGAAGGAGGGCGAGTGGGACAAGGGCTGGACCCGTACTTTCGCCTGGATCCAGCTGAACAAGGGCACGAACACGATCAAGATCTCCTGCGAGCAGGGAAACCAGTGCGACTTCAACCTGGACAAGGTCACCCTCAAGGCGGGCCAGGTCAAGCGCTGACGGCAGGGCCGGCGCCGGCCCGGTGAGCAGGAGCGGTGTGCCGCGGGGACGATCCCCGGAGCACACCGCTTTTCGCTGTGCCGGTACGGTGCGGCGTGCCGCCCCTCAGAGGTCCGGCCCGGCCGCCGTTCCCCTTCACGCCGCCGACGGATGATCCGTCACCACTACACGCGGCAGCAGCTCTTCATACGTAGCCGTATCGAACTCGCCCGCCGCCGGGGCCCGTACGGTTGCCGCGGACAGGGCCACCGCGCGGGTCAGACGGTCGGGCCAGGGCAGGTCCTCCACCAGGCCCGAGAGCAGACCGGCCACCGCGGAATCGCCGGCGCCGGTCGGGTTCCCGGCGATCTGCCGCGGCGGGGTGGCCTGCCAGGTGCCGTCGGCGGTCACCGCGAGCATGCCGGCCGGGCCGAGTGAGGCGGCCACCGCGTGGGCGCCGCGGCGGCGCGCGTCGCGGGCGGCGCGCAGCGGCTCGGTGCTGCCGGTGAGGGCGGCGAGTTCCTCGGCGTTGGGCTTGGTGAGGTCGGGGCGGGCGGCCAGGCCGCGGCGCAGCGGTTCGCCGCTGGTGTCGAGGAGGACCGGGACGCCGGCGCTGCGCGCGGCCCGGATGAGCCGGGCATAGACATCGACCGGAACGCCCGGCGGGAGGCTGCCGCACAGTGCCACCGCCCGTGCGTCGGCGAGCAGTTCGCGGTAGGTGCCGAGGAAGGTGTCCCATTCGGCGGGGGAGACGGTCGGGCCGGGCTCGTTGAGCTGGGTGGTGTCTCCGCCGGCCGCGTCGACGACGGCGACGGTGCGGCGGGTGGTGCCGCCGACCGGGACCAGGGCGTCGGTGACCCCGGTCTCCGCGAGCAGCGCGCGCAGCGCCGTGCCGGTGCCGCCGCCCGCGAAGCCGGTGGCGACCGTGCGGTGGCCGAGCGCGGCCAGCACCCGGGCGACGTTCAGGCCCTTGCCGCCGGGCCGTTCGGACACCTCGGTGACCCGGTTCGTGGCGTGCGGGTGGAGCCGGGGAACGCGGTAGGTGATGTCCAGGGCGGCGTTCAGCGTGACCGTAAGGATCATGGTCGCCCCTCCGGGCAGTCATGGCCGGGCGGCCGGGCGTCGGGCAACCGCGGGCGGCGGTGGCATACGGACAAGTGCGCGAGCGATCATGCCATCGCCGGTGGTGGTTGGCCCAGACCCGGACCGGCCGCCGCTGCCCGGGGGCCGGGCGGAGGGGCGGCCGGCCGTACGGCTGCCCGCCGCCGGTGCGGAGCGTCAGACGCCCGGCGGGCGCACCAGCCACTCGCCCCGGCGCATGACTCCCACCAGGTCGTATGCCGCGTCCAGCACCACCAGGTCGGCGTCCTTGCCGGTCTGGAGGGAGCCGGTCCGGTCGTCGATGCCCAGGAGGCGGGCCGGGGTGGCCGAAAGCGCCTGTACGGCCTGATCGACCGTCAGGCCGTCGACGGTGACGGCGCGCTGGAAGGCGCGGTCCAGGGTGAGGGTGGAGCCGGCGATCGAACCGGCCGTGGGGCCTTCGCTGATGCGCGCGACCCCGTCCTTGACCTCGACCTGCATCGGGCCGAGCGGGTACATCCCGTCGTTCATGCCGGCCGCGCCCATGGCGTCGGTGATGAACGCGACCCGTCCGGCACCGGCCTCACGCACCGCCAGCTGGAGCATCGCGGGGTGCAGATGGGTGCCGTCGTTGATGAGCTCGACGCTGATCCGCTCGTCCTCCAGGAGCGCGGCGACCGGGCCGGGCGCGCGGTGGCCCAGCGCGGGCATTGCGTTGAAGAGGTGGGTGGCGACGGTGGCGCCGGCCTCGATGGCCTGGCGGGTGGCGTCGTAGGTGGAGTCGGTGTGGCCGATGGCCGCGATCACCCCGGCGTCGGCGAGCAGCCGTACGGACTCCATGCCACCGGGCAGTTCGGGCGCGACGGTCATCATCGACGTGGTGCCGTGCGAGGCGTCGAGGAGCTTGCGGACGTCGGCCGGGTCCGGGTCGCGCAGCAGCTCCGGCTGATGGGCGCCGCAGCGTTGTGCGGAGATGAACGGGCCCTCGAAGTGGATGCCGGCCAGCTCGCCCTGCTGGACCAGCTCGGCGAGCACCGCGGCCTGCCGGGCGAGGTCGGCCAGTTCGCCGGTGACGGTGGAGGCGACCATCGAGGTGGTGCCGTGCCTGCGGTGGGTCTCGGCCACCTTCAGGCACTCTTCGGGGTCGGCGGACGAGAACGAGCCGCCGCCTCCGCCGTGGACGTGCATATCGACGAAGCCGGGGACGATGAGATGGCCCGAGAGGTCCACGGTGCGCCCGGCCGCCGCCTCGTCCAGGTCGAGGTCACGGCTGTGGACATCGCCGATCCGGCCGTCCTCGATGGCGATCCGGCCGCGCTCGACGACGCCGGACGGCCGGGCGAGGCGGGCGCCGGCCAGGACGGTGCGCCCGGGGTCCGAGGACCGCTGCGCGGACTGTTGCTGTGCCATCAGGCGGTTACCTCCGTGGAGAGAAGATCCCAGGCGAGCAGTCCTGCGCCCAGGCACCCGGCGGCGTCCCCCAGGGCCGCCGGAACGATCGAGGGGAGCCGCTGGAACGTAACGCGGCGGCGGACCGCTTCCCGCAGAGGTGTGAACAGCGTGTCGCCCGCCTCCGCGAGCCCGCCGCCGATGATCAGCGTCTGCGGGTCGAGCAGGGTGAGGCCGGTGACCAGCCCGTCGGCGAGGGCGTCCACGGCGTTCTGCCACACCGCGCGGGCCCGCTCGTCGCCGGACTCCACGGCCTTGGCCGCGTCCGCCGCGCTGGCCTGCGGATCCTTGCAGACCGCCGCCCAGTCACGGCCGACCGCGGCGGCCGAGGCCAGCGTCTCCAGACAGCCGCGCTGACCGCAGCCGCACGCGCGCCCGCCGGGCCGTACGACGATGTGGCCGATCTCTCCCGCGCTGCCGTGCGCACCGGCCTCGATCCGGCCGCCGATGCCGATGGCGCCCGCGATCCCCGTGCCCAGCGGGACGAACAGGAACCGGTCGGCGTCCCGGCCGGCGCCGATCCGGCCCTCGGCCAGCCCGCCGGTACGGACGTCGTGGCCGAGGGCGACCGGTACGCCGCCGAGCCGCTCGGACAGCAGCGCCCGCATCGGTACGTCCTGCCAGCCGAGGTTCGCGGCGTAGACGGCGGTGCCGGACCGTTCGTCGACGATGCCGGGGACGGCGACGCCGGCCGCCGCGGCGGGGGCGCCGAAGCGGTCCGTGCCGACGTCGCGCAGCTCGGCGGCGAAGCCGAGGATGGCCTCGACCACCGCGTCGGGGCCCCGCTCGCGGCCGGTGGGGCGCCGCGCCTCGTACAGCAGAACGGGGGGACCGGCAGGCGTCCCCCCGGAAGGCGCCGCGTCCACCCCTACGAGGGCGGCCTTCATTCCGGTGCCGCCCACATCAAGGGCGATGACGTGTCTCACGGGAACAGTTTTGCGCGATCCGGGCCGAAAGGTCTAGTCCACTCACCGGGCGGATCGTACGGAGGGGGTGGCCCGAAGGGCGGTACCTCCGCGAAACGGGGGGTGGTGTAGACCTTGTAAAGGTCGCAGGGGAGACTCGCTGTTCATGCTGTTCGAAGGGGCACCCCTCGGGCGGCGAGTCATACCTGGCAAGACGGAATTTCAGGACAAAGGGCGGTAACGGCAGTGCAGCGGCGGTACTTGAGCCTGGCGGCGGCAATCGCCACCACCATGACACTGACTCTTACCGGATGCGGCAGCGGCACCGGTAGCGACGACGTCACCCTCAAACTGATCGCGGCGGATTACGGCGACAGCAAGTCCAACGGCTCCCAGCACTACTGGGACGAGCTCGCCCGCGCCTTCGAGAAGAAGAACCCGGGCATCAAGGTCGATGTCGACGTCTACAGCTGGACGGACGTCGACAAGAAGGTCGAGGACCTGGTCGAGGCCGGCAAGGCCCCCGACCTCGCCCAGATCGGCGCCTACGCGGACTACGCCGCCAAGGGCCGGCTCTACAGCGCCGACAAGCTGCTCAACGTGACCACGCAGGCCGACTTCACCCCCTCCCTCGCGGAGGCCGGCGAGTACAACCGCGTCCAGTACGGCATGCCCTTCGGCGCCAGCACCCGGCGGCTCTTCTACAACAAGAAGCTGTTCGCCCAGGCCGGCATCACCTCCCCGCCGCAGACGTGGGACGACATCGCCCACGACGCCCAGCTGCTGAAGGCCCGTGGCGTCAAGATGCCCTTCGCGCTGCCGCTCGGCCCGGAGGAGACCCAGGCCGAGACGATGCAGTGGATGCTCAGCGGTGGCGGCGGCTACACCGACAGCATCGGCAAGTACACGATCGACTCGCCGGAGAACGTCAAGACCTTCGACTGGCTGAAGGAGCGCCTCGTCGGCAAGGGCCTGACCGGCACCGACCCGGCCAAGCTCAACCGGAAGGAAGCCTTCCAGGGCTTCGCCGACGGCGAGGTCGGCATGCTCAACGGCCACCCCACCCTGATGAAGCAGGCCGCAGCCAAGGGCATCGACTACGGCACCGTCGAGCTGCCCGGCACCAACGGCAAGGCCAAGGCCACCATGGGCGTCGCCGACTGGATGATGGCGTTCAAGCAAGGGGGCCACCGCGTCCAGGCCGGCAAGTTCCTCGACTTCGTCTACAGCGACAAGAACGTCGAGAAGTTCTCCGGCGACTACGGCCTGCTGCCGGTCACCACCTCCGCCTCCCAGGCGATGCAGGCCGACGACAAGTACACCAAGCTGCACGGATTCCTGGAGCAGCTCCCCAACGCCGAGTTCTACCCGGCGAACAAGACCTCCTGGCCGCTGATCTCCAAAACGCTCAAGGCGAAGATGGGCGCCGCGGTCGGGCCGCGGGGCAACCCGGCCGGGGTGCTCACCGACATCCAGAACACCGCGGCCATGGCCGACAACACCGGCGAATGACGGTGCGGGTGCGGGTGCGGGCGCGCGGGCAGCTGGGCGGGCCCGCGGCGGCCGGGGCGACGGACCGGGCCTTGTCCGACCGTGCGCTTATCGTGGAAGCGTGATGACAGGCGGTACGGAGCGTACGGGCGGCGGGCCCGAGGCCGGCGAGAGCTCCTCGGGGCTCTCCGCCCGGGACGAGGCGGTGCTCGCCGTCGAGCGCCGCTCCTGGCCGGGCCCCGGTCCCAAGGAGCGCGCCATCCGCGAGCAGCTCGGCATCTCCCCGACCCGCTACTACCAACTCCTCAACGCCCTGCTGGACGATCCCCGGGCGCTCGCCCACGACCCCGTCACGGTCAACCGCCTGCGCCGCGTCCGGGACGCCCGCCGCGCCCGCCGCTGACCCGGGTGCTCCGGCCCGGCGCCCCGGTGCGCCTCCGGCTGCCACCGTGAGGTACCCCCGGCGCCCGCCCCGCGCCGGTAGGGTCGGCGCCATGGGCAGCCCCCCGAACGCCGCGCCGCACTCCCAGCCGACACCCGGACCCGTGCCGACCCCGCGCACCCCGGCCGGCCGCGACGGCCTCGCCGCGCTGCTGGCCCACCCGGAACGCGCCGTCATCGCCCTCGACTTCGACGGCACCCTCGCCGATATCGTCCCCGACCCGGAGAAGGCCCGCGCCCATGACGGCGCCGTCGCCGCCCTCGGCCGCCTGGTGCCGCGGCTGCGTGCCGCGGCGGTGATCACCGGCCGTCCGGCCACCGTCGCGGTCCGCCTCGGCGGCTTCGCGGACGTACCGGGCCTGGGCCATCTCACCGTCCTCGGCCACTACGGCGCCGAGCGCTGGGAAGCGGCCACCGGCACCGTCCACGCGCCCGCCCCGCACCCGGGCGTCGCCGCCATACAGGCCGAACTCCCCGGCGTCCTGGACGCCTCCGGCGTCTGGCACGGCACCTGGGTCGAGACCGCCATCGAGCGCAAGGGCGGCCGTGCCATCGCCGTCCACACCCGCCGCGCCGCCGACCCCCAGGGCGCCTTCGACCGGCTGCGCGGCCCGCTCACCGCACTCGCCGAACGCCATGGCCTGATCGTCGAACCGGGCCGCCTCGTCCTCGAACTCCGCCCGCCGGGCATGGACAAGGGCGTCGCCCTGGCCGACTGGGTCCGCGAGACCGGCGCCACCACCGTCCTCTACGCCGGTGACGACCTCGGCGACCTGGCAGCCTTCGCCGCCGTCGAAAAGCTCCGCTCCGAGGGCCTGGGCGGCGTCCTGGTGTGCAGCGGCAGCAACGAGGTCGCCGAACTCGCCGCCCGCGCCGATCTGGTGGTCGACGGCCCGACCGGAGTCGTCGGACTCCTCGCCGCGCTCGCCGACCGGCTGGCCGGGGGCGAACGGGGCACGTCCTAGCGGACGAGCTGCCGGCCGCCGTCGATGTCGTACGTTCCGCCGGTCCCATGGGGGCCGCCGGGGCCCGCTGATCGCCGGGGGCGCCTCTCTCAGGGCTTCAGCGCCCGCAGCTGCTTCAGGAACCACTGTGCGGGCGGCAGTGCCGTGGCGGCCGCGGCCAGCCGTGCCGTGCGCTCGCTGCGTTCCCCGGTGTCCATCGACAGCGCCTCGTGGAGTGCCCGTGCGGTGCCGCTGACGTCGTACGGATTGACGGTGAGGGCGTCCTGCCCGAGTTCCTCGTGGGCGCCCGCCTCCCGGGAGAGCACCAGTACACAGCCCTGGTCGGAGACCACCGGGATCTCCTTCGCGACCAGGTTCATCCCGTCCCGGATCGGGTTGACCAGCGCCACGTCCGCCAGGCGGTACGCGGCCAGCGAGCGCGCGAAATCGTCCTTGACGTGCAGCTCGACGGGCTGCCAATCCGCCGTCCCGTACTCGGAGTTGATCGCCTCGGCGACCCGCCCGACCTCCGCCGTGTACTCCCGGTAGACGGCCAGGTCCTGGCGTGAGGGGTAGGCGAACGCGACATGCACCACGCGCTCGCGCCACGACGGATGGTCCGCCAGGAGCTCCCGGTAGGCGAGCAGCCCCCGCACGATGTTCTTCGACAGCTCGGTCCGGTCCACCCGGACGACGGTCCTGCGCGCCGTCCCGTCGGGCCCTGTGCCGATCTGCTCCCGCAGGGCGGACAGCCGCTCGGCGACATCCTCCTGCTGCGACCGCTCGCGCAGGAAGTCGGCGTCCGCCCCGAGCCCGTACACGCCGATCCGGGTGTCGCCCGTGCCGCCGACGACCGCGGCGCAGCACGCGGCGAACGCGTCCGCCCAGCGATGGGTGAGGAACCCCAGCCGGTCGGCGCCCAGCATGCCTTCCAGCAGCTGCCGTGCGATGTCGTCCGGCAGCATCCGGAAGTACTCCGGCGGCGCCCACGGCGTGTGCGAGAAGTGCGCGATCCGTACGTCGGGCCGCAGGGTGCGCAGCATCCCCGGCACCAGGGCCAGGTGGTAGTCCTGCACCAGCACTGCCGCACCCTCGGCGGCCTCGTCGGCGAGCGCCTGGGCGAAAGCGCGGTTGTAGCTCTCGTACGACGCCCACTGCGCCCGGAACTCCGCGTCGAAGACCGGTTCCAGCGGTGTCTGGTACAGCATGTGGTGGACGAACCACAGCGCGGAGTTCGCGATGCCGTTGTAGGCGGCGGTGTACACCTCGGCCGGAATGTCCAGCATCCGGACGCGTTGTCCACCGGTGTCGCCCGGGGCCAGGGCACCACCCGTCCGCCGTACGGCCTCCCGGTCACCGTCGCCGAGCGCGGCACACACCCACACCGCATCCGTATCGGACCCGATGGCCGACAGCCCGGACACCAGCCCGCCACCGCCCCGCTTGGCGGTCAGCGTCCCGCTCTCCCCCAGGGCGTACGAGACCGGCCCGCGATTGGACGCCACAAGAACCTCGGCACCCGCGGGCACCGCATTGCCTTCGGAGACCCTCTCGGAGATCATGACGCCAGATTAACCACCCACAGATCCGCGCAAACGTACGGAACTCGCCTACGTCGGATCCCGCCGCGCGCCGCCCGCCGGGACGGGGTGCCGGCGGCGCAAGGGCCGCCGGCACCCCGTCCGGCATCGGCAGGGGATCAGTCGAGCTTGGTGCCCATGTTGTGGGCAAAGTTCTGCCACTTCTCGACGGCGAACCGCTTGTTGAGCGAGTCCGGCACGCTCGGGTGGGTGACGTAGCCCTCGACGTGGAGCTTCAGGTAACCCTTGGAGTCCGTGTAGAAGTTGAAGTAGACCTTCGAGCCCTTGCCGTCGAAGTGGCCCTTCTCCGCGGTGAAGTACCAGGCGTTCTTCATGGAGCCGATGCCGTGGTAGCGCACCGGAGCGTCCTTGCAGGCGAAGAAGGTGGCGCAGGCTTCGAGGTTGAGCCGCTGGTTCTCCTTCGGGAACTTCTTCGGCGCGCCCTTGACGGGGAACGAGCAGTTGAAGCAGTCATGCAGGGACTTCATGGCCTTGGCCGGACTCACCTTGAGCCCCGGGTAGTGCCCGTTGTTGGGCTTGACGGTGAAGCGCTCGTCGTACAGCTTGCGCAGGCCCGCCGCAGCAGCACCGTTCTTGGCGGCTGCGGGCTGGGCGACGGCAGCCTTGGTCATGGGCTGCTGCGCCGAGTGGGCCGACTGCGCCTGGGCGGGAGTGGCTGTGGCCAGCACGCCCACCGCCGCCATGGCGCCGAGGATCCGCCCCGTAGAGATACGCAAAATATTTCCCCCTGTGTCAGTCAAGAGAAGATCAACAACTCCGCCACCCTAGCCGCCGCGGCTACCGGGTAGTAACTGACCCTCTGCTGACGGAAGTACGGGGGATGCTGCCCGCGGTGGCGCGGCCCGCTCCGGGGCGCACACGTGCCGCGCCGCCGGGCCTCGCCGTACGCGCGCTCCTCGCGCACGGGGGCTCCGCCCTTCCCGCCCCGTGATCCATTGCGCAGGTCACGCCGCCCGCCGCGCCGCATACTCCGGGATTTCGGCCATCGGGGGGCGTTCCTCGGTGTCCACCTCCGTCGTGCGCGGGACGAAGCCCTGCTCGCCGCGGTCGAACTGGGTGAGCCGGGGGCGGATCAAGTGGCCGCGGGTCAGGCGCAGTTGTGCGGTCCGGTAGATCGCGGCGGCCATCCGGCCCAGGGCCTGGCCGTCCTGGTGGCGGTGTTTGCGGACGCCGACGTCCACCTGGGCGAGGGCGTCGAGGCCGACGGTGTGGAGCGCGTCGACGAGCAGGCCGAGCTCTACGCCGTAGCCGACCGGGAACGGCAGCCGTTCCAGGAGCGAGCGGCGGGCCGCGTACTCGCCGCCCAGGGGCTGGACGAAGCCGGCCAGCTGCGGCCAGTGGAGATTGAGGAGGGGGCGGGCCACCAGCTCGGTCACCCGGCCGCCCTGCCCGGCCCCGGCACCCTCGGTGCCGGTCTCCAGGGGGCGGTCGTACATCGCCTTCACGAACTGGATGTCCGGATCCGTCAGCAGCGGGCCGATGATCCCGGAGACGAAGACGGAGGAGAAGGCGCGCAGGTCGGCGTCGATGAAGCAGACGATGTCGCCGGTGGTGGCCAGGAGGGAGCGCCACAGCACCTCACCCTTGCCGGGGAGGGCGGGCAGCCGCGGCAGGACGCTGTCGCGGTGGACGACCCGGGCCCCGGCCGCCGCGGCGACCTCGGCGGTGCGGTCGGTGGAGCCGGAGTCCAGCACCACCAGCTCATCGACGAGCGGGACCGTCCCGGTCATCAGCTCGGCGCGGATCACCGACACGATCGCCCCGACGGTGGCCTCCTCGTCGAGCGCGGGCAGCACCACGCTGACCGTGCGGCCCGTCTGGCGCTTGGCCTCCAGCAGCTGCCCCAGCGGACGGTCCGCGGCGGACCAGGAGCGGCTGCTCAGCCAGCCCTCGACCTCTTCCAGCACGTCTACGACTCCTCGGTCGCCGCCGGTGGGCGGCCTCTGTGATCCATCTCGCGGTTCGGACGACTATCTCAACCGTCAGTGCCTTCGGTTACAGTCTTGAACAACGCGGATGACCGTCGCATGTCGGGGTCCGTGCCACAAACGCCTGGGTTTCGGCCCAGCGCCATACCGCTCATCCAGAGGGGCAGAGGGATACGGCCCGTTGAAGCCCCGGCAACCCTCCAGCCGGTCTTGCCGCCAGGACGCTGACGTCCCGCGCGCGCGAGGCTCCCGGCTAGGGAAGGTGCCAAATCCGTCTCGTGGCGAGATTCGTCGCGAGGAAGATGAGGAGAAAGGGCCTCGCCTCCATGGCTGTGCAAGTCACCGAAAACACCCCCACCGTCGCTCTGGGCCCCGCCGCCGCGCTGTCCTGCCGCGAGTGCGGCACGCGCTTCCCGCTCGGCCCGATCTTCGCGTGCCAGGAATGTTTCGGGCCGCTCGAAGTCGCCTACGACCTGCCGAGCGGCGACCCCGAGAGCCTGCGGAAGCAGATCGAGGCCGGTCCGGACAACATCTGGCGCTACGCCCCGCTGCTGCCGGTCCCCGCGGACGTGGCCGACAAGCCCAACCTCAACCCGGGCTTCACCAAGCTCGTCAAGGCCGACCGGCTCGCCGCCGAGCTGGGCGTCACCGGCGGTCTGTATGTGAAGGACGACTCCGGCAACCCGACGCACTCCTTCAAGGACCGCGTCGTGGCGATCGCCGTCGAGGCCGCCCGCGCCTTCGGCTTCACCACGCTCTCCTGCTCCTCCACCGGCAACCTCGCCGGTGCCGTCGGCGCCGCCGCCCGCCGTGCCGGTTTCAAGTCCTGCGTCTTCATCCCGCACGACCTGGAGGCCGGCAAGGTCGTCATGGCCGCGGTCTACGGCGGCGACCTGGTGGGCATCGAGGGCAACTACGACGACGTCAACCGCTTCTGCTCGGAGCTCATCGGCGACCCGCTGGGCGAGGGCTGGGGCTTCGTCAACGTCAATCTGCGCCCGTACTACGGCGAGGGTTCCAAGACCCTCGCGTACGAGATCTGTGAGCAGCTGGGCTGGCAGCTCCCGGACCAGATCGTCATCCCGATCGCGTCCGGCTCGCAGCTCACGAAGATCGACAAGGGGCTCAAGGAGCTGATCGCCCTCGGCCTGGTCGAGGACAAGCCGTACAAGATCTTCGGCGCCCAGGCGGAGGGCTGCTCGCCGGTGTCCACGGCCTTCAAGGCCGGGCAGGACGTCGTACGCCCGCAGAAGCCGAACACCATCGCCAAGTCGCTGGCGATCGGCAACCCGGCCGACGGTCCGTACGTGCTCGACATCGCCCGCCGTACGGGCGGCGCCGTGGAGGACGTCAACGACGAGCAGGTCGTGGACGCGATCAAGCTGCTGGCCAGGACGGAAGGGATCTTCGCGGAGACCGCGGGCGGCGTGACCGTCGGCGTGACCAAGAAGCTCATCGAGGCCGGTGTGCTCGACCCCGCCCTGACCACCGTCGTCCTGAACACCGGTGACGGTCTCAAGACGCTGGACGCGGTCGCCCCGACCACCGGGCCCACGGCGACGATCCGTCCGGATCTGGACGCGTTCCGCGCCGCCGGCCTGACAGGCTGAGGCCGTCGGCCGGTCCGCGGACACGGCCGAGCCACCGCCCCGCACTCGTACTCCGTATTTCCTGGAAGGCTGAACCATGAGCGTCAAGGTCCGCATCCCCACCATCCTCCGCACGTACACCGCCGGCCAGGCCGAGGTCCCCGCCGAGGGCGCGACCCTCTCCGAGGTGATCGCCGACCTGGAGCAGAACCACCAGGGCATCGCGGCCCGTGTGCTGGACGACGCCGGCAAGCTGCGCCGCTTCGTGAATGTGTACGTCAACGACGACGATGTGCGCTTCGAGCAGGGCCTGGAGACGCCGACCCCGGACGGCGCGGGCATCTCGATCATTCCGGCAGTGGCCGGCGGCTGCTGATTTTTAGCCATCTCTTCGCCTGCTTGACCGGAATTGCCCCGTCCGCCAGAAAGCGGACGGGGCAATTCCGTGTTGTGAAAGGGGATACCATTGGGGTGATCCCCCTCCGGATATCACCCGGCGCGTGCCGAACGCATATGTGTTCGTGATCAGTTGTGCCCAAAGTGTGTGCGGTTTTTGTCGCCTAGGTGCGCTATGCCCGGCCCGACTTGCCCTGGAGAACCGGGATTTCACCGCATATTGCCGATTCTCCGGCCCCAGAATTCTCGTCCGATTGACCTGTTGCTCTGGGCATCTGTGCAGATACATTCAGCGGCGGTCGACGCGTTCCGGCGCACACCCCACAAGCCTTTCGCGGGGTGAGGTCTGACCCGGGTCCGCGGAGTGCGGTCCTGTGCAAGGGCCAGTAATAGGGGAGTTAGGCATGGCTCAGGGCACCGTCAAGTGGTTCAACGCGGAGAAGGGGTACGGCTTCATCGCGGTCGACGGTGGTGCGGATGTTTTCGTCCACTACAGCGCGATCCAGATGGACGGCTACCGCACCCTCGAGGAAGGTCAGCGGGTCGAGTTCGAGATCTCGCAGGGCCAGAAGGGGCCGCAGGCGGACATGGTCCGGGTGGCCGGCTGAGGCGCCGACCGACTGCTGCGTAGGGAAGGCCCGTACCCCGTCGGGGGTGCGGGCCTTCTGCTGTCCGCCGTCGGCGGACAGCGGGGCGGGCGGAGGCGGGCGGGTCGCCGTGGGATGCCCGTGTCCACCCGTGTCCACCTGCGCGTACCCGTCAATCGGCCGCCACTTCCGTCGGAGGCTTCTTCGAAGCTGCCTTGCACTCAAGGGGTGCGAGTGCTAATCATTGCGTTAGCACTCTCCCAGTGAGAGTGACAAAGAAGGACCGGGTCGGTGAGGCCCGTAGGCCGCGTGGTGCAAGGAACCACACGGGTCTACAGGTCGTCCGTCGCGGGCGCCAGCGCGGTCCGGAGCAATCCACCCCAGTCCGGGAGGACCACTTCACATGGCCAAGATCATCGCGTTCGACGAGGAGGCACGGCGCGGTCTCGAGCGCGGGATGAACCAGCTCGCCGACGCCGTCAAGGTCACCCTCGGCCCCAAGGGCCGCAACGTCGTCCTCGAGAAGAAGTGGGGCGCCCCCACGATCACCAACGATGGTGTTTCCATCGCCAAGGAGATCGAGCTCGAGGACCCGTACGAGAAGATCGGCGCCGAGCTGGTCAAGGAGGTCGCGAAGAAGACGGACGACGTCGCCGGTGACGGCACGACGACCGCGACCGTCCTGGCCCAGGCTCTGGTCCGCGAGGGCCTGCGCAACGTAGCCGCCGGCGCCAACCCGATGGCCCTCAAGCGCGGTATCGAGCGTGCCGTCGAGGCCGTCTCCGCCGCCCTGCTGGAGCAGGCCAAGGACGTGGAGACCAAGGAGCAGATCGCTTCGACCGCCTCCATCTCCGCCGCTGACACCCAGATCGGCGAGCTGATCGCCGAGGCCATGGACAAGGTCGGCAAGGAAGGCGTCATCACCGTCGAGGAGTCCCAGACCTTCGGTCTGGAGCTGGAACTCACCGAGGGTATGCGCTTCGACAAGGGCTACATCTCGGCGTACTTCGCGACCGACATGGAGCGCATGGAAGCCGCGCTCGACGACCCGTACATCCTGATCGTCAACTCCAAGATCAGCAGCGTGAAGGACCTGCTGCCGCTCCTGGAGAAGGTCATGCAGTCCGGCAAGCCGCTGCTGATCATCGCCGAGGACGTCGAGGGCGAGGCCCTGTCGACCCTGGTCGTCAACAAGATCCGTGGCACCTTCAAGTCCGTCGCCGTCAAGGCCCCGGGCTTCGGTGACCGCCGCAAGGCCATGCTCGGCGACATCGCCATCCTCACCGGTGGCACCGTCATCTCCGAGGAGGTCGGCCTCAAGCTGGAGAACGCCGGTCTCGAGCTGCTCGGCCGCGCCCGCAAGGTCGTCATCACCAAGGACGAGACCACCATCGTCGACGGTGCCGGCGACAGCGAGCAGGTCCAGGGCCGGGTCAACCAGATCCGCGCCGAGATCGAGAACAGCGACTCGGACTACGACCGCGAGAAGCTCCAGGAGCGTCTGGCGAAGCTGGCCGGCGGCGTGGCCGTCATCAAGGCCGGTGCCGCCACCGAGGTCGAGCTCAAGGAGCGCAAGCACCGCATCGAGGACGCCGTTCGCAACGCGAAGGCGGCCGTCGAGGAGGGCATCGTCGCCGGCGGTGGCGTCGCCCTTCTCCAGGCCTCCCAGGTCTTCGAGAAGCTGGAGCTCGACGGCGACGAGGCCACCGGCGCCAACGCGGTGAAGCTGGCCCTGGAAGCCCCGCTCAAGCAGATCTCCGTCAACGGCGGCCTCGAGGGCGGCGTTGTGGTGGAGAAGGTGCGCAACCTGCCCATCGGCCACGGCCTCAACGCCGCGACCGGTGAGTACGTCGACATGATCGCCGAGGGCATCATCGACCCGGCGAAGGTCACGCGCTCCGCGCTCCAGAACGCCGCCTCCATCGCGGCGCTCTTCCTCACCACCGAGGCCGTCATCGCCGACAAGCCGGAGAAGGCCGGCGCGGCGGGCGCTCCGGGCGGCATGCCGGGCGGTGACATGGACTTCTGATCCCCGGATCAGAACGCTGATCCTCCCGGATCACGTCCAGACGTACGTCGGGGCGGCACCCTCCTCCCAGGGGGTGCCGCCCCGGCGGCGTTTCATGGGGGGCGGGTCCGGGCGGTGCCGTTCGCGGGCGGCACCAGCGCCACCCCGCCGGCGGCCAGCACGAGAACGGTGAATGCCACGGCCGGCCTGGCGCGCCAGGGACGGTGTCACCGGATCAGCATGGCGCCGACCCTGCTGGGGTGGCGCCGCGGGGCCGCGGGGCGTTTCACGAGTAGCGGCTCTGGCTCAACTTCCGCGGAGACAGGGCCTGAGCCTTGGACACCGCTGAGCGGTTGGCTCAATGTGACGGGATGAGCGTGCCGTTGGCTCGGTTGGTGGACGGTAGACGTAGGTCGGCTGCCAGGCCCGGGGGTCCCGTGTGAGCTGTATGCCAAAGTGTCCCCTCTGGGGAGACTCGGGTAGGGGGCGGGCGAGTGCGGCTGCGCAAGGGCAGATGGGGTAAGGCGGTCCTGGTGACCGCTGTCGCGATGGTGCTTGTCGGGCCCGGTGCCGACGGGCCCGGCAGAGTGCGCCGGGCCGGTGACAAGCCGGCCTTCACGCTCCGCCGCCATGAGCCGTACACCATCGGCCGGGAGTACCACGCCTCCATCCCGCGCCTCACACCTGCGTTCGGGAACACCGGGCACGTCCCGGCGCCCTTCGGCGTGGTCATGCGCATTACGCTCACCGGCGCTGTCTTCGACGCCATCCCATTTCACCGCAACTGCTACTACGCGAAGGACCGCCGCGAGGTCTTTTGCGAGTTCCCGCACGCCGTGCCCGCTGGAGCCGGGTACGAGACCGCCGAGCCCATGGAGGATGTCTTCGGCCCCGCCGCCGTCATGGGGGCGTACAGATACTCCGTCTGGGCGCTGGGGGATCCGCCCGCGCACACCGAGGACTACAAAGCGCACTACACACGCGGCAAGGGCCCCGCGCTCGGACTCGAACCGGTCCCCGTCAGCACGCTCAAGGGCGGCGGTGAACTGCGCTTCGTCACGGCCGGCTACACCGACAAAGCGGACTGGGCCATCACGGGCACCACGATCCGCGGCCGGATCGGGGAGTACGCCGAGGCGTCCGTCCCGCAGCCCCTTCACTCTGGTCCGGGCCCCCAGCGGGTGCGAGTGGAGGTGCCGAAGGGCACGACCTTCGCCCCGTTCTCGCCGGCGGAGAAGCGCAACTTGGTGTCCGACACGGAATTCTGCGAACGCGATGAGCGCGACGGGAACGTCTACTGCGACGGCGTCAGGGACAACCTCCTGCGGGTGCGAATCGACCGGCGGGTCGAAGGCGCCGAGGGCAGGCTCTCGGTGCCCGAACCCGTCGACGGAGACACCCACCCTGCCAACAACACGGCGCCCCTCAAACTTGAGATCACCGGCACGGCCCCAGCCGGCCATGCCGTCCCGCCCGTCCCCGCCGGTCCCGCTCCCTCATCCGCGTCATCCGCTGCCGCCAGGGACAGCCGTACCCGGGACATCGTGCTCGCCGCGGCCGCTTCACTTGCCGCTCTCGCCCTGGCGACCGCCCTTCTCCTCCACCGTCGACGCAACCGGCGGGCAACAGCACCTCGCCGGCCCGGCAATGGTGAGTGACCTTCACGCCTTCTTCGCCATTCGACTGCAACCCCTTCCACCCTTCGCAGGTCTCCTGTGATTCAACTGCCGCACAGTCACCGGGAGAAACGCCCGTCCCGGTCCGCGGCAGTCCGGACACACCATTCGGTTGTGGATGCCCCGCGCGTCCCGCAGGCAGCAGGAGAGTCCCGCATGCCCCAGCACCTCCGTACGACCCTGGCCACCGCCGCCGCCACCGCGCTGGCGGCCGGGCTGCTGACGGCCGCCACCGGCACCGCCGCGGCCGCGGACCACGCCGCGCCGGCCGCCAACGGCCGCCAGGGCGACTTCAACGGCGACGGCTACCGCGATCTCGCGGTGGCCGCGCCCTCCGCCACCGTCGACGGCAAGAAGGGCGCCGGCGCCGTCACCGTGCTCTACGGTTCGGCGCACGGCGTGGATGCCTCCCGGCGCACCACGCTCACCCAGAACTCCCCGGGCGTCCCCAGGGCCAGCGAGAAGGACGACTACTTCGGCGGCGAGGTCGTCCTCTCCGACCTCAACGGCGACAAGAAGGCCGACCTGACGGTGGGCGCCACCTACGAGGACGGCGGCAACGGCGGGCTCATCACCCTTCCCTCGGACGGCAGCAGCCTCACCGCAACGGGTTCCCGCTACATCGGCCCGTCCGACGTCGGTATCTCGACGGCGGGCGCGCCCGAGTTCGGGAGCGTCATCGCGGGGTGAGGACCGTGTAGCGCGCGGAGGCGGCCCGAGGGCGGCGCAAGCACCAGATCGGGGGCCGCGACTTGAGCAGCCGCGGCCCCCGAGTGGGTGTCAGGCGCCGTGCAAAGAGCCTGACTTGAGGCCCTCGACGAACGCCGTCCAGGTGGGAGCCCCGAACGCGAGCGCCGGACCGTGCGGGTCCTTGGAGTCACGGACGGGCACGATGCCGGGGTGGTCGTCGGAGACTTCGAGGCAGTTGCCGCCGCTGCCGTCGCTGTGGGTGGACTTGCGCCAGGTGGCGACCTCCAGGCAGTTGCCGCCACTGCCGCCGCTGTAGCTGGACTTGTACCAGTAGGCGGTGCTCAGGTCGTACTCACTACTCACGGGAATATGCCTCCGCCGCTGACTCGATCAGGGCCAGTGACGCTTCCGGTGACAATGCGCTGGCTCCCACGAGATCGTAGGCCAGTTCGTACCGCGCCACCGTTGCCGGGTCGTCCAGCAACTGCCCTGTGCCTAGGCCGTCAAGGTACGCGAGCGGGGGCGCGTCAGTGAACGCCATTAATTTCAGTGAGCCTTCCAGAGCGGCATGGGCACCCGCCGCAAACGGCAACACCTGCACGATGACCCGGTGCTTCCGGATCAGCTCGGTCACATGCCACAGCGCCTCCGCCATCACCTCCGGGCCGCCGGTCCTGCGGCGCAGCACCGCCTCGTCCAGGACCACCCACAACAACGGGGTCGTTGGATGGTCGAGAACCCGCGCGCGTTCGAGGCGGGCCGTGACCGTCTCCTCGATCACGTCCTCCGGCGCCGTCGGCTGGTACGCGCGGCAGACCGCCCACGCATACGCTTTGGTCTGCAACAGGCCCGGAATCAGCTGCGGCGCGTACTCCCTGATCGCCTTGGCGACGGCTTCCGCCTCCGCCGCCTCCGCGAAGTGGTCCGGGTACTTCGACTTCTTCGCGGCTTCGCAGTTGCGGACGAAGTAGCCGTCCGTTCTGAGGATCTCGTCCATCTTGACGGCGTATTCCATCTGCATCCGCCGTGTCCCTGCCTCCAGCTGGCCGATGAACGAGCCGCTGACGAAGAGGGGACTGCCGAGTTCCTCCTGGGTGAGGCCCGCCTCTTCACGTTTGTGTCGTAACTCGGCCCCGAGCATGGCGCGGGGTGACGAAGACGGGTCGAGGGGCTTGGGTCCGGGCATCGCAGCAACTCCCTGTTACACACGATCGGTTGTTGGGTCTGCGTCTCTATGCAGGCTAGACCTGTAGCCGCCACGCTGTGTGCACAACGGGAACACTCAGCGTGGAAGGTGATGGAGAGAAATGTTGACGGCGCGTGATCGGGTACGGCAGGCCGAAGTTGTCATGGTGGAACTACAGACCGCACTCCGAGCAGTGGGGGTCACCCTGCCCTCCCTCTGCGTCGACCCGGTGTCGTGCGCGAGCAGCGTCATGGCGCCACTGGTCGAGCTGGGGCGCTGCAATCTGGACACCGCCCAGCGCCTCGCGGACGTACTGGCGGAGTACGCCAAGACCGCCGCTCCCGGGCATGGCACGGAGGAGCGGCAGCCGTGATCCCGGCGCTCGGCAGCTATGCGGTGGACGGGCGGGACGGGCGCGTCGGGCGGGTTGTGGGCCACGAGGGACCGTGTGTGCAGCTCCGGCCGCCCGGCGGCGGCCGGTCGTGGAACTGCCCGCCGTACTTATTACGCGCCGCCCCGCCCTCCGCCGTACTGGCGGCCCGGGTCAGAGAACTGAACTGGCAGAGCCGGATGCCGTGACCGGGGATCGCCGGGCGGCACGGGCGTGGGGCCGGTCCAGCTCTTCCGTCCGGTTGACGAACCCGCGTACGTCAGCCCGGGATGTGGACGCCCTCGGGGTGGGCCGGCGTTCCGGATGTGGCCGGGGCCGGGGGTGTGCCGGCCGCTGGGGTGGTGGTGCCGGGGCTGCGAGGACTGTCGGAGTCGTGGTGGTCGTGGTTCAGTTCCGTCCGCATCTGCCTGCTGAAGCCGAAGAAATAGGTGGCGAGGAAGCCGGTGAGGTAGCCGACGGCCAGGCCCAGGGCGTAGACGACGAGGGTGGTGGTGATGCTCTGGTTGCCCTTGACCAGGGGGAAGAGGGCCCAGCCGGAGGGGCCGATGGCGGTGGAGCCGACGGTGTCGCCGAGTTGGTTGAACAGGCCGACGAAGCCGCCGCCGAACGCGCCGCCGAGGCAGGCGGTGATGAAAGGGCGGCCCAGGGGGAGCGAGACGCCGTAGATCAGGGGTTCGCCGACGCCCAGGAAGCCTGCGGGGAGGGCGGACTTGATGGTCGTACGGATCGAGCGGTTGCGGGGGAGGCGGAGGTAGACGGCGATGGCGGCGCCGACCTGGCCCGCTCCCGCCATGGCGAGGATCGGCAGCAGGACCGTATAGCCCTGCTGCTCGATGAGGGTGGTGTGGATGGGGATGAGGGCCTGGTGGAGGCCGAGCATCACGAGGGGGAGGAAGAGGCCGCCCAGGACGAAGCCGGCGAACGCGCCTCCGTGGGCCAGCAGCCAGCCGGCGAACGAGCCGATGGCGGTGGAGACCTCGCCCGCGACGAACATCAGGCCGAAGATCGTGACCAGGCCCGTGACCAGGACGGTCAGGGTGGGGGTGAGGAGCACGTCCAGTGCCTCGGGGACCCGGAGCCTTCCCCACGCTCTCGCATGCGCCCGGCCGGGGAAGACCCCGTTGCGGCACCACTTCTCCACCCGGACGGCGAGCAGCGCCGCGGCCAGTGCGCCGAGGACGCCGCCCTGGCCCGGGGCGAGCTTCTGGCCGAAGGCCGTGATCTGGGCGATGCCCGGGAAGACGATGATCGCGGCGACCGCGCCGCCCAGGATCGGGGTGCCGCCGAACTCCTTGGCGGTGTTGTAGCCGACGAAGACGGCGATGAGGGACATGAAGCCGGAGGCGATGGCGGCCAGCGCCGGGACGACGGACGGCAGCCAGCCGAGGTTGGTCAGCAGGCCGTTGATCCCGGCGACGATGCCGCAGCCGATCAGGGCCGGGATCAGCGGGACGAAGATATTGGCGATCCGGCGGAGGAACAGCTTCACCGGGGTGGCGTTCCGGGACTTCTGCCGGGCCTTGAGGGCGGCGCCCTGGGCGGCCAGTTCCTCGGCGGTGGCGGCGGGCGGGGCGGCGCCGGGCGGGGCGGTGGCGAGCGAGGCGGCGGCCTCAGGCGTGGGTTCCGGGGCGGAGGGTGGTGTGGCGGCCAGGGGGCCGGCGACCGGCGCTGCGGCCTTCGGTTCCGGGGGCGGTTCCGTGCTGCGGGCCTGTTCGGCCAGGCGCTCGAACTCGGGGGTGACCCGGGCGACCGTCCCGGGGCCCAGCACGATCTGGTACGTGTCGTCCTCGACCACGCCCAGGACGGCCGGCAGTGCCTTGAGGGCTTCGTCCTGGACCAGGGAGCGGTCCTGGATGCCGAGGCGGAGCCGGGTCATGCAGTGGGCGATGGAGGTGAGGTTCCTGGCGCCGCCGACGAGAGGGAGGATCGCGGCGGCGGTGGCGCGGTTCTTGTCTTCGGGCATATGCGGTGCCTTGCTGTGGAGACCAACCAGAGGAGGAGTGGGCGGTGCGGGACGGGCTGAGGCCCGGCCCGGGGCGGTGTGTGTGAGGTGGTGGGGTGGGGTCTTCGAGGGGCGGCAGGACGTAGCGGGTCAGAGCGTCAGAGGGCCTTGGCGGCCTGGAGGGCTTCGCGGAGATGGCCGTCGGCGGCTTCCAGGAGGCGGGCGGCGGTGGGGCCGTCGACTCCGCCGAGGAGGGTGAGGATGGCGTTCTTCACCTCGCCGTTCGTGATGCGGAGCGCCGTCTCGATCTCCAGGTCGGTGGCGCCGGTGGCGAGCGCGACGATGCGGCGCGAGCGGGCCCGCAGCTTTTCGTTGGTGGCGCGGACGTCGACCATCAGATTCCCGTAGGTCTTGCCCAGGCGGATCATGGTGATGGTCGAGAGCATGTTGAGGACCAGCTTCTGGGCGGTGCCCGCCTTGAGCCGGGTGGAGCCGGTCAGGAGTTCGGGGCCGACCACGATCTCGATGCCGTGCTCGGCGGCCTCGGCCAGTGCGGAATCGGCGTTGCAGGACAGGCCGATGGTCAGGGCGCCCAGGTCACGGGCGTATTCGACGGCCCCGATCGCGTACGGCGTGCGGCCGGAGGCGGAGATGCCGACGACGGTGTCCACGTCCGTCAGGCCGATGCCGGTCAGATCCTCGACGGCGAACTTCTTGCTGTCCTCGGCGCCCTCGACGGCGGTGACCATCGCCGAGGGGCCGCCCGCGATCAGCCCGAGCACCTCGGAGGGATCGGTGTTGAAGGTCGGCGGGCATTCGCTGGCGTCCAGCACCCCGAGACGGCCGGCCGTACCGGCGCCCGCGTAGATCAGCCGGCCGCCGCGGGCCATGCGCGCGGCGGTGGCGTCGATGGCGGCGGCGATCTCCGGGAGCCGCAGGGCGACGGCGGCGGGGACGGTGGCGTCCTCGCAGTTCATCGTGCGGGCGATGTCCAGGGTCGGGCGGCGGTCGATGTCGGCGAGCTCGGGCCGGAAGGCCTCGGTGGTGAGGGTGTCCAACTGGGCGCGCAGATGGGCGTAGCCGGCGGTGGAGGTCATGGCGTGACGGCTCTTTTCGGGTCGGGCTCGTGGGGGCCGTTGCTGTTCGGCTGCCTCGCCGCGGGGCGCCGCCGTGCCCGCCCGCGCCGTCCGGGCGGCACGGGCCCGCAGCGGCGGGTCAGCGAGGTCAGCGCTGGTTGTTGCGTGGTGAATGGCGGTGGGCGAGGGCCTCGTAGGAGGCGGAGAGCGCGGGGGCCGCGGTCTCGTACGTACGCTGCGCGACGCCTATGAACAGGCAGTCCACGACCAGCAGCTGGCTGGTCCTGGACGACATCGCGGCGGGGCGCAGCTCGCTCTCGCGGGCCGTGGACGTGGTCAGGATGTAGTCGGCGTACGAGGCGATCTCGCCGTCCGGGCGGCCGGTGATGGCGATCGTCGTGGCGCCGTGGTCGAAGGCCACCCGCAGCGGCTCTATGACATCGGTGGTCCGGCCGGAGTGTGTGATCGCCAGGGCGACGTCACCGGTCCGCATCTGCACCGCGTTCGTCACGGCCAGATGGGGGTCCGCGTGCGCATGCGCGATCAGGCCGATGCGCAGCAGCTTCTGGACGAGGTCCTGGCCGACGAGGTTGGAGGCCCCGATGCCGTACACATCGATGCGGCGGGCACCGGCGAGCGCGGCGACGGCGGCTTCGAGCTGGGTGACGTCCAGCGCCGCGGCCGTGTCGGCCAGGCACTGCTGCTCTTCCTGCGCCAGCTTTGCGACGACATCGACGAGGGAGTCGTCGACCGCTATGTCGGCGGTCACCGCGGGGGCGCCGCCGGCCGCCTGCTGCGCGGCGAGCGCGGCGAGGGCGAGGCGCAGATCGCGGTAGCCCGGGTAGCCGAGCAGCCGGGACGTCCGCACGACGGTGGCTTCGCTGGTGCCCGTGCGCTCCGCGAGGCCGGTGACGGTGAGGGCGGCGCAGCCGGCCGGGTCGCTCGCGACGGTCTCGGCGACCCGCTGCATGGAGCGGGTCATCGTCGGGGCGAGGGTGCGGACCTTGGCGGCCAGTGCGGCGGGGGCGGGTGGGGCCGGGGCCGGTCGGGTCTCGACGGCCACGTCCTTGAAAGTTTCCTTCACGCTACTGCTCACGCTTGAAAAGTAATTTCATCGACGCCCGGCGTCAATACCCTCTGTGAGTGCTGTGGACAAAGTGCATGATCCCCGCCGCCGGCTGTGGACAGCGCCGATCGCCGGTGGAGGGTCGGGGACAATGGGGGCATGGAGCTGGAACAGGCATTGCACGCCGCGCGGGCGCTGGTGCTCGCCGACCTGATGGCGGACAAGGTGGCCGACGCCGACATCGTCTCGCTCGTGGAAGATGCGGTCGTCCACCGCCGGTGGTGGGTGGAGCAATGGCCTGAAGGCGCGGCATTCGTCGCAGGACTGATAGCGCAGGACGTCCAGGACGCCCTGCTGGACCGGTACGGCCGCTGGCCGCTGTGTCCCGTGTGCACGGAGTCGGGCGATCCCCATGCGCTCGATGTCGAACCGGAGTTGGGGCCCGATCCGCATTGGGTCTGCCCCAAGACGGCGGTCGCGGTGGCGCCGGTCGGGCAGCTGCGCGCTCCCATGGAGGGCTGAGGTGGTTGATGGTGCGGCGGGCTGACGTGGCAAACGGGCCGGCGGGCTGACGTGGCGATCTACATCGATCCGCCCACGTGGCCCGGGCACGGCCGGATGTGGTCGCATCTGGTCAGCGACCGTTCCTTCGACGAACTGCACGCCTTCGCGGCCGGGATCGGCGCGCCCCGGCGGGCGTTCGAACGCGACCACTACGACCTGCCGGCCGAGCGGTACGGCGACGCGGTGCGTGCCGGGGCCGTGGAGGTCGGCAGCAAGGAGCTGCTGCGCCGGCTGACGGCCGCGGGCCTGCGCCGGCCCAAGAACCGGCCGGCGCCGCGGGGATGAGGCCGTCGGCGCGGTGGGCGTGAGGCCGTCGGCGTCGCGGGTGTGAGGCCGCCTGCGTCGGCCCGGAAGCCGTCGTCCCGCGGCACCCCGGTATCCCGTCACCCGGCGCCAGCCGTGCCCCCGTCCCCCCGTCCCCTCGTCCCCGTACGGCCCGCTGCGGCGCGTCGTAGCGGCGGCAGGATGGCGGGCCCCCGCACGATGGGCCTGACCGCGCGCCGTACCGAAAGGGGACAGCCATGTCAGCCGGCGAACCGGGCCGGGACCCGGCCACCACGCTCGACCCGGACTACAGCAGTGAGGACGCCACGGCGACCGCATGGCCCGCGGCCATCGGCGGTATGACCGAGGCGGAGATCTTCTGGCTCTCCACGGTCCGGCCCGACGGCCGTCCGCATGTCACCCCGCTGCTCGCCGTCTGGTCGGACGGCGCCCTCCACTTCTGCACCGGTCCCGGCGAACGCAAGGCCAAGAACCTCGAAGCCAACACCCACTGCGTGCTGACGACCTCGACGGCCGGTGGCAACGACCTGCATGCGGGGCTCGATGTGGTCGTCGAGGGCGACGCGGTGCAGGTCAGCGACGAGCCGACGTTGCGCCGGCTGGCCGATCTCTATGAAGAGAAGTACGGCAGCGACTGGCACTTCGACGTCCGCGACGGCGCCTTCCACGGAGAGGGCAACCGGGCCGTGGTCTTCCGGGTCGAGCCGGTCACGGCCTTCGGTTTCGGGCGGGGGGAGACGTACAGCCAGACGCGCTGGAGGTTCGACGGCGGGGAGTGACCGGGGGGAGGAGGGGGCGGCGCCGTGGCATCTTCCGAGGCGCGCCCCCGCCCTGGGCTCAGTGCTGCTGCCCCGTTGCTCCCGTTGCCCCCGTTGCCTCCGCGGCCTTGCGCAAATCCGGTGCGGGGGTGGCGGCGGCCGAGGAGGCGATCAGCCGGGAGCGGCTCGTCGTGCGGTGCAGCCGGAAGGCGAGAGCAGTCGTGCCGACGGCCCCCGCGGCCAGCGCGGCGCCGGTCCAGGCCACGGACGGGTAGCCCCAGCCCGCCCCGATGGTCAGGCCGCCGAGCCAGGGGCCGAGGGTGTTGCCGATGTTGAAGGCGGCGGTGGTGGTGGCGCCGGCCAGCGTCGGCGCGGCGTTCGCCACGTTGAACATCCGGGCGTTGAGCGCCGGGGCCGTGGTGAACGCGGTCACCCCGAGCATCAGGGAGAGCGCGACGGCGGCGAGGGGGCTGTGCGCGGTCAGCGCCAGGACGGTCAGCACGAGCGTGGACGCGATGATGCCGCCGAAGAGCGTCCCGAAGAGGTGTGCGTCGGCGATCCGGCCGCCGATGAACGTACCGATCAGCGCGCCCACGCCGAAGAGCGCCAGCACCGTCGGCACCCAGCTCTCGGCCAGGCCGGCGGTGTCGGTCAGCAGCGGCGAGAGGTACGAGAAGAGCGCGAAGACCGCGGCGCCGTTCAGGGCCGTGGCGGTCAGCGCCAGCCAGACCTGCTTGTCCTTGTAGATGGTCAGCTCGCGGCGCAGCTGCGGGCGGTCGTCGCCGGTGGGCACGGCCGTACGCGGCACCAGTGCGACCACGCCGAGCAGACCGATCGCGGCCAGTCCTGAGACGGCCCAGAAGGCGGCGCGCCAGCCGGCGTGCTGGCCGAGCAGTGCGCCCGCCGGGACGCCCGCGATGTTCGCGATGCTCAGACCGCCGACCATCACTGCCATCGCGCGGGCCCGTGCGGTCACCGGCACCAGCGAGACGGCGACCGCCGCGCCGACCGCCCAGAATCCGGCGCAGGCCAGCGCGCTCACCACGCGGGAGACGAACAGCACGCCGTAGGACGGTGCCAGGGCGCCCGCCACCTGGCCCAGGCCGAAGACGGCGAGCAGCGCGATCAGGGTCGTCCGGCGCGGGAGCCGGAGCGTCGCGGCGGCGAGCACCGGGGCGCCGACCACCATGCCGATGGCGAATGCGGAGACCAGGAGTCCGGCCTGCGGAATCGAGACCTGAAGGTCGCGGGCGAGCGGCTGGAGGATGCCGGAGAGCATGAACTCGGACGTACCGAGAGCGAAGACGGACAGGCCGAGGACGTACACGGCTATGGGCAGGCGGGCGCGGTCGGGCGGTGCTGGCATATCAGCTACTAACAGCGGTAGGACGGCTCACATTCCCGGTGGACGCGGCCCCGGGGCGGCTCCGGGGCGGCCCGGGGGACACGCCCTACGCACCCCGCAGCAGATCCAGCTCGGTGGCGAGGTTGCGGCGGGCGAGGTGTTCCCAGCGGTCGTAGCCGCGGGGGGTGCGGAACAGGCGGGGCAGCGAGAGGAGTTGGGAGAGCACGGCGGAACGGCCGGCGAGGAAGTCGGGGTCGGGGACGAAGGCGTACTCGTCGCGGACCGCGGCGGCGTAGGCGGCGTAGTCGTCGGGGGAACCGGCGAGCACGGCGAGATCGGCGTCACACAGGACCTCGCCGTCGGGGTCGTCGGGCGCCGGGTCGTGGGTGACGGTGAGCCGTACCAGGCGGGCGACCTCGGCCGTGCGGGCGGCGCCGATGCCCAGCTCGGGCAGGGCGCGTTCGGCGAGGGCCGCGCTGCGTTCCTCGTTCTCGGAACGGTCCGGGCGGTAGACGGCGTCGTGGAACCACGCCGCCAACTGGACAGCGGACAAGTCGTCGGCGTGCTCCGCCAGTTCGTCGATGCGGTAGAGGACCGCGGCCAGATGATCGACGGTGTGATAGCGGCGTTGTGGTTCGCGCCAACGGGACAGGAGGTTGTCCGCGTACGGGGCGGGGTCGGTGGTCGTGGGGTTCTTCTTGCCGCGGGCCTCGGCGACGGTCACGGCCCAGCGCTGCCGCAGCTCCGGCGCCGGGTCGGTGCTGTCTGCCGTACGGGACACGGAAGTCATGCCAGCCATTGTGCCCCGGGCCCCGGGAAACCGGGCCGGAGGGCGGTGTCCGGTCAGGTGGTGACGTGGTCAGGTGGGTGGCGTGGTCCGGCGGGGCGTCCGCCCGGTGGCCGGTCGTCGGCGGACGGTCATCCGGGTAGGTGTACGGGTGAGGCGTACGGGCGGAATCCGGTCGCGCCGGTGGTGAGGTGGCCCCGGGAAGGCCGGGTGGCCCTTACTCTGGGATATTGGACTAGACCTGTTGTGGTGGCGGTCCGTCTCGTCACGCCGTCGCCGTCGCCGTCGTCATTGCTTTCGCTATCGCCGTCGTCACCGTCATCAAAGGATTGGGTCATATGAGCAAGCGCGCGCTCCTGGAGGTGATCGCGCTCGGCCCGCAGGACGCGGTCGCCGCTCAGGCCGGCGGGGCCGACCGCCTGGAGCTGGTCACGGACATGGCGGCCGATGGGCTCACCCCGCCCCGGGCCACGTTCGCGGCGATCCGGGCGGCTGTCGACATTCCGCTCCGGGTGATGCTGCGGGCCGCCGACGGCTTCGCGGCCGGGGAGGTGGCGGCGCTGTGCGAGGAGGCCGCGGCGCTGCGGGCGGCGGGCGCCGAGGAGTTCGTCCTCGGTTTTCTGACGCCGGACGGGCGGCCGGATCTCGATGCGGTGGCGGCGCTGACCGAGGTGATCGACGGCTGCCGGTGGACCTTCCACCGGGCCATCGACCGGGCCGCCGACCGGGACGCACTGCGCAAGGAGCTGTCGGCGGCGGCCGGTGCCGCGGGGCTCGACACCTATCTGACGGCCGGTGCCGCGCAGGGCGTCGACGAGGGGCTGACGACGCTGCTGGCCGAGCAGGCGCGTACGGCGGCGGGCGAGCAAGGGTATGCGCCGCGGATCCTGGTCGGCGGCGGGCTCGGGCTCGGCCATCTGCCCGCCCTGCGGGCGGCCGGTCTCGACGCGTTCCACATCGGGGGAGCAGCCCGGCCCGCCGGCTGGTCGGCACCGGTGGATGCGGCGGCGGTGCGGGAGTGGCGCCAGGCGCTGGACCAGCCCGTCGCGCAGCGGGCCTGACCCGCCCCCAACGGGCCCCGGGCGCAGCTGCGCCGCCCCGGGCCACCGCACGCGCACCCGCGCCCTGGGGCCCGCCGCTCGCCCGCTTCCTCAACTCCCTTCGGCATGGCACTGTGTGACGGGTGTCACGGCAGCAGGACCGGGGGAGGGTGACACGGCATGACCGGCATGGGGATGAAGCCGCTCAGTGGCGACGATCCGCAGCGGCTCGGCGTCTACCGGCTGCTGGGGCAGCTCGGCTCGGGCGGCATGGGGCGGATCTATCTGGCGCGGTCCACGGTGGACGGCTCGCTCGCCGCGGTCAAGACGCTGCTCGCCGAGGGCGTCGTCAGCGACACCGACCGGCGGCGGTTCGCCCGCGAGGTGACGCTGGCCCGGCGGATCGACAGCGCCTATACGGCCCGGGTGCGGGACTCCGACCCGGACGCCGAGCGGCCCTGGATGGCCATCGAATACATACCGGCGCCCGCGCTGTCCGAGCTCGTCCGCAGCGCGGGACGGCTGCCTGGCTCGGCGGTGCGCTGGATCGCGGCGGGCACCGCGAAGGCCCTGGTGCTGCTGCACGACGCGGGCATCGTCCACCGGGACGTCAAACCCCAGAACATCCTGCTGCCGCTGGACGGGCCCCGCCTCATCGACTTCGGCATCTCGCACGCCAACGACATCACGCGTACCTCGCTGACACTGGGCACCATCGCCTTCACCTCGCCGGAGCAGGCGCGCGCCGAGCCGTCCACCACGGCGTCCGATGTGTACTCGCTCGGCGCCACGCTCTTCCACCTCGCCGTCGGCCGCCCGCCCTACCCCGACACCGTCGACACCATCCGGCTGCTGACCCTCGTGCAGCGCGGGGAACTCGACCTGACGGGGCTGCCCAAGGAACTCGCCCCGCTGATCCGTCCCTGTCTGGCCTCCGATCCGGGCGAACGGCCCGAACCGGCCGACGTACTGCGGCAGTTCCTGGAGGAACTCGACCGGGCGCCCACGTCGCAGCGCGGCGAACGCTGGCTGCCGCCGCGGTGGACCGCACTGATCGAGGCGTACGAGGCCAGGGGGCGGGCGTTACGCGAGGGCGGGGAGGGGCTCACGGTCGATGAGCGGACGCGGCCCGTGCCGCCGCCGGACCCCACCCGCCTCTACACCGCGGAGCACGCCGCGCAGGAAGAGGCGGCGCGGCGGAAGGAGGAAGAGCGAGCGGCGCACCGGAAGGACGAGGAAGAGCGGGCGGCGCGCCGAAAGCAGGAAGAGCTCGCCGCGTGCCGGAAGCAGGAGGAGCGGGCCCGCGCCGAGTGGGAGCGCGAGGCGCGCGAGGCCCAGGAGCGCAAGGCCCGCGAGGCCCGGGAGCGCAAGGCGGAGGAGAACCGCAGGCGGGCGGCGGCCGGGGCGCGGGCGACCGCGGAGAACGAGAAGAAGCAGCGCCGCGCACGCGAGGAGCGGGAGCGGAAGAAGCGCGCCGAACAGGCGCGGCAGGAGCAGCGAGTGCGGGCCTCCGGGCAGACCGGCGTGGCCTCCTCGTCCCGGTCCTCCTCGTCCTCCTCCCGGACCGCGTCCGCCCCGCAGACCGGAAAGGCCGCCACGTCCCGGCCGTCGTCCGCTGCGCAGCCCACCGCGCAGTCCGCCGACTCCTCGGCCGGCTGCTTCTGGGGGGTGATCGCGGTCATCGCTCTCGTGGTCTTCATCTGGAAGCCCTGGGACGCCGGCGACACGGCCGGCTCGACGAGCAGCGGCACGTCGAGCGGTTCGTCGAGCGGTACGTACACGAGCGGGGGGACCGGTTCGACGCCGACGACCGGTACGTACACGAGCGGTGGGCTGGGTTCCGCGCCGACCCGCGGCACCTCCACGACCGGCGGGACCACCTCGGCGCCCACCACCTCCGCGCCCACGACCGCCGTGTCCCGCACCCCCAGCGCGGCCGACCGCGCCTTCACCTCCGTACGGACCGGCGACTGCCTCGACGCCTACCAGAACGGCTACGGCAGCTGGAGCCGAACGGCACCGCAGCAGGTCGGCTGCGGTGCGGCGGACGCCTATCTGCGGGTGCTGCGGGTGACCCGGTCCGGGGGCGGCTGCCCGTCCGGCGGGGGACGCGGCAGCTGGTGGCACACCGGTGAGGACTACGCGTTCACCAACCTCTGCGTGGAGCGGCAGTTCCGCCGGGGCCAGTGCTTCCTGGCCAAGTCCGGGGCCGGCCGGCCCGGCCCGGCGAACCTCCTCACCGCGTGGAGCTGTGGCGCCGGGCGGGTGCCGTCGGAGTTCAGCTACATCATGCAGGTCACGGCCGTCCTGCCGGCCTCGGCGGGCACGAATGCGTGCCCGGGCGAGCCGGGCCGCTACCGCTACTCGTGGAATGTCTACGACGGCCGGACCATGATCTGCGCCAAGGTCGCCTGACGCCCGCCGGCGGCCGGCCGCTCAGCGGTCGGCCAGCTGTTCCGGCAGCGCCGCCGCATGCACCACCGTCAGGCCGGACACCGGCCGGGTCAGGCAGACGTACAGGCGGCGCAGGCCGGTCCGTTCGTCCGGCTCGCCGTCGACGACCGCGGCCGGCTCGTCCAGGACGACGTAGTCGTACTCCAGGCCCTTGGCGAGCGTGGCCGGCACCAGCGTCAGCCGGGCCTCGGCCGAGGTCTCCTCGCCGGGCGCCAGACAGGACACGCCCGCTGCCTCAAGGGCCGTGCGCAGCGCCGGAATACGGGCCTCCGCGGCGATCAGGCCGACCGAGCCCTCCTTCGTCAGCGCCTCGTCGCAGGCCGTGAGGGTGGCATCGGTCAGGTCCGCCGGCTCGACCGTACGGATCTCGAAGTCACCCGCCGACTCGCGGATGGAGGTGGCCTCCGTGAGATCGGGGGCGATGGCGGGCAGCAGCCGGGACGCGTAGGCGATGACCTCGCGCGGTACACGGAAGCCCTGGGTGAGCTCCTCGACGGCCGAGCCGGGCTTGCCCAGGTGGGTCAGCGCCTCCTCCCAGGTGTTGGTCGCCCAAGGGGTGGTGCCCTGGGCGATGTCGCCGAGCACGGTCGCGGAGCCCGTCGTGCAGCGGCGGCCGACCGCGCGGTACTGCATGGGGGAGAGGTCCTGCGCCTCGTCGAGGACCACATGACCCAGTGACGAGGTGCGCGCCACCAGGTCCATCGCCTCGTCGATCAACACCGCATCCGCGGCGGACCACTTGGCGCTCTTCACGCCGCGGGCCGGCTTGGTCCACAGGATGGTCTTCTGCTCCTCGGGCGTCAGGATCCCCTCGGCCTGCCCGGCCAGGAACTCCGCGTCGCCCAGCAGCCGCAGCACCAGCTTTGCCGGGTCGACCGGCGGCCAGACCGCCTTGACCGCGGCCTTCACCGCGGGGTTGCGGGCCACCGCGTCCTGCACCCGGTCGTCCGGCGCCTCGCCCGCCTGCTCCATCCGGACCAGCACGGCGTGGGCGATCCGCTGCGGCAGCGCCTCGCGGGCCGCGCCGTAGCGGATGTCACGGTCCGTCAACTCCTGTACGAGCTCTTCGAGTTCATAGGCCGGTACGCGCCAGCGGCGGGAGCCGCGGACAACCACACAGGGCTCCTGCGGCATCGCGATGTGCGAACGGACCGCCCGCCGCAGCACCTCCGCCATCCGCGCGTCGCCCTTGACCGTCGCGGCGGCCGCCTCGTCCGTGCCGCGGACGTCCACATGCCCGACCAGGTCGTCGACCGTGGCCTGCTTGACCTCCAGCTCGCCGAGGGCCGGCAGCACCTGTTCGATGTAGTGCAGGAACGAGCGGTTCGGGCCGATGACGAGGGTGCCGGACCGGGCCAGCCGCTCACGGTGCGCGTACAGCAGATACGCGACACGGTGCAGGCCGACCGCCGTCTTTCCGGTGCCCGGCGCCCCCTGCACGCAGACCGAGCCGCCGATGCCGGCCCGCACGATCTCGTCCTGCTCCGGCTGGATGGTGGCAACGATGTCCCGCATGGGGCCGACGCGCGGACGCTCGATCTCGGACTGGAGGAGGCGGCTGGTTTGTTCCGCCTCCGCGGGGTCGGTGAGGTGCTCGTCCTCGTAGGCGGTCAATTCGCCTGCCGTGTAACCGAAACGGCGGCGCAGCCCGAGGTCCATCGGGTCCTTCTTGGAGGCCCGGTAGAACGGCTGGGAGACGGGCGCGCGCCAGTCGATGACCATGGGGTCGCCGTCGGCGTCGTGGACGTGCCGCCGCCCGATGTAGAAGTTCTCTCCCGCGGCACCTTCGGCGAGGTCCATGCCGGGGGCATGGAGATAGTCGAGGCGGCCGAAGAAGAGCGGGGTGTGGGAGAGGTCGGCGAGCGCCTTGATCCGGGCGTCGATCTCGCCCTGGAGGACCTCGGCGTTGACCCAGTTCGCGGTGACGTCGGCGATGTTGAGCGCCTCGGCGTCTTCACGCATGGCCCGCAGGGCGGCCCGGGAGGCGGCCAGGTGGGACTTTTCGCGCTGGAGGGGGTCGGGGCCCGCGGCCGCTTCGGCCGGGGCGGCGGCGCCGGCCGGGGCGGCGGGCTCGCCGGGGTGGGGGCCGGGTGACGACGGGCTTTCGGCGTGCAGCGCCGTCGTCGAGGGATGGTGGGCGTGCGAGGGCACGGCGTTGCCTCCGGTGGCAGGTACTTCGGCGGGCGCGCGCCGAGGTGCGCGGGCGCGGCGGGCCGGTGTCGGTGTGCGGCGCAGGTGATTGCGCCTCGCGGGTCAGCGGCGTGAAGCGAAGGGCCGACCGGTTTCCGACCGGCAGGCGGCACTCCTCGACGGGAGGCAGGCAGACGCGCGATTGTAGTCAGCGGCTCAGCAGGGCGCCAACGGATTTCCGCGCGCCCGCGGCGGCCGTTCCGGGGGCGGACGGCCCTGAGGAGCCGTAGGTGTCCCTTAGGGGGAGGCGTGGGCCTGGAGTCTGACGTCCGGGGCCTCAGGAATGGACCTATGGACCGATGTGCTGCAATCGCGTGAAATTCATCATGGAGGCATGAGCAGCGCAGCGATTCCCCCAGGTTCTGTCCACCCCGTCTCCCTCCACCCGGTCAAGGGCGCCACGGCCCTCGGCGCGGACCCCGGGCGCGGTGCGGCGCCCGCCCACGAGCATCGCTATGTCGTGGGCAATGCGCTCCGCGCCGTCAAGGTCTTCGCCACGGCCGCCTTCAGCGTCGTCGTCATGGGCGAGTACGCGGATGACCCCTCGGACTGATTACTGAGTCCGTGGCCGACTGATGCCACGGACGACCGGCTCCGCGGGAGAAGCCGCCTCCGGGGCGCCATCCGGATGACCGAAAACCGTTACGGACAGTAGGCCCCGTTCCACTAGCGTCACCACAGAGGGTGCGCTCAGGGCAACGGGGAGGGGTCGAAGGGTGTCTGCCGCCGACGGGACGCGGACGGGGAGACCGGTCCGGGGGCAGGGCATCGCCCGTCCTCGCGTGGTGCTCGCAGCGGCGCTGCTCATGGCATCGCTGGCCGGACTGTGGATGCTGTACCAGGTCCAGCCGCTGCCGATGTCCGATATAGCGGTCTACCGCGCCGAAGGCCAGGCGGCCTCGGTCGGCGGTGATCTCTACGGCTTCACGGTCACGAAGTGGGCGCTTCCGGCCACCTACCCGCCGTTCGCCGCCGTGCTCTTCATACCGACCACCTGGCTCTCGCTCGGCACGCTCAAGATCATCGCCGTCCTCGTCAACGCGGCCCTCCTCGCGCTGCTGGTCCACCTCTCCTGCAAGGCCGCCGGCCTCGGCAAGGCCGACCGCACCGCCCCCGTCGTCCTGGCCGTCACCGCGCTCGGCCTCTGGCTGGAGCCCGTCTTCCAGACCTTCGTCTTCGGGCAGGTCAATCTCGCGCTGACCTGCCTGGTCCTGTGGGACCTCTCCCGTCCGGACGGCGCACGCCTCAAGGGGTTCGCCACCGGCATCGCGGCGGGCATCAAGCTCACCCCCGCGATCTTCGCCGTCTATCTCCTCGTCACGGGCCGGGTGAGGGCGGCCTTCACCGTCCTCGGCGGGTTCCTGGCCTCGGCGCTGCTGGGCTGGCTGGTGCTGCCCGCCGCCAGCATCGAGTTCTGGACGCAGCGGATGTTCGAGACCGGCCGGGTCGGCAAGGTCTGGATCGTCGACAACCAGTCCCTCCAGGGGCTGATCGCCCGCGTGCTGCACGACCCCGAGCCCGGCCTCCTCTGGGCGGTGCCCGCGCTGCTGACCGCCGCGGCCGGGCTCTACGCCGCCCGCCGGGTGTATCTGCGGCGCGGCCTGGACAGCTGGGGCGTGCTGTGCACGGCCGCCACGGCGCTGCTGGTCTCGCCGATCAGCTGGTCCCACCACTGGGTCTGGTGTGTGCCCCTGCTGGTCGCGCTCGCCGCCCGCACCCGCGGCCACGCCTGGCGCAGGGCGCTGCCGGCCGCCGTCACCCTCGCCTTCACCGCCCGCACGATGTGGATGATCCCGCACACCGGCGATCTCGACCTGTACTTCTCCTGGTGGCAGCAGCCGTTCGCGGCCCCGTACCCCCTGCTCGGTCTCGCCCTGCTGGCGGCCGTGTTCTGGTGGACACGGCAGCTCCCCGGCGTCTCCGGCGCACCGGGCGGCCGCCTCCCGGCGCCGCGCGTCGAGCAGCAGCTGTCCAGCGGGTCCCGGGCGGGCTGAGCGGGACGGATCGCCAGGTATCCGGGCGGGGCGCCCGCCCGGTACCAGGCCGCCGCCCCGTTCAGCCGGCGTACCGCGAGACCGCCGCCTCAGGCCTCCTCGTCCGCCGCCAGCAGCTCGTCCGCATCCACGATCCGGTACGCATAGCCCTGCTCGGCCAGGAAGCGCTGGCGGTGCGCCGCGAAGTCCTGGTCGATGGTGTCGCGCGCGACGACCGAGTAGAAGCGCGCCTCGTGCCCGTCCGCCTTGGGCCGCAGCACCCGGCCCAGCCGCTGGGCCTCCTCCTGGCGCGAGCCGAAGGTGCCGGACACCTGGATCGCGACCGTGGCCTCCGGAAGGTCGATGGAGAAGTTCGCGACCTTGGAGACGACGAGCACCGAGAGCTCGCCCTGCCGGAAGGCGTCGAAGAGCTTCTCGCGCTGGGCGTTGGTCGTCTCGCCCTTGATCACCGGCGCGTCCAGATGCTCGCCCAGCTCGTCCAGCTGGTCGATGTACTGCCCGATGACCAGCGTCTGCTCGCCCTGGTGGCGGCGGACCAGCGCCTCGGTCACGTACTGCTTGCTGGCGGTGGTCGCACAGAAGCGGTACTTCTCCTCCGTCTCGGCCGTCGCATACGCCAGCCGCTCGGATTCGGTCAGGTTGACCCGTACCTCGACACAGTCCGCGGGGGCGATGTACCCCTGCGCCTCGATCTCCTTCCAGGGGGCGTCGAAGCGCTTCGGCCCGATGAGCGAGAAGACATCCGACTCCCGGCCGTCCTCGCGCACCAGCGTCGCGGTGAGCCCCAGCCGCCGCCGCGCCTGAAGATCGGCGGTGAACTTGAAGACCGGTGCGGGCAGCAGATGCACCTCGTCATAGATGACCAGGCCCCAGTCCCGGGAGTCGAACAGCTCCAGGTGCGGGTAGACGCCCTTCCGCTTGGTCGTCAGCACCTGGTACGTGGCGATGGTGACCGGCCGGATCTCCTTCTTCGTCCCGCTGTACTCACCGATCTCCTCCTCGGTCAGCGAGGTCCGCTTCACCAGCTCGTGCTTCCACTGCCGGGCCGAGACCGTGTTCGTCACCAGGATCAGCGTGGTCGCCTTGGCCTGCGCCATCGCGCCCGCCCCGACCAGCGTCTTGCCCGCGCCGCACGGCAGCACGACCACACCCGAGCCGCCGTGCCAGAAGCCCTCGACCGCCTGCTGCTGATACGGCCGCAGCGCCCAGCCGTTCTCGTCCAGCTCGATCGGGTGCGCCTCACCGTCGACATAGCCGGCCAGGTCCTCGGCCGGCCAGCCCAGCTTGAGCAGCGTCTGCTTGATCTGCCCGCGCTCCGACGGGTGCACCACGACGGAATCCGGGTCCAGCCGCGCCCCGACCAGCGGCTGCACCTTCTTCGACCGGAGGATCTCCTCCAGCACGGGGCGGTCGGTGGTGGTCAGCACCAGCCCGTGCGTGGGGTGCTTGGTGAGCGTGAGGCGCCCGTAGCGCGACATCGTCTCGGCGATGTCGACGAGCAGCGCATGCGGCACCGGGTACCGCGAGAACTGCACCAGCGCGTCGACGACCTGCTCGGCGTCGTGCCCGGCCGCCCGCGCGTTCCAGAGCCCGAGCGGGGTCACCCGGTACGTATGGATGTGCTCCGGCGCCCGCTCCAGCTCGGCAAAGGGCGCGATGGCCCGCCGGCAGGCGTCCGCCAGCTCATGGTCCACCTCCAGCAGCAGCGTCTTGTCGCTCTGGACGATGAGGGGTCCGTTCACGCGCCTCGCCTTTCGCTTCCCGGCCGTCGACCGCTGGGACCGGCCACAGACCTCGACCGTTGATCACGACCGCAGACATCGACCGCAGATACGGCCAAACGTCCAGTGTGCCGCATCGCCGCGGCGGTCGTCAGCGATGGACGGCGGGCCCCGCGCGCGAAGGAAAGCACGGCAGGCGCCGAGGCCCGCTCAGACCGAATCGTCCGCCAGTTCCGCCACGCCCGTGATCCGGTGCAGCGGGTACGTCCGGACCTCGTCGGAGGTGTGGTCGTAGGCCGTCACGAAGCCGCCCTCGACGCGTACGGGGGCGATGACGCGCTGGCTGGCCGCACCGTCGGCGTTGACATAGCCGATCCACAGGGCGGAGTGGGTCAGGACCGCGGCCTGCATGGTGGCGAGGGTCTCGGCGGAGGTGGTGCGGGGGAGGGCGCCGGAGGCCGGAGCGGGGGCGTGGACGGGCTTGCGTTCCGCGGTGGCGGCGAGGTCGCCGGCGCGGATGGCGCGCACCGCTGCGGTCAGCAGGGTGGGGTCGGGGGACGGCGGGCCGTCGGGGACCGGGACGGGGGCGGTGCGCGGCGGGGTGCGGTGGGTGTCGGCGCGGGCGATCAGTACGTCACCGGCGGCGGACTCGGCGGCCGGGGCGTAGCCCATCGCCCGCAGGCCGTCGAGGAGCTGGTCGGGGGCGGTCTGGGCGGCGAGCACCGTCGGGGCGATCCGGCGCAGCCGCAGGGTGGCGGCGCGGCGGTCGGCGAGGATCTCGGAGAGCAGCGCGTCGTCGTCGCAGCGGACGTAGGCGGTGGCCGCGCCGACCCGCAGCCGGCCGTGCTTACGGGCCACATCGTCGATGAGGTAGGCGAGCGGCTGGGGGACCGGGGTGCGGGAGTGGGTGGTGAGGAACTCCTGCAACTCGGAGGCGGAGCGGCCGGCGTCCAGGGCACGGCGTACGGAGGCAGGGGTGAAGCGGTAGACCGTCGCGCCGCCCTTGGACTCGATGTCGGCGAGGACGCCGAGCGCGTCGGCGAGCGGGCGGTGCAGCGGGCCGGGGGCGACGGCGGTCAGGTCCGCCTGGAGGAGGACATGGTCGACGGGTTCGGGGAGGAGGGGAGAGAGGACGGCGGCGGCGCGGGTCGCGGCGGCGTGGGTGTCCGCGGGGGTGGGGTCGGCGGTGGTGTGCGACGTGGCGTCGATCAGCACGCGCCCGTGGGTGGCGAGGGCGCCACGGCCGGTCACGCCGAGCAACTCGGCCTCGGTCAGGGTCCATTGGGCGAGGCGGGAGCGGAGGTCGTCGACGGGGTCGGGCGCGGACCCGGCGGGGCCGGCCGGGCCGGTGGCGCCGTCGGCGGCGGCCGCCGCCGACGGAGTCCGGCCCGCGGCCGGTGCCGGAGCCTGGCCCGCGGCCGCGCCGCTCCGCAGCGGACGCTCCCACCGCAGCCGCGAGCGGACCGCCAGGGCCGGTACGGACGTGCCGGGCGGCAGGGTGGCGAGGAGGGAGAGGGCGCGGCGGCGGACCTCGGGGGCCGGGGACCGGTCGAGGTGCGGGCCGAGGGCGGCCAGCGCGCGGCCCTTGGCGTCGGCGGTGCCGACGACACCCGGGGTGCGGGTCGCGGCGAGCCAGCCGGCCGCCAGCACGGCCCAGCGCTCGTGGTCGGGCAGTTGCAGCCACTCCTCGGCGGCCGGGGTGGCCCCGAACCGCTCGTCGGCCTCGCCGTCGGAGGCGATCAGCCCGGCCGCGTAGGCGAGTTCGAGCCAGAAGGCCGCGAGCTGCTCGGTGGTGTCCAGGGCGGCGGCGGTCCGCTTGAGGTCGCGGACGCTCATACCGCCGGCGCGCAGCACGGCCGGTCCGCCCAGGTCCCACTCCTTGAGCAGCTCCTCGACGGTCGCCAGCGCGGTGAACGCCTGGCTCGCGGCGGCGTTGTCCACAAGCTGTGGATCGCGTTCCGTGGCGGGCGCGAGGGCGGGCGGAACCGGCTCGGCGGTGTGATGGGCGCGCCCGCCGCGCAGATGGAGCGCCGCTTCCCGCGGCAGCACGACATTGCGGGCACCCGCGGCGATCAGCAGGCCCCGGTCCAGCAGCCACTGGAGATGCGGGGCCGGACGGTCGGTGACCCCGCCGTAGGGCGGGCCCCACAGCAGCTTGTCGAGGACGGCGACGGATTCGGCGGGCGCGGTGTCGAGCAGCGCCGCCATCCGGGAACGGTCGGAGAACAGCCCGGTGAGCGCGGCGGCCGCGGTGACCGGGTCGTGGGTGGTGGGCAGCCCGGCCGCGGCGATGATCTCCTGAAGCCGCCCCGGCGACATCCCCGCCATGGCCTCGGCGACGGTCGGGCCCAGGCCGGTCGGCGACGGATGCGTGGCGCTGGGGCTGAGCAGCTCACGGGCCGTACGCACCAGCCGCAGCCGGTCGTCCGGGCCCCACACCAGCGCCTGCGCACGCAGCTCCGCGACCGCCCGGGGCAGCTCGGCGGCGACCGCAGGGTCCCCGGCGTCCCCGGCCATCAGCGCGCCCAGCGTGTCGTAGGGGCACGGGTCGGGCGCCACCGCCAGTGCCTCGGCGGTCTGGAGCGCGAAACGGTCGAGGCGCTCCACCGCGCGCACGACCGACGCCCGCGTCCCGGCCCGGGTGGCGAGCTGGGTGACATCGCCGGGAACCGGATTGAGCAGGTCGGGACGGGCCCGCAGCAGCCCGACGAGCCCGCTGTCGGTGCGGGTCCTGAGCTCCTCGGCGAGGGTGCGGGGTGTACCGGTCATTCGTCCTACGTTAGCGGGGCGGGGCCGGACGGGGGACCGTGTGGCGGCCCACTGTGCGCGCAGCGTCGCCACGGCACCCGGACGCCACCCCGTTCCGTCCCCCGCGGCCTCCGGCCCGTCGGCGGGCCGAAGCGGTACCGTCGGGGCAGCAACCAGCGGACGCCGCAGGGGATTTCGTGGGGATCGAGAGCGATCAGCTCGTCTATGACTATCTGAGCCGGGTGGGCGACCTGGCCCAGCAGCGGGGACTGCCCGCCGCCACGCGGATGCGGCTGGTCACCGGGCTGCGGGCCGAGATAGACGGCCAGCAAGCCGATTCGGTGTCCGGCGTGAAGCGGATTCTGGCGCGGCTGGGGACGCCGGAGGCGGTGGTCACGGCCGCGGGGCGCGCGGACGACCGGGTGCCCGGGGCGTCCCGCGGCGGCCCGTCGGCGCGGCCGGAGCCGACGGGCCGCCGCGCCTCGGCAGCGGGGCCCGCCGTTCCGGCCGGCCGGCCGCCCGCGGAGCCTTCGCGGCCCGCGGAGCCGCCCCGGCCGTGGACCGCCGCACGCGAGAAGCTCACCGGTCTGGCCTGGCGCAGCGGGCTGACGGGTAAACCGTCCGCGAACGGCAAGGACTCTCCGCCCGGCAAGAACTCCCCGTACGGCAACGACTCCGGGCCCGGCACGGTGCCCGCCCCGCGCGACGGGGCGAGGGCCCCCGCGCCGTCCGTTGGCCTGCCCCCGCATCTGGCCGGTGCGGACGAACTGGGCGACGACGACGCGCCCGACTGGTGGCGGGTGGAGCCGGCGCCGTTCGGGCCGGGGGAGACCGTGCCGGGGTTCGTCGGCGGCATCGAGATCCCGGAGATATGGGACCGGCCGAAGAGCGAGCGCCCGCTGTCGTTGCAGAAGGACGGCGCGGACGGGGACGAAGCGCCGGGCACGGACGCGGACGGCGCGGCGCCGGCGGAACGGACGCTGCCGGGGCTGGTGCGGCGGGTGCTCCGCCGGCGGCGCGGCGTGGCTGCCGAGGCGGCACCTGTGGCCGGAGCCCCGGACGAGGTGGTGGCGCCCGCGCGGGCGCCGCTCAGCCCGGTCCTGACGCTGGCCGTGCTCCTGCTGGTCGCCGGCGCGGCGCTGGGGTCGTGGCTCGCGCCGGCGGGTGGCTGGGGGCTCGCCTACGTATCGCGGCGCCTGAGCCGGACCGAGGCCAAGTTCGCGGCGCTCGGCGTGCCGGGGATCGTCGTCGGCGGCATGGTGGTGTGGCTGTGGGGCCGGTTCGACGGGCGGTGGGGCGAGCCCATCGCCCAGGGACAGCTCGGGCAGGAGATGGCCGAGGGGCTGCCGGGGATCGTGCGGGTGGCGGCGGTCGCCTCGGCGTTGTTCCTGGTGTGGCGGATGCGGCGGGTCCCGCGCTGAGGCCGGGCCCCGCGCTGAGGGCGGGCCCCGGCCCGGCACACCGTCGCAGGCACAATGGCAGGTATGGCTGCACACTCTCCTACGGTCGGCTTTGATCTCGACATGACGCTGATCGACTCCCGTCCGGGCATCAAGGCCGCGTATCAGGAGCTGTCGGCCAGGACCGGCACCGTCATCGACGCCGACCTCGCGGTGAGCCGGCTGGGGCCCCCGCTGGCGGAGGAGATCCGCCACTGGTTCCCCGAGGAGCAGGCGGCGCAGGCCGCCGACCTCTTCCGCGAGCTGTATCCGGAGTACGCGGTCGCGGCGTCGCCCGCCCTGCCCGGCGCCCGGGAGGCCCTCGACGCGGTGCATGCGGCGGGCGGCCGGGTGATCGTGGTGAGCGCCAAGTACGAGCCCAACGCCAAGCTGCACCTGGAGCACCTCGGCCTCGACGTGGACGCCCTCGTCGGTTCCCTGTGGGCGGCGGGCAAGGCGGAGGCGCTGCGCAAGCACGAGGCGCAGGTCTACGTCGGCGACCACATCGGTGACATCGTCGGGGCGCACACCGCCGGCGCACTGTCCGTTGCGGTCGCCACCGGCCCCTGCGACGCCACGGAACTGCGCAACACCGGCGCCGACGTGGTGCTCGGCGACCTGACGGAGTTCCCGTCCTGGCTGGGGCGCTATGTGGCGGAGGGTGCGGACGGGGGCGACGCAGCCGCCGCCCGACGGCGCTGAGCGGTGGCGGAACGGATCACTCCGGCCGCGGCGATCAGAAAACCGAGGCCCATCAGCATGCACACCCAGTAGAAGACGGACGGCAGCGGTTCGGTCCCGAGGAACAGCGGCGCCACCGTGGCGAGAGTGGCCGCTGCGCCAACTAGGAACATGATCGCGCCGATTCGGACCAGCAGATCCCCGGCCAGGGGAGTTTCGTCAGACACCTGACCAGGGTAAGTCGGGGCTTGAAGCACTGAGGATCCACCCGGCGGCGTCTTGTCACCGGCCTTGGGACCATTAGCCTTGGGTGTGGCGGGTCCTGCGGCCCGCTGCACTGCTCTCCAGCCCCTCTCCCGCTCCCGGTTCCGCACGGGCGGGGGAGCCCCACCCCGCAGTTTCCGCAGAAGACCCGGCTCCAGAATTCAACGTTTCTTTCCAACGAGTACGAGGACGAGGACAGACGTGCCTACCGGCAAGGTCAAGTGGTTCAACAGTGAGAAGGGCTTCGGCTTTCTCTCCCGCGATGACGGCGGTGACGTCTTCGTACACTCGTCGGTGCTGCCCGACGGCGTAGCCGCACTCAAGCCTGGCCAGCGCGTCGAATTCGGCGTCGTCGCCGGCCAGCGCGGCGACCAGGCGCTGACCGTGACACTCCTCGACCCCGCACCCTCGGTGGCCGCGGCGCAGCGCCGCAAGCCCGACGAACTCGCCTCGATCGTCCAGGACCTGACCACGCTCCTGGAGAACGTCACCCAGCAACTGGAGCGCGGCCGTTACCCGGACAAGGTGCACGGCGCGAAGATCGCCGGCATGCTGCGCGCCGTAGCCGACCAACTGGACGTCTGAGCAAGCAGGCGCAAGGGCAGCCGCCCCAGGCGTCACACGCGGCACAGCTCACACGCTGCTCAGCTCACACGCTGCATACCTCACACGCTGCATACCTCACACGAAGTGCAACGCATCGCGGCCGAGGGGCGGAACCAGCCCCTCGGCCGCGGCGCGGGTGAGCAGTCCGCGCACCGCGGCATAGCCGTCCTCGCCGAGGTCGGCGGTGAACTCGTTGACGTACAGCCCGATGTGCTGGTCGGCGACCTTGGGGTCCATCTCCTGGGCGTGCTCCAGGACGTACGGCCGGGAGGCCTCGGGGTCGTCCCAGGCCATCAGCACGGAGCTGCGGACCGCCGCCGCGAGCTCGCGCAACGCCCGCTCGCCCAGCGACCGCTTGGCGATGATCGCGCCGAGCGGGATCGGCAGACCGGTGGTGAGCTCCCAGTGCTCGCCCATGTCGGCCAGGCAGACCAGGCCGTAGTTCTGGTACGTGAAGCGCGCCTCGTGAATGACCAGGCCGGCATCGACCTTGCCGTCCCGCACGGCCGGCATGATCTCGTGGAACGGCAGCACCACGATCTCCCCGACACCGCCCGGCACCTCGGCCGCCGCCCACAGCCGGAACAGCAGATACGCGGTGGACCGCTCACTGGGCACCGCGACCGTCTTGCCCGCCAGATCCGCGGCCGGGCCCTGCTCCCGGGTCAGCACCAGCGGCCCGCAGCCGCGCCCCAGCGCCCCGCCGCAGGGCAGCAGCGCATAGTCGTCGAGCACCCACGGCAGCACCGCGTACGACACCTTCAGCACATCGAACTCACCGCGCTCGGCCATGCCGTTGGTGAGGTCGATATCGGCAAAGGTGACCGCCAGCTCCGGCGCGTCCGGGACGCGGCCGTGCGCCAGCGCGTCAAAGACGAAGGTGTCGTTCGGGCACGGCGAGTACGCGATGTTCAGCGGCCGGGTCACGGGGTCCTCCTCAGGGACGTGGGGGTCCCCCGCGTGAGCGAAGCCGAGCGGGGGGAGGTTCCGGAGCCGGTCCGGCAGCGGCCGACAGGGCTCCGGGAAGCGTACGGAAGGCACCGGTCAGGGCGGTGAGTGCAGGGCCGATGCGCCAGGCGGCGCGGTCGCGCGGGCCGACGGCGTTGGAGATCGTACGGACCTCCAGCACCGGCACACCGTGCGCGGCGGCCGCCTCGGCGACCCCGAAGCCCTCCATCGCCTCGGCCAGCACACCCGGGTGACGCTCCGCCAGCTCGGCGGCACGGGCCGCGCTGCCGGTGACCGTGGAGACGGTCACGACGGTGCCGGCCGCCGCACCCGCCGCCGCGGCGACGGCCTGCACCAGCGCCGGGTCGGGGAGGTGCGCCACCGTCCCGAAGCCGAGTTCGGTGACCGGGGTGAAGCCGTCGGGTGTCTCGGCGCCCAGGTCGGCCGCGACGATCGCGTCCGCGACCACCACGGAGCCCAGGGACGCGCCGGATGGCGATCCTTCAGATCGAGTACCCGGGCCCGGGGAGAAACCGCCGCCGATACCGGCCGAGACGACCAGGTCGTACGGCGCTCCGGCGAGCGTGGCGGCGGTCAGCGCGGTGGCCGTCCCGGCGGCCGCGGCGGCCGGGCCGACGCCGGCGGCGAGTACATCGCACGCCACCGGCACACCTGCCGCGCGCCGCAGCGTGTACCCGCCGGGCAGCGCCACCTCGTCGCAGGGCCCCGCCGCGGCAGCCACCGCGTCGCGCTCGGCGGCCACCGCCGTGACGACCAGGACCCTCATCGGACGGCCCTCCCGCCTCAGATGTCTCAGTCCTTCTGCTTCAGGGTGAAGTGCCACAGGGTCTTGGGACCGTTGCCGCCGCTCAGCTCGGCGACCTGGAGGGTGACGTCCTTGGAGTAGGAGGTCTGGCCGGTCTGCGGGTTCTGCTGCATGAAGAGGGTGTCCGCGTCGAAGCTGCGGTACGTCTGCTTGCTGGGCTCACGCATGACGGGGCCGGCCCCGATGACGATCCAGCCGGACTTGGCGACCTCCGGGTCGACGCCGACGCGCACCTTCTCACCGGGGTGGACGGTGATCGTCTTGCCGCCCTTCTTGGTGATGCAGGCGGTGACGTCCTTCTTGGAGAGGACCTTGCCATCGCCGTCGCAGCCGGGGGTGGCCTCGGCCTGCACCGTCGTCGAACCGACGGTCACGGTCGCGAGCGATGTCGGTTTCTCGCAGGCGGAGAGGGTGATGAGACCCAGGGACACGGCACCGATGGCGGCAGCGGCACGGCGGCCCTTGCCCCAGGAGATCAACGCAGCGGTCATACGGGCAGGCTATCTGGCGCGCCGACTCACGCCACGCCCGGGTACGGCGTGCCGCGTTGCCCGTCGACGCTCAGGCCACCCGGGGGCTCGGCGTACCGCCCCGCCGGGCCGCGCTGAGCAGTCCGCGTACGGCCAGCACCACGCCCAGCGCCACCAGTCCCGCGGCCACCGCCATCCCCACCGTGCCGACCAACGGCAGCGAGATCCCGATCGCGCCGCCCACCACCCACGACATCTGGAGCGCCGTCTCGGACCGGGCGAACGCGGAGGTGCGCACCTCCTCCGGCACATCGCGCTGGATCATCGCGTCCAGCGACAGCTTCGCCAGTGCCTGGCACAGCCCCGCGACGGCCGCCGCCGCGGGCACCACGACCACGGCCACCACCGGGTAGAAGACCGCCGCGAGCACCGTCGCGCACAGCGCCAGCCCCAGCATCGCCGCGATGATCGGCTCAGGCCCGCGGGCCTTCAGCCAGGCGCCCACCGCCGTCCCCAGCGCATTGCCGGTCCCGGCCGCCACCACCACCAGCCCCAGCGAGGCCGCCTCGCCCAGCCCGCCCAGCGGATGCTCGCGCAGCAGGAAGGCCAGGAAGAACGTCAGGAAGCCGGAGAGCGCCCGCAGACAGGCATTGGCCTGAAGGCCGTGCAGCACCGACGGGCCGACCGTACGCAGCCCCGGCTTCCGCCCGGCGCCCGCCGAGCGCGTGGAGGCCTCCCGGGACGCCAGCCGGGCCCGGCGCTCACCCTTCGCCGAGTCGACCTTGTGCGGCAGCGAGAACGACAGGACCGTACCGGCGGCGAACACCACACACGCCCCGTACAGCGGCCAGCTCGGTCCGAGCATGTGCAGCCCGGCACCCATCGGCGCCGCGACCCCGGTCGCCAGCAGCCCCGCGAGCGTCACCCGCGAATTGGCCTTGACCAGCGAAATCCGCGGTGGCAGCAGCCGCGGCACCACCGCGCTGCGGACCACCCCGTACGCCTTCGACGCCACCAGCACACCCAGCGCCGCCGGATACAGCTGTAGCCCGCCGGTCGCCACCGCGCCCGACATCGTCAGCGCCAGCAGTGCCCGCGCCAGCATCGCGCCCGCCATCGCCGCCCGGCGGCCGTGCGGCACCCGGTCCAGCAGCGGCCCGATCACCGGCGCGAGCAGGGCGAACGGCGCCATCGTCACCGCCAGATACAGCGCCACCCGGCCCCGCGCCTCATCCGTCGGCACCGAGAAGAACACCGTCGAGGCCAGCGCGATGGTGATCATCACGTCACCGGCGGAGTTCACCGCATGCAGCTCGATCAGCTTGCCCAGGCCCGACTCGCCCGCACCGTGCGCATGCGTGGCGCGCCGCACGCCCCGCGCCGCACCGGTGAACGGTCTGCGCAGCGCACGGCCGACCGCCCGGCCCGCCCGGCGGGCCCGGCGGGCCCGGTTGTCCCCATACCCGCCTCGCGTCGAGGCGCGCGACACCTGCGATGACTTCCGTGCGGTCCTGGACACCTTCGACACCTTCGACGCCCTTGCGGCAGCCACCCGGTCATAGTGCCCCAACTCGCCCAGGAGAGGGCACTTTCTTCACGCTGGCGCGCGAGGTGTACCCGCGCGCAGTCGCTGCCGCTGACATTTGCCCTCCCACCGAGGGGTCGTACACCGTTGAAGGGGTAGCGTGTGTAGCGCGCCACCGGCGGTCGTTCTTGGCCGCGTGCCTCCTCGCGATCCCGCAGAATGGGACGTAAGAGGTGCGCTCGACCGAAACGACCGGGCGCGGACGTCGACGCGGTCCCCTGGTCCGCTCCGCCCGCCCCGGTACCGCCGGTCGTCCGGACAGGACAAGGACAGCTACGGCTGGCGCACTCGTGAGACGGCGTAGAAGAGAGAATCGATTCTTGTGAGTGCTGCGATGCGAAGCCGTACCCCGGACCGCCTGTGCGCCGAGGCGGTCGACCTTGCCCGGGAGGCGGCGGAGGAAGCCGCGCTGCCCGGCACGGTCGGCGAGCACATCGATGCGGTGGCCGACGGAGACCGCGTCGTCACCCACCTCTTCGCCTGCAACGAAACCGGCTACCGCGGCTGGCGCTGGGCCGTGACGGTCGCCAGGGCCTCCCGCGCCAAGCTCGTCACGCTCGACGAGACGGTCCTGCTGCCCGGCCCCGACGCGCTGCTCGCACCGGAGTGGGTGCCCTGGAGCGAGCGGCTGCGCCCCGGCGACATGGGCCCCGGCGACCTGCTGCCCACCGAGGCCGACGACCTGCGCCTGGAGCCCGGCTTCACCGGTGAGGACGCCCCGCCGCCGAACTCCCCGGTCGCCGAGGGCATGGCCGCCGACGTGGCCGATTCCGAGGAGGCGGACGTCGTCCCGGGCTCGCCCGCGATCCAGCCCGCCCCCGAGCGCGGCAGCATCGCGGCGGTCGCCGAGGAGCTGGGCATGCGCCGCGCCCGGGTCCTGTCCCGCTACGGCCTGCACACCGCCGCCGACCGCTGGGAAGAGGCCTACGGGGCCAAGACCCCCATGGCCCTGGCGGCCCCCGCCACCTGCGTGTCCTGCGGCTTCCTCACCCCGCTCCCCGGCTCCCTGGGCCAGGCCTTCGGCGTCTGCGCCAATGAGTTCGCCCCGGCGGACGGGCGCGTGGTGTCCCTCGCATACGGGTGCGGTGCGCACTCCGAGGCCGCCGTCATGCCGAAGCCGCCGCGGCCGGCCGCGCCGGTGGTCGACGAGACGGTGGTCGAGCCGTTGTCGCTGCGTCCGGAGCGGGATGGAGGGTCGGTCGAGGAGGCCGGGCCGGCCGAGGAGCTCGGCCACAGCTAGGCGCGCCGGCGCGCTGGGCCCCGGCCCCACGTGCTTTTCTGCGGCGCCGTTTCGCGTCTCGTCTTTCGCCTCCGGCGGGGGGTGGGGTGGGTGGTGTTCGGGCGGGGCCGCGTGTCGCCTCCGGCGGGGGTGGTGGGTGTTCGGGCGGGGGCCGCTCGCTGTGCGTGGTGGTGCCGGTGGCGGGCCTCCGGGTCCTGTGTTGTGGACTGCTTCGCTTTACGTCCACAACACAGGACCCTCCGGCCCGCCACCTCCCGCCCGGTGGGGCGGCCGCCGCCCGGTGGGGGATGTTCTGAAAGAACCGGAAGCTCGGCCGCGTCGTGGCGTAGCTGAGGCTTGTGGCCTTTGGTTTTCTCCTGCTGTTCCACCGGGGTGGGGCCCACCCCGGAGGCCCCGGACCCGGCACCCACCACATACCGGGGCCCCACCCCGAACACCCCCTTCCGCCGAAGGCGGGGAAATCGACCGCCGAAGGCGGGAAACAGGCACGGCGGGGCACCCGCAGACGTGGGGCGATACCGTCGGCCCACCGACACACGCTTAGGGAGACGGACAGTGACAGCTACGTCGTGGGTGCGAGGCGCAGCCGGAGACCCGTTCGGGACGGCCCGACTGCGGCGTGGCGTGCTGGATGCCTGGGCCACCTCGCCGGCCCGGTTCCGGGAGGATGCCAACGCCGAGGAGGACCTCGCGCTCGGCGGCTACCGCGACCGGCTCGCCGTGGAGCTGGCGCAGAACGCGGCGGACGCGGCGGCTCGGGCCGGCGTCACCGGCAGGCTGCGGCTGACCCTGCATGCGGCCAATGGCGACGCGCCCGCCGTACTCGTCGCCTCCAACACCGGCGCCCCGCTGGACGCCACTGGCGTCGAGTCGCTGTCGACGCTGCGTGCCTCCGCGAAGCGTGAGGCCAGCGTGTCGGCCGGTGCGGTCGGCCGGTTCGGTGTGGGCTTCGCCGCGGTGCTGTCCGTGAGCGACGAGCCGGCGCTGGTGGGCCGTACCGGCGGGGTGCGCTGGTCGCTGGCCGAGGCACGGGGGATGTCGGAGGAGGTCGCGGCGCACAGCCCCGGCCTGGGCGGCGAGTTGCGCCGGCGCGACGGGCATGTGCCGCTGCTGCGGCTGCCGCTGCCCGCGGAGGGCACGGCGCCCGAGGGCTATGACACCGCCGTCGTGCTGCCGCTGCGGGACATCGCGGCGCAGGATCTCGCCGAGCGGCTGCTGCACGGGATCGACGCGGCGCTGCTGCTGACCCTGCCGGGGCTGTCCGAGGTCGTGGTCGAGACCCCGGAACACGTACGGGAATTGCGGCGGAGCCAGGACGGCCCCTACGTACGGATCGAGGACAGCGAGCGCGGTGCCACCCGGTGGCGGGTGGCGAGCGACGGTGGTCCGCTGGACCCGGCGCTGCTGGCGGACCGGCCCGTCGAGGAGCGGTTGCGGCCGGCCTGGTCGGTGACCTGGGCGGTGCCGGTGGACGACGAGGGCGCACCGGCGCGTCCGGGGACGGCGGCGGTGGTCCATGCGCCGACGCCGACGGACGAGCCGCTGGGGCTGCCCGCACTGCTGATCGCCTCGTTCCCGCTGGAGCCGACCCGCCGGCATGTCGCACCGGGCCCGCTGACCGACTTCCTGGTGGACCGGGCGGCCGCGACCTACGCGGGGCTGCTGGGCGACTGGCAGCCGGTGTCGGTCGGCACCCTCGACCTGGTGCCGGGGCCGCTGGGCAAGGGCGGTCTGGACGGTGAGCTGCGCCGGCAGGTGCTGGAACTGCTGCCGCGGGTGCGTTTCCTGCCGAGCGCGGGCGCGCCCGGAGGCCGGCCGGCCGAGCCCGAGGTGCCGGCGGCGGGCGAGTGGGACGAGGACGACAGCGGTGTGGACCGCTTCGTGCTGCGTCCGGTGGATGCCGAGCTGGTGGAGGGCGCGGGCGCGGCGACAGTCGGGGTGCTGGCCGAGCTCTTCCCGAGCCTGCTGCCGGCCGGTCTCGAACGCCGGCCCGAGCTGCGGGCGTTGGGCGTGGCCCGGGTGCCGCTCGGGGAGATGGTCGACCGGCTGGCCGGCGTCGAACGGTCGCCCGGCTGGTGGTGGCGGCTCTATGACGCGCTGGCCGGCACCGACCCGGACCGGCTCAGCGGGCTGCCGGTGCCGCTGGCGGGCACGGCGGGCCAGGGGCCCGGCGGGGGCGGTGGCGTACGGACCACGATCGGGCCACGGCAGGTGCTGCTGCCGTTGCCCGGCGGCGTCGACGAGGACGCCGAGGCCCGGCACCGTACGCTCGCCCGGCTCGGACTGAAGGTCGCCCACCCCGACGCGGTGCACCCGCTGCTGGAGAAGCTGGGCGCCACCCCGGCCCAGCCTCGCGCCGTACTGACCACGCCCCAGGTACGCGCGGCCGTGGCGAACTCCCTGGACGCGGACGAGGACGCCTACGACGTCTTCGCCGACGAGACCGACGGCGGGGCGGGGGCTCCGCTGGGCGCCGAGGAACTGGCGGAGACGGTGCTCGGCCTGGTCCGGGACGCCAACCTCGCGCCGGGGGACGAGCCCTGGCTCGGAGCGCTCGCGCTGCCCGACGAGGACGGCGAGCTGGCGCCCGCGGGCGAGCTGGTGTACCCGGGCAGCGCCTTCGAGCGGGTCATCCGGGAGGGTGAACTCGCGGCCTGCGAAGCGGAGTTGGCCGAGCGCTGGGGCGAGCAGCCGCTGACGTCCGTGGGCGTCATGGCCGACTTCGCGCTCGTCCGGGCCACCGATGTCGTCCTCGACCCGGACGAAATGGAGCCGCGGGACGGGGACTTCGCCGAACCCGACGACGTCGGCCTGCTGGACGCGGTGGACGTCTGGTGCGAGGACATCCTCGACGCGCTGCCGGACACCCCCGTACCGCCGGTGGTGACCGAACTGGTGGCGGTACGCGACCTCGACCTGGTCGACGACGACGCCTGGCCCGAGGTGCTGGCCATGCTCTCCCGCCCGCCCCTGCGCGACGCCCTGACCGCACCGGTGCGGGTGCTGCTCCCCGACGGCACCACCGAATCCGTCCGCCCGTACACCGCCTGGTGGCTGCGCGGGCACCCGGTGCTCGACGGCCGCCGTCCCGCCGGTCTGCGCTCGGCGGGCGGCGATCCGCTGCTGGCCGGGCTGTACGAGTCCGCGGACGCGGGCGAGGTCGATGCGCAGGTGCTGCGGGCGCTCGGCGTCCGCACGTCCGTCGCCGCGCTCCTGGACGAGCCGGGCGGCGCGGCGGAGCTGCTGACCCGCCTCGCCGACCCCGAGCTGCCCGTCGGCGCCGCACAACTGCACGCGATCTACAGCTTGCTGGCGGACCTCGACCCCGATCAGGTGACCCTTCCCGACGAGCTGCGGACCGTGCTCGACCGAGGGGTCCGGGTCGTCGACGCGGCGGAGACGGTGGTCGCCGACGCCCCGGACCTGGTGCCGCTGGCCGCCGGCCTCGCCCTGCTGCCGGTGCGCCCCGCCCGCGCCGCCGAGCTGGCGGAACTGCTCCAGGTACGGCGCCTGAGCGAGGTGCTCAACGCCGAGGTCCGCTCCGAGGGCGTACGCCACGAGGTGCCGGACGCCGTACGGGCACTGCTCGGCGCCGCCACCCCCGAGGCGTACCTGGAGCACGAGGAACTCCTCGTCGGCGACGGCCCCGACGACACCGCGGAACTGGACTGGCGCCGCACACCGGACGGCACGCTCCACGCCGCCACCCTGGAGGGCGTGGCAGCAGCCCTGGCCTGGGCAGCAGGCCAGTGGCCCCGCCGCTTCGAGGTCGCCGCCCTCCTGGAGGACCCGGAACGGGGCGAGGAGCTGGCGCGGGCGCGGTGGTTCGACTGACGGAGGACGGCCATGGGTCCGGGCCCTGCCGCGTTGCGGCGGGGGCCGGTGCCCGCCGGTCGAGCCGCGGAGCGGCATGACCGGTTCTCAGGGCGTGTACGCGGAGTGCTGGACGGCGGAGGCCCAGAGCAGATCCCGCACGCGGACGCATGCGGCGACCGTCTCGGGATCATCGGTCACTTCGGACCCGAGGACCCTCCCCGTGTCGTCGAAGTGCCCCACGGCCAGGAGCTTGTCATCGAAGAGCCACCAGTCATTGCCCTCTACAGGCAAGACCAGATCCTCGTGCAGCTTGTGGCGCGGTAGCCAGCGGATGGACTCGCCGGCCTCTACGTTGACGTGGGCCGTCGCGTACTCCCACTGGATGTAGGAGCTATGGGGCTCGGTGACGACCCGCACTCGGCGCACGGTCTTCCCGGAGCCGGTGACGCGCTTCATGAGCTGTGTCCACGGCACCATGAACGAGTTGGCGACGCTCCCTCGGAGCCAACTCTCGTACGGGCCCTCTTCTGCTGGGACTGAGTAGTCGTCCCTCAGTTCCAGGTGGAAGGCGTCGTGCGCGAAGCTCTCAAAGAGCTGGTTGCGCTCGGCGCTGGAGATCAGCTCCACGTGGTTCCTCCAGTAGGGCGATGATCGTGGACCATGAGCCGTGGTGTCCTGCGCGGTGACTCAGCCTGCGAACTCTCCGCTCTTGACGGCGGTGAGGAAGGATGACCAGTCCTCCGCACGGAAGGCCAGCGCGGGACCGGTCGGGTTCTTGGAGTCGCGTACCGGGACAGCGCCGGGCATTCCATCGGCGACCTCGATGCACGCGGCGCCCTCGCCGTTGCTGTAGCTGGACTTGCGCCAGCCGACCAGACCAGATGCGTCAGGAATCTTCTTCATCTTCGTAGTCTCTCAGGTAACTGCGGATCAAATCGAGAGATCCGCTCTCCGGTAATGCCATAGAGCGAGCAATATCAAAGCGCTGGGTGAGCTGGAGGACGCGTCGCGGCGACTCTACCGATTCACCTGAAGCGAAGCTCTCGGCGTATCCGGTCGTCGTGCCGTTCCTGAGGGTGAGCAGGGTCAAACTCCCCGCCAGCAGCGGATGTTCTCCCTCCCTGAAGGGCAGAATCTGAATCGACGTGTGCGGTAACCGAGCCATCGTGAGGATGTGGTGAATCTGCCCAGTCATGCACTTTGCACCCCCAACTGGGCGCCTTAGTCCGGCTTCGTCCATGATTGCCCAGTAGAAGGGTGGTTCTGCCTTGTCGAATACGCGCTTGCGGCGCATTCGTGCTGCGGCCAGTTCGTTTACTCGTTCTTCGTGCTCGCCGGGCAGTGATTTCCGAATCAGGGCATGGGCGTAATCGTCGGTTTGCAGGAGTCCGGGAATCAGGCTGCTCTCGAATACCTGAATGCGAGCGGCCTTGGCTTCTCCATGAAGTACCGCACGCCCGTAGTCCGGAATCGACAAATCCTGCGCCATGGACAGTAACTCGACGAAGAGTCCGTCCGTGGCGAAGTGCGCGTCCAGGGCCTCGGCCAGCGCTTCCGAGGGCAACTGCTCCCCGCGCTCCACCCGGCTGAGGTACGTATGCGGGTAACCGACCTTGTCGGCGAGGGCTCGTTGGGAAAGGCCCGCGGTCTCCCGCAGGCGGCGTAAGCGCCGGCCCAGTACCGAGCGCGGAGTGGCCCTGTCGTCGTCCTCGTTGTTCAGCTCCATTGCTCGAACACACCTTCAACTCGCTGTCCACGGGCGGACTTTGGTGACACGTACGGCGTGCACTCAGCGTATTCCGTCAGCAATGCTGAGTGAGGACGAAAAGCCCCCGCGACCGCTGCCACGGTCCGGGGGTGTGGCCATCAGCCCTGTGGAGGTCGACGACATGAATCACGCTATCGGGGATCTTTCCGGCGTGACGGAGGAACACCACGGCCCCGTACGGCTGCTGCCCTGGTCGGGTCCCGACGGCAAGCCCTGTTATCTCGTGGGGGAGGGCGGCGGGTACGTCTCCCGGGTCGCTGACGAGATCGAGGGCGTCCAGCTCGGCATGGCGGACGGCATTCTCGGTCACGCGGAGGACATGCTCGGCGGCCGTCAGGTCACCAGTCGCGAGCTGAGGTTCCTCGCCCGGGGGTTGGCCGATGCGCTGCGGGATGTGCGGCGCGTCGCGGAGAGCCGGGGGGCTCGGTTGGCCGCGTCGGGGGCGTGAACGCGACGTGCACCGCGGGGGCGTGAACGCGACGCGCACCGCGGGGGTCAGTTCGAGCGGAATCTCTTGACGAGGCTCCAGATGACGACGATGGCGGAGAGGGCGAGGAGGGGCCACACCCACCAGTCGAGGGTGCCGTCGCCGGTGCCGCCGTAGTGGCCGGTGTGGTGGTGGTAGTGACGGTGCGAGCTCGCCAGCACCCGGTACGCCAGGTCCCCGTGGGATGTCATGGGGCAGGAGCGTAGTACGGCAACAGTGCCCGGGGTATCGGCCGGGCAGGTTCTCTTCGGCCGCTCAGTGCCGCCGTGGAGCGGGGGAGCGGGGGAGCGCGGGTGTCTCCTCAGCCCGGTGGCGCACGATGCGCGCCGCGGCCGGCGCTCACCTGGAGTGCAGCCGCCGCTTCACGAATACCCAGGCGACCCCGAGCACGACGCCGACCGGGATCATCCACCACGCGCCGGCGAACGAGACGCCGGAGGAGTGGGAGTCGTAGTGGCCGCCGTAGTGGCTGGAGCGGTGATGCGAGCGGGCCAGCAGCTCGAATGCGCGGGCTCCCGAGTGGAATGTCATGGGCACGGACTCTAGGGGAGGCGGGGTGGGCGTCGCGATGCCGGGGCGTAGGTGGTGGACGGGAGGCGGACGTCAGGCCGGGAACCGCCGTCCCACCCATCGCCAGGTGACCTCCAGCAGCACCGCCGCCACCACCGCGATGGCGACGGCCGCCCACGGCATCGTCGTTCCGACCAGGCGCAGGTCGAAGAACGTCTGTAGCCAGGGGGTGGCGAGGACCGCGAGGAAGGCGAGGCCCATCGCCAGGACCAGGGCGATCCGCCACCAGGTGTAGGGGCGGGCGATGATCGCCAGGACCCACATCGCGGCGAGGAAGAGCGTCAGGGTGGCCGCGCTGGTCTCGGCGGGCAGGGCGCCCGGGCCGGTGTAGTAGCCGCGGGCAAGCAGGTAGGTGGTGAAGGCGGCGAGGCCCGTGATCAGGCCGGACGGCACGGCGTAGCGCATCACCCGGCGGACGAAGTGCGGTTCGGCGCGCTCCTTGTTGGGGGCCAGGGCGAGGAAGAACGCGGGGATGCCGATGGTCAGGGTGGAGAGCAGGGTCAGGTGCCGCGGCAGGTACGGGTAGGGGATCTGGCAGCAGGCCACCAGGATCGCCAGCAGGACGGAGTAGACGGTCTTGGTGAGGAAGAGGGTGGCGACACGGGTGATGTTGCCGATGACCCGGCGGCCCTCGGCGACGACCGAGGGGAGTGTGGCGAAGCTGTTGTTGAGCAGGACGATCTGGGCGACGGCGCGGGTCGCCTCGGAGCCGGAGCCCATGGCGACGCCGATGTCGGCGTCCTTGAGGGCGAGTACGTCATTGACGCCGTCACCGGTCATCGCGACGGTGTGGCCACGGGACTGGAGGGCCGCGACCATCTCCCGCTTCTGCTGCGGGGTGACCCGGCCGAAGACCGCGGCCTCTTCGGACATCGCCGCCATCGCGTCCCGGTCGCCGGGCAGTTCGCGCGCGTCCACCGGGTCGTCCGCGCCCGGCAGCCCCAGCTTGCCGGCCACCGCGCCGACCGACACCGCGTTGTCGCCGGAGATCACCTTGGCCCGGACGCCCTGTTCCGCGAAGTAGCGCAGGGTGTCGGGGGCATCCGGGCGCAGCCGCTGCTCCAGGACGACCAGCGCGGTGGGCCGCAGGCTCCGTATGACCTCGGGGTCGTCCAGCTCCCGTGCGGCGCGGGCCAGCAGCAGGACGCGCAGGCCCTGGGCGTTGAGGCCGTCGATCTCGGAGAGGCGGTGGTCGCCGGGCGGCAGCAGGACGTCCGGGGCGCCGAGCAGCCAGGTGGTGCTCTCGCCGTCCGGGCCGTTGAGGGCGGCGCCGCTGTATTTGCGGGCGGAGGAGAACGGCAGCGCCCGGGTGCAGCGCCAGGCGTCGTCCGCCGGATACGCGTCGATGATCGCCTGGAGGGAGGCATTGGGCCGCGGATCGCACCCGCCGAGCGCGCCCAGCACCTCCTTGACGTACGCCTCGTCGCCGTCGAGGGCGCGCAGACCGTTGACGTCCATCCCGCCCTCGGTGAGGGTGCCGGTCTTGTCCAGGCACACCACATCGACGCGGGCCAGCCCCTCGATGGCGGGCAGCTCCTGGACCAGGCACTGCCGGCGGCCGAGCCGGATGACACCGATCGCGAAGGCGACGGAGGTGAGCAGCACCAGGCCCTCGGGGATCATCGGCACGATGCCGGCGACCATCCGGCGGATCGCCTCGTCGCCCGGCAGCCCGAGGGTGAGCAGATGGCTGAGGATGAGGCCGATCGCGGTCGGGATCATCATCCAGGTCACGTACTTGAGGATCCGGCTGATGCCGCTCCGCAGCTCGGAGTGGACCAGGGTGAAGCGGCTGGCCTCCTCGGCGAGCTGGGCCGCGTACGCCTGCCGGCCGACCTTGGTCGCGGTGAAGGCGCCGCTGCCCGCGACGACGAAGCTGCCGGACATCATCCGGTCACCGGGCTTCTTGAGGACCGGATCGGCCTCGCCGGTCAGCAGCGACTCGTCGACCTCCAGGCCGTCGCTCTCCAGCACCTCGCCATCGACGATGATCTTGTCGCCGGGCCCGAGTTCGAGGACATCACCGAGGACCACGTCGGAGGCGGGGATCTCGGCGGCGGCCCCGTCGCGCCGGACCAGGGGCCGCGACTCGCCGATGACCGCCAGCGCGTCCAGCGTCTTCTTGGCGCGCAGCTCCTGGACGATGCCGATGCCGGTGTTGGCGACGATGACGAAGCCGAACAGGCCGTCCTGGATCGGGCCGACGATCAGGATGATCACGAAGAGCACGCCGATGATGGCGTTGAAGCGGGTGAGGACGTTGGCGCGGACGATCTCCGTGGCCGAGCGGGAGGACCGTACGGGGACGTCGTTGACCTCGCCACGGGTGACGCGCTCCGCGACCTCGGCGGCGGTCAGCCCGGGGTTGACCGGTTCCTGAGCGGTCCGTCCGGCCGGCTCGCCGCCCGGTCCGGAGTGCTCGGCTTCGGCCCTCGCCCGCTCCGTCATGCCCCCGACGTTACGGGCGGAATGCGCACTTCACCCGCTGGGTGGGCGGGTGGTGGGCGGTATGCCTCAGAGCTGGTCGGCGGGCTGGTCGCTCGCCGCGGCGCGCTTGATCGCGGCTTCCCGGGCCCGTACGTACCAGATGCCCACCAGCCCGAGGCCGCCGCCGGCCAGGCAGGTCCACACCCACCAGGTGTGGCCGTGATCGGCGAACCAGCCGTAGAAGGGGAGCTGACCGAGGAAGAGCACGAACCAGATGACGGTGCCGCCGATGATCGTGCCGACGACGGGGCCCTCGAGAGGCGCCGGGGCCTCGCGCAGTTCGGACTTCTTCCACATAGGGGTCAGCTTACGGGGAGGGTGTGCGGGAGCTGCGGGCGGCGGTGGGCAGGGGGACAGGCAAGCGGCCGTCGGGGGCCGGAGAGGGCGGGGCGGGCGGTGTGGGCCGTACGCCACAAGGGTCTACGCGCGGAGATAGCGATCAACGCATTGTTTATTCATACTGAACCTTTCTGGATACGGCTGGTTTGGCTCGTCTTTTCATCCAACCTGATCCAGTTGTTTCTGTTTATGTTCGTGTTCCGGGCCCTCGGGCCCCCGCGCCTGCCCAGGCCTGTCCGACTGAGGTCCCCGCATGCCCCCCTCGGCCACCCCGCCGGTCGACACCCTCAAGAACCCGGGTCCGAAGCCTCCCAAGAACGGTTTCGACCGCTTCTTCAAGATCTCCGAGCGGGGGTCGACAGTCGGCCGCGAACTCCGCGGCGGTCTGGCGACCTTCTTCGCGATGGCCTACATCATCGTGCTGAACCCGATCATCCTCGGTGCCGGTGTCGATAAATTCGGCCACCACCTCGACAACGCCCAGCTGGTCACCGCCACCGCACTGATGGCCGGTCTGAGCACGGTGCTGATGGGCCTCATCGGCAATGTCCCGATCGCGATCGCCGCGGGCCTGGGCATCAACGCCGTGGTCTCCCTGCAACTCGCGCCCAAGATGAGCTGGCCGGACGCGATGGGCATGGTCGTGCTCGCCGGTCTGGTGCTGATGCTCCTGGTCGCCTCGGGTCTGCGGCAGCGGGTGATGGACGCGATCCCCAACGGGCTGCGGCGGGCCATCGCCATCGGCATCGGCCTGTTCATCTCGCTGATCGGCCTGGTCGACGCCGGCTTCGTGACGCGTAACCCGGACGCCGCGCACACCACCGTCCCGATGAGCCTGGGCCAGGGCGGACAGCTCAAGGGCTGGCCGGTGCTGGTCTTCGTGCTCGGCCTGGTGCTGATGTTCGTGCTGATCGTGCGGAAGGTCAGAGGCGCGATCCTGATCGGCATGGTCACCATGGCCGTGGTCGCCATCGGCATCAACGCCCTCGTCCAGATCCCGGACGCGTCCTGGGGCCTGGCGGTGCCGAACGTCCCGGACAAGATCGTCGACACCCCGGACTTCGGTCTGATCGGTCAGATCAGTCTCTTCGGCGGCTTCAAGGAAGTCGGCGTGCTGACCGGCTGCCTGTTCGTCTTCACCGTGCTGCTCTCCGGCTTCTTCGACGCGATGGGCACCATCATCGGCGTCGGCGAGGAGGCCGGGCTGCTGAACAACGAGACCGGCCAGCTGCCGAACATGGGCCGGATCCTCATGGTCGACGGCATCGCGGTCGCGGGCGGCGGCTTCGGCTCCGCCTCCGCCAACACCTGCTTCGTGGAATCCACGGCGGGTGTCGGCGAGGGTGCCCGTACCGGTCTCGCCAACCTGATGACCGGTGGCCTCTTCCTGCTCGCGCTGATCTTCACGCCGCTGGCGACCGTCGTCCCCTCGCAGGCCGCGACGCCCGCGCTGGTGGTCGTCGGCTTCCTGATCATGGCCTCGAACGTGCGGGACATCGACTGGGGCGACCCCACCATCGGCATCCCCGCGTTCCTGACGATGGTCTCGATGCCGTTCACCTACAGCATCACCAACGGCATCGGGATCGGCGTCCTGGCCTTCATCCTGCTGCGCTCGGCGACCGGCAGGGTCAAGGAGATCCCCTGGCTGCTGAACGCGGTCGGCTTCTGCTTCCTGGTCTACTTCCTGCTCGACCCGATCGAGCAGGCGCTCGGGGTCAAGTAACGGGCCAGCGCACCCCCAGCTTCTCCGTCTCGTCGAGAGACGACTGGAAGCGCTCGTCGAAGTCCTCGCGGATGAGCGTCCGGACCACATAGTCCTGGACGCTCATTCCGCGTTTTGCGGCGTGCTGCCGAATGCGCTCCAGCAGCTCCCCGTCCACGCGCAGGCTGAGCACTTGCGATCCCATACGGACACGGTCGCGTCCGTGCGCGGTCAGGCGCGTCACTTTCGACGGCGTCCTCACTCGTATGGGTGAACCCCGACGGGCGACACCCCTTGGCTTTCCTTAGAAAGGGTAATGAGTTATGCTAAAGACCATGCCGGAACTGTCCCGCCCCCTGCCTGACGGCCGGGAGGTGCCCCCAGACGACGCAGCAGCGGTGAACGCTCTGCGGTCCGCCGTGATGCGCCTGTCGCGCCGCCTCAAGCACCAGCGGGTCGACGAATCGCTGAGCCCCACCGAGATGTCGGTGCTCGGCACCCTCGCCCGGTGCGGCCATGCCACCCCCGGCGAGCTGGCCCGCAAGGAGCATGTGCAGCCGCCGTCGATGACGCGCATCGTGGCCATGCTGGAGGCCAAGGGGCTGGTCCGGCTCGAACCGCACCCCGACGACCGCCGCCAGAAGGTCGTCACGCAGACCGAACAGGCCGAGGCGATGCTCGAGGAGAGCCGCCGCAAGCGCAACGCCTGGCTCGCCGAGCTGGCCTCCGGGCTGGACGAGGACGAGTGGGCGAAGGTGCGGGCCGCCGCGCCCGTGCTGGAGAAACTCGCACAGTTGTAGAACCCGAGGCCGAGGAGGCGAACCCACTTTGAGTACGGGATCCGGAGCACACTCCGCCCCCGCACCGAACTCCCAAGAAGACACGGTTTCCGACGACGCGACCGCGACCACTCCGGGCACCGCCCCGGGTGTCGCCGCAGGCTCCGCCGCCACACCGCGCAAGGGCACGTTCAGCTCCCTACGCATACGCAACTACCGCCTCTTCGCCACCGGCCAGGTGGTGTCCAACACGGGCACCTGGATGCAGCGCATCGCCCAGGACTGGCTGGTGCTCAGCCTCACCGGCTCCTCCGGCGCGGTCGGCATCACCACCGCGCTCCAGTTCCTGCCGATGCTGCTCTTCGGGCTCTACGGCGGCGTCATCGCCGACCGCTTCGGCAAACGCAAGCTGCTCCTGTTCACCCAGTCCGCCATGGGCCTGACCGGCCTCGCCCTCGCCGTGCTCACGCTGAGCGGCCATGTGCAGGTCTGGCACGTCTACCTGGTCGCTTTCGTCCTCGGCCTGGTCACCGTCCTCGACAACCCGTCCCGGCAGGCCTTCGTCTCCGAAATGGTCGGCCAGGACGAGCTGCGCAACGCCGTCAGCCTCAACTCCGCCAACTTCCAGTCCGCACGGCTGATCGGGCCCGCCGTCGCCGGTGTCCTGATCACCGCCTTCGGCAGCGGCTGGGCCTTCCTGCTCAACGGACTCTCCTTCATCGCCCCGGTCGCCGGCCTGCTGATGATGCGGACCGCCGAGCTCCACAAGGTCGACCGGGTCCCGCGCAGCAAGGGCCAGCTGCGGGAGGGACTGCGGTACGTGTCCGGGCGCCCCGACCTGATCTGGCCCATCGTGCTGGTCGGCTTCATCGGGACCTTCGGCTTCAACTTCCCGATCTGGCTGACCGCGTTCGTCTACCACGTCTACCACCAGGGCGCGGGCACGTACTCCCTGTTCAACGGGCTGATGGCAGCCGGTTCGCTGATCGGCGCGCTGCTTGCGGCCCGCCGCGCCACCTCCCGGCTGCGGCTGCTGGTGGGCGCGGCGATCCTCTTCGGCGCCCTGGAGATCGCGGCCGCGCTCGCCCCGTCGTTCTGGATCTTCGCGGCGCTGCTCGCCCCGATCGGCATGGTCGGCCTGACGATCAACGTCACCGCCAATTCGAGCATCCAGATGGCCACCGATCCGCTCATGCGCGGCCGGGTGATGAGCCTGTTCATGATGGTCTTCGTGGGCGGCACCCCGCTCGGCGCGCCGGTTGTCGGCTGGATCACGGACGCCTTCGGCGCCCGGATCGGCTTCCTGGCCGGCGGCGTGGTCTCCATGGTCTCCGCGGCCGTCATCGGTCTGATCCTCGCCAGGGTGGGCGGTCTGCGCCTCAAGATCGACCTGCGCCGCGGCCATCAGCACGTCGCCTTCGTGCCCCGGGTCCCCGAAACGGCTCCGTCCGTGGAGAAGGACCTGGCGCCGGCGGCGTAGGCGTAACAGGGCGGGCTCCGGCGGCGTAGGCGCAAGGGGGCGGGCTCCGGCGGCGCGGACATGGGCGTGGCGATGCGAACGCCGGGGTCCGCCTGGCCCCATGAACCCTGCGCCACACTGACCGCATGAGACTCTTCGCCGCCGTCCTGCCCCCCGCTCCCGCGCTCGAGGAACTGGCCGCCGAGGTGGCGCAGTTGAAGAAGCTCCCGGCCGCCGACCGGCTGCGGTGGACCGGCCGGGACAGCTGGCACTACACCCTTGCCTTCTACGGCGAAGTGCCCGACGAGCTCGTCCCCGAACTGCACGAACGCCTGGCCCGCGCCGCCCGGCGCCGCGACCCCTACGCGCTGCGGATCGCCGGCGGCGGCCGGTTCTCGGACCGGGTGGTGTGGGCCGGGGCGGACGGCGACCGCCCCGCCATGCGCATGCTCGCCGACGCGGCCTCGGCAGCGGGCCGCCGGACCGGCATCTCCATGGACGAGCAGCACCGCCCGTACACCCCGCACCTCACCCTCGCCAGGAACCGCGTCCCCGACCTGGACCTCCGCCCGTATGCGAGCGCCCTCAAGGACTTCGCCGGTGTCTCCTGGACGGTCGATGCGCTCTCGCTGGTGTGCAGCCATCCCCCGGTCGCCGGGGAGGCGGGCAAGCAGCCCCGGTACGAAACGGTGGGGTCCTGGCCGCTGGGGCACTGAGGGCGGCGGCCCGTGGCCGTGTGCCCCCGCGCCGTGTGCCCCCGGGCCGCGGGCCGTGTGCATCCGGGCCCCGGGCCCCGTACCCCGGGCCGCTGAAGCGTTCGGGTCCGCCCCGGTTACGCTCAGAGGGTGGACCCCAAAACCCGTAACCGGATCATGTCCGGCCTGCTCGCCGTACTGCTCGTCGTCGTGGTCGTGGCGGCGGCGCTGCGCTGAGAGCTGCCGCGGCCGGTGCCAGTGCCGGGCGCCCCGAAGCCGGCCGCCGGGCGCCCGGTCCGCTCACCAGGCGAAGGCCTCCGGGCTCGGGCCGGGGCCGGGCCGTCATCCACGCCGAGCCGCTCCGGGGGATGACCGTCGCGCAACTCATGTCCGCCGAAGGCCATAACGGGATGTGGCAGCACCCCGTCGGACGGGTTCAGATTCTGATCCCGATGGACTTCAAGCAGCGTGTACGCAACATGGCGCCGGTCCACCCCCGCGAAGAAGGGGAGGCGCATGTCCCGCCGTCCTTTTCCGGACTAGGCATGTGAGGGCTCTCGCGACGCGGCCCTGGCCGAGCTCGGCAGACAAAGCAGTTGTCCTCCGCGCGGTTTCCATGAACGATCCGGGTGTGACCACGTTGTTTCTATCAGTCGGCCTGCCGGGGGCCGGAAAGACCACAAGGGCTCGGCAGCTGGCCAAGGAGCACAACGCGCTTCGGCTGACGCCTGATGAGTGGATGATTCCTCTGTTCGGTGAGCCGGAAGCGGACGGGAAGCGCGATGTCCTGGAAGGACGGCTGCTCTCGCTTGCCCTGGAGGCGCTGAGGCTTGGTACGAACGTGGTCCTGGATTTCGGATGCTGGTCGCGCGACGAGAGGTCCGCGATCCGCTGGTTGGTGGAGTCTGTAGGCGCGTCCTGCATCCTCGTGTACGTGCCGGTGGACCATGAGACCCAATGCGCTCGGATCGCCCATCGCCAGTCGACCACTTCGGATCAGACCTTCCCGATGAGCGAGGCGGACCTCTTGCACTGGAGGACACTGTTCCAGGAGCCCAACGCCGCGGAACTCGGCGGGCATGAAATCGGCAGTCCGCCTCCTGGTTGGCCGGGCTGGCCCGAGTGGGCCGCCGATCGGTGGCCGTCTTTCACGTGACTGTCCGGCCCCACCCTGGTCCGGCCCCGCCCGGGAGCCTGGTCGACTGGCTACTCCCATGCTGAGATGCCTCCGCGCTCGCCGGCAGCCACTGCTCGGCCTGAGCGCCCTTTCGGACCACGCGCACGAGCTGGTCGCCCCAGTCCACATCGACTCCCTTCATGCCGAGGAGTTCTGAGGCCCGGGCGCCGTTGCTGATGGCGAGCGCGACGATCGCCCGGTCTCGGTTGGAGCGCAGCGCGGCGAACAACTGGTTCCACCGCTCGTCCGACATTTGCCGGGGCCGGCGCCGCGGAACCCTCGGGTTGTAGCGAAGCCGCCCCTCGCCCCGATACGGATCGAGAGGGTTGTGGTGGGCGTGAGGCCGTCGGCGCTCGGAGCGTGCCAGCGGCACCGGATTGACCAGGGGGCCGCCGCCCGCCTCGGGGGCATACCCCCTTCCCTCATCGCCAAGGCTGGCCCGTGACGCGGCCGGCGAATGGCTGTGCGCCCGCGCGAGCGGCTGGCCGGCTGCGCTACCAGCGGGCCCGCGAGATCACGGCGAGGCACAGGCAGCCGGCATACGTCGGTCACCGCCGCGACCGACAGGGCACATTGCGTGATCAGAGGCGAGCGTCCGGACGTCTTGCATGGAGTGGACTCGAAGGGGTTCGCTGGGCGTCCATGGAATACACGCAGCTGGGACGTACCGGGCTCAAGGTCAGTCGCATCGTGCTCGGCACGATGAACTTCGGGCCTCAGACGGATGAAGCCACCAGCCACACCATCATGGATGCGGCGCTCGATGCGGGGCTGAATTTCGTTGACACTGCAAATGTGTACGGGTGGGGCGAGAACAAGGGGTGCACCGAGGAGATCGTCGGTACCTGGTTCGCCAAGGGCGGCGGGCGTCGTGACAAGACGGTCCTGGCCACCAAGGTCTACGGGAACATGGGCGCCGACGGACCGGCCTGGCCCAACCATGACCGGCTCAGTGCCGTGAACATCCGCCGCGCCGCGGACGCTTCCCTCAAGCGGCTCCAGAGCGACTACATCGACGTCTACCAGTTCCATCACATCGACCGGTCGACGCCGTTCGAGGAGATCTGGCAGGCGGTCGACGTCCTGATCCAACAAGGGAAGATCCTGTACGCCGGTTCCTCGAACTTCCCCGGCTACAAGATCGCCCAGGCCAACGAGATTGCGAAGACACACGGCCGGGTCGGGCTCGTCAGCGAGCAGTGCCTCTACAACCTCGCCGAGCGCCGCGCCGAGATGGAGGTCATCCCGGCCGCGCAGGACTACGGGCTCGGGGTCATCCCCTGGTCGCCGCTGCACGGCGGGCTGCTGGGCGGGGTCATCAAGAAGGAGGCCACAGAGGGGCGTCGGGCGAGCGGACGGGCCGCCGACGCCCTCAAGGACGCCCGCACGCGCGAGCAGATCCAGGCGTACGAGATCCTGCTCGACAAGCACGGCATCGAACCGGGCGAGGCCGCCCTGGCCTGGCTGCTCACCCGTCCCGGCGTGACAGGACCGATCGTCGGCCCGCGTACGCAGGAGCAGCTTGACTCGGCGCTGCGCGCCCTTGACCTGGACCTGGGCGCGGAGCTTCTTGCGGCTCTCGACGAGATCTTCCCGGGGCCGGGACCATCCCCCGAAGCGTTCGCATGGTGAAGTAACAATCTGCATGTGGACCGCTGCCTCCTGCTCTGCGTGCAGGGCGAGTTGGGGGTGGCGGTCGGCGCTCTCCGTGTGCCGCATGCGCGCTGGCGGCACGCTGCGATGCAGTCCGGCGTCAAAATTGCTGGTTGGCGGTGTCGAAGAAGTTGATGCCCGCATGGTGCGCGGCGTCCATGATGGTGTGGCTTTCGGCCTCATCCGTCTGAGGCCCGAAGTTCATCGTTCCGAGGACGAGTCGGCTGACCTTGAGTCCGGTGCGTCCGAGCTGCATGTACTTCATGGTGGTCCAGCCAACGCCTTCGAGCGCCCTCGAAGCAAGGACCCCGCGGGATGGCGCAGTTCGGCTCGTCGTGGTTCCCGGCGAGGGGCGTGCGCTCGGCGGGGTGGGGGCTCGTCCTGCGGAGCGCGCCCCGCCGACCGTCAGGCGGTGGAGGCTCCTGCCGCGGAGGCGTCGGCCGTGCGTCGGCGTCCGGCCGTGGCGAAGAGCAGCAGCGCGGCCGGTGCGCAGCAGGCCGCCGCCACCGGCAGCGCGCCGGGTCCGTACGAGGCGAGCAGCCGGCCGCCGAGCGCCCCGCCCAGGGAAGCGCCGACGTACACCGCGCTACTGGTGAGCGCGAGTGCCTGTGGCCCGTGTTCGGGGCCGGCCAGCGCCAGCACCCGGGTCTGTACGGCGGGTGACACCGCCCAGGCCGCTGCCGCCCAGATGACCAGCAGCGGGACGACGAGCGCGAGCGCAGCGGGCCGTAGCGCCCCGCAGAGGGCGAGCCCGGCGGTCGCCGCGGCGAAGACCACCGCGGCCGTCGTGAAGGCGGCCTCGGCGCCCCAGCGGTCCACCAGCGTGCCGCCCACCCGTGCGCCCGCGATGCCCGCGACGCCGGTGAGTACCAGCAGCAGGCCGAGCGTGGCGGGGGTGACGCCGGAGAGGTCGTGCAGAAAGGGGGCGAGGTAGGTCTGGAGCAACAGGTTGCCCAGTACGGCGACGGCCGCGGCGAGCAGCGTGGATTCCTGGCGGCGCCATCTGGAGCCCGGGAACCTCGGCGCGACCCGGCTCATCCATGAGATCGAGGGGCTGGCGGCGGCCGGCCGGCTCGGCGGCCGGGTCCCGAAGTTCCTCGCGGACCGCGCCGAATTCGTCGCCGGGGCCCTCGTCGCCCGCGGTCTCGCCCCCGACGCGGCGCGGGTGCACGCCACCTTCCTCAACAGCGCCTACGCGGGCCTCCAGACCGACTTCCTGGTCACCGGCGACCGCGCGCGCACGGAAGCGGCGCTGGCGGATCTGTGCGCCCTGGCCGACTCATGGACGCAGTCCTAGGGGGTGCCTCCCCTAGGGGCACCCTCCGCGGCACACGCCCCGGAACCGTCAGCGGGACGACAGCACCCCGGACGGCGCCCCGTACGGCGCCCCCACCCCCCACGCCTGGTGCATCGCCCCGGCGAACGCCCCCGCCAGCAGCCGCTCCCCCCACTCCGACGGATGCGTTCCGTCATACGTGGCGCGGTCGGTCTCCCAGCCGTCCGGCTCGGAGGCGAGCAGCAACGGCGAGCCGGGGGTGGAGAGATCGGCAACGGCCTTGGCCAGCAGCTCGTTGAAGCGCGCGCATTCCGCGCCGAACGCGGTGTCCACCGCCGCCCGGACATTGGGTATCACCGGCATCAGCACGGCCCGTATGTGCGGCGCCGCCTCCCGCGCCTGTGCCACGAACTCCCGCACGTTCCCGGCGGTCTGCTCGGCGTTCGTGTAGAAGCCGAGGTCGATCAGGCCGAGCGAGACGAGCAGGGTGTCGGCGTCGTGGCGGCGCACCATGTCACCGATCAGCGGCGCCATGTGCAGCCAGCCCTCGCCCCAGCCGGCGAGATGGCGGCGGGCCTCGTCGGGGAAGCCGGGATCGGCGTAGGCGGACGAGGTGGGGGCGCCCTCGGCGGGGTCATGGAGCGTGTGGCGCGGTCCGACGATGCGGTACGGGCCGTCGAACGTCGCGTTCAGGTGCTGCCACATCCGGTAGCGCCACGTGAAATCGCCGGTGCTCCCAATGGTCATCGAGTCACCGACGAACATGATCCTCATCCGGCCATGATGTCCGAGAACCCCTACTGCTCGGTACGTGACGCTGGACACGCCCCGGCCCGCAGTGCGGTGACGGGGGCGTTGCTGTGGTGCGGGCGAAGGTGACGAGGCGGCGGACGCCCCCGCGCCGCGTCCCGGGATGGCAGTCTGTGCCCATGCGTTCGCTTCTGTGCGCGGCCGGTGCCGCGGGAATCCTGTGGTCGGCGGCCGTGGTGCCCGCCGCCGCCGACGAGCCCGACGGCTTCACCATCAGCGATCCCCGGATCACCGAGTCCAGCGGTCTGGCCGCCAGCCGGAAGCACCCCGGCATCTACTGGACCCACAACGACAGCGACGACGGCCCGTACGTCTACGCCGTCGACGGCAGGTCCGGCCGTACGGTCGCCAGGATCACGCTGCGCGGCATCGGCACACCGCGCGATGTCGAGGCGATCTCGATCGGCCCGGACGGCAATGTCTACGCCGGCGACATCGGCGACAACCTCGGCGGCACGTGGAACCACGTCTGGATCTACCGCTTCCCGGAGCCGAAGAAGCTGCGCGACGCCACCGTCACGGCGACCCAGTTCGACGTGAAGTACGCGGACGGGCCGCGGGACGCCGAGGCGCTGATGGTGCACCCCAGGACCGGCCGGGTCTATATCGCCAGCAAGAAGCAGAACGGCGGTGGCGCCCTCTACGAGGGCCCGCAGCGGCTCACCACCGCCGGTGCCAACGTCTTCCGCAAGGTCGCGCCGATCGATCTGTGGGCGACCGACGGTGCGTTCTCCCCCGACGGCACCCGTCTGGTGATGCGCAGCTACTTCGGCGCCCGGATCTACCGCTGGCAGGACGGCCGCCCGAAGGACCTCGGCAGCGTGGGCGTACCGGTCCAACAGCAGGGCGAATCGGTCTCCTTCGCCCCCGACGGCCGCACCCTGATGTACGGCTCGGAGGGCAGCGACAGCGAGGTCAAACCGGTCGGCCTGAGCGACGAGCAGCTTCCGGACACGGCGAAGGACGACCCGGCGAACGGCGACGGCGCCAACGGCCAGGGCGAAAAGGGGAGTTCGGGGACGGATCTGGACCCCAGCTTCATCAAGGGGGCGATGGTCCTCGCCGTTGCCACGGCGCTGATCGTCGGGCTGCGGAGGCTGTTGCGGCGGCGGTAGGGCGCGTCCGCCGGCCGCTGGGGCCTGTCCGGCGGCGCTGGGGCCTGTCCGGCGGGTCAGGGTCGTGAGGGCCGCGGGAGGCCGACCGGCCGCCGACCGGGAGGCTAGGCCCCGAGCCCCGTACCCTCCGCCGGCCGCTTCCCGTCCGCGTCGCCCTCGGTCAGCCGCAGCTCGTAGTGCAGCGTCCGCTCCTTCCTCAGCCGGTGCACCAGCGGCACGAACAGGCCGTGGATCAGGGGGTATTTCCGGGTCAGTGAGCGCTCGGCCCGCCGGTACTCCCTGGTCTGCGGGTCCAGCAGCCGCACCCGTGCCTGCACGGTGGGCCCGGTGGGGCTGCCCCGCCAGGTGGAGGCGCAGATCTCCACGTCGGGGAAGTTCCGCATCCGCTTGGCCTTCCAGGCGCTGCTGTACGTACGGAGGTAGGCGTGGTCGCCGTCGACGGCGATGTTCATCGGCGTGCCCACGCCCGTGCCGTCCCGCTTGTATGTGGTCAGCAAAATCGCCCCTTGCCGCTCGAAGGGGGCGAGGCCGGGGCTCGGGGGATTCGTCATGGCTCCCATACAGGCATATCCGGCCTGTTTCGTCACATCATGGTGCGTCCGTTCGGGCGGTACGGGGGGCGAGGGGGCGAGGGTGGTGCGGGCGGTGCGAGTGGTGGTGAACGTTCCGGAACCGGTCGGCAGGTGGCGAAGCAACGCACAGGCCCCGGCGGTTGTCCGCCGGGGCCTGGGGTGGTGCGGGGTGCCGTCAGACGGTCACAGCTTGCCGATGACGTAGTCGACGCAGGCGGTGAGGGCCTCGATGTCCGTCGGGTCGATGGCCGGGAACATCGCGATGCGCAGCTGGTTGCGGCCGAGCTTGCGGT
>NZ_JOHB01000031.1:0-90558 GCF_000719605.1 Streptomyces sp. NRRL S-1813
CACCCACCCCACTCGGCGGCTCCCCCGACCTCGCCGCCGACCCTGCCTCTGCCCCAGACCCCGCCCCCGCAGCCGCACACCGGCCCGCGCCCGGCGGGCCGGTGCCCGCGCCCACCGCCGCCCCGCCCCTCCCCGCCCAGGCCGACATCAGTCGCGAGACCGCCGCACTGCACGCGGCCGGCGAACGGGACCGCGCGGCGGGTGCCCCGGCGCCGGAGCACCCGGCCCGGGACTTCGCCCCGTACCGCAGCAGCGCCCTGCGCCACCCGCACCGGCCGCTGGTCGAGATCGACCACCGTGCCGACCCGGAGGCCGTGGAGCTTTGCGGCCCCGCGTTCGGCGTCACGGACATCACCGACCTGGACGCCGATCTCACCCGGCAGCAGGCCGGTGAGCCGGTCGGCGAGCGCCTCACCGTCACCGGCCGCATCCTGGACCGCACCGGTCGCCCCGTACGGGGTCAGCTCGTCGAGATCTGGCAGGCCAACGCCTCCGGCCGGTACGCCCACCAGCGCGATCAGCACCCGGCCCCGCTGGACCCCCACTTCACCGGCGTCGGCCGCTGTCTGACCGATGACGAGGGCCGCTACGCGTTCACCACCGTCAAGCCCGGCGCCTACCCGTGGCGCAATCACCACAACGCCTGGCGCCCGGCCCATATCCACTTCTCGCTCTTCGGCTCGGCGTTCACCCAGCGGCTGATCACCCAGATGTACTTCCCCGGCGACCCGCTCTTCCCCTACGACCCGATCCTCGGCTCGGTCACCGACCCTGCCGCCCGCGCCCGTCTGGTGGCGGCCTACGACCACGAACTGTCCCGCCCGGAATGGTCCTTGGGCTACCGCTGGGACATCGTCCTGGACGGCCCGTCCGCCACCTGGATCGAGGAAGGCCGCTGATGCCCCGCCCCGCCACCCGTCACGACCTGCCCCACGACCCGACTCACGGCCCGTCCGACGGAGCGTCCGGCGCACCGTCCGTGCCGCTCGCCCCGACCCCCGCCCAGACCGTCGGGCCGTTCTACGGATACGCCCTCCCGTTCCCCGGCGGCGAGCAGATCGCACCGGCCGGCCACCCCGGCACGGTCACCGTGCACGGCTGCGTACGGGACGGTGCCGGCGCCCCGGTACCCGACGCGCTGCTGGAGTTCTGGCAGGCGGGCCCGGACGGCAGCCTCACGGGCGCGCCCGGTTCGCTGCGCCGCGACCCGGTCACCGGCGCGGTCATCGGCCGCAACGGCGTGGACTTCACCGGGTTCGGTCGCGTACCGACCGACGCCGACGGGCACTACGTCGTCCGCACGCTGCCGGCCACCGCTCCCGCCGGGTGCCCGCACGCCGCGCCGTATCTCGCCGTGTGTCTCTTCGCCCGCGGACTGCTCCACCACCTGTTCACCCGGGTCTACTTCCCCGAGCACGCGGCGGCCCACGCCGCCGACCCGCTGCTCGCGCGGCTGCCGGCGGGGCGGGCGAAGACCCTGCTCGCCCGCCCCGACGGCCCCGGCCGGTACCGTTTCGACGTCCATCTCCAGCAGGCGGAGGACGGCACGTACGAGGAGACGGTCTTTCTTGCCTTCCGATGACATGCCGGGGGCCGAGGCGTCCCAGGCCGCCGAACTCCCTTACGACGCAGCGGACATGGGGCTGCTGGCGCCGTCCTGGGCCGGGTCCGAGGTGGCAGCCGTCACCGGCGACGCCGGGTATCTGCGCGCCCTGCTCGACGCCGAGGCCGCGCTGACCCGTGCCCAGGCCGCCCTCGGCCTCGCGCCGGAGCGGGCGGCCGCCGCCGTCACCGCCGCGGCCGCCGCGCCCCACCGCTACGACCCCCGCACCCTCGCGCTGCGCGCCCGTGCCGCGGGCAACCCGGTGGTCCCGCTCGTCGCCGATCTGACGGCCGCCGTCGCCGGCCGCGACGCCGAGGCCGCCGCGTATGTCCACCGGGGCGCCACCAGCCAGGACATCCTGGACACCGCCACGATGCTGGTCTGCGCCCGCGCCCTGGACACCGTCCTGGCGGACCTCGCCCGCACCGCCGGCGCGCTGCGCCGCACGGCCGCGGAACACCGCGACACCCCGATGGCGGGCCGCACCCTCACCCAGCATGCGGTGCCGACCACCTTCGGCCTCAAGGCCGCGGGCTGGCGCAGTCTCGTGCTCGACGCCCGGGAGCGGCTCGCGTCCGTGCGGGCCGCGCTGCCCGTGCAACTGGGCGGGGCGGCCGGGACCCTGGCCGCGTTCCACGCCTACGCGGAAGCGGAGGGCGGGCCCGTGCCCGCTCCCGGCCTCGGCGGGAGACTGCTCGCCTGCTACGCCGAAGAGACCGGACTCGCCGAACCGGCCCTGCCCTGGCACACCTTGCGCACCCCCGTCGCCGATCTCGCCGGTGCGCTCGCCTTCACCGCGGGCGCCCTCGGCAAGCTCGCCGCCGATGTCCTCACCCTCTCCCGCACGGAGCTATGCGAGCTCTCCGAGGGCAGCGGCGGGGGATCGTCCGCGATGCCGCACAAGGCCAACCCGGTGCGTGCCACGCTGATCGCGGCCGCCGCCCGGCAGGTCCCGGGCCTGGCCGCGGTGCTGTACGGATCCCTCGCCGCCGAGGACGAACGCCCGGCCGGTGCCTGGCACGCCGAATGGCAGCCGCTGCGGGAGGCCCTGCGGCTGGTCGGCGGCGCGGCCCGGGACGCCGCCGAACTCACCGCGGAACTGCGGGTCCACCCGCACCGCATGCGGCAGAATCTCGACGCGACCGGTGGTCTGGTCGTCACCGAACGCCTCGTCGCGGCCCTCACCGCCCTGACCGGCCGCGACGAGGCCCGCCGGATCGTGGACACGGCCGCCCGGCGCACCACGCAGGAGGGCATCGAGCTGGCAGCGGCGCTGCACGACGCGCTGGAGGCCGCCCGCCGGGACGAAGGCGGGGCGTCCGCCGCGGCGCCGGCGGACCCCGCTCCGTCCGGCACCCCGGCCCCCTCATCCGGCACCCCGGCCGCCTCCCCCGACACCCCGGCCCCCTCACCCGGCATCCCACCCCTCCCCGCCGCCCGTCTTCGCCAACTCCTCGACCCCACCGACTACTTGGGGTCCGCCGGTGCCTTCGTGGACCGCGCGCTGGCACGCACCGAGAACGACCCGCAGGAGCCCGTATGACCCACCCGCCCGCCGCCCCGCTCATGCACCACACCGTGGACGGACCCGAAGACGCCCCGCCGCTCCTCCTGGGCCCCTCGCTCGGCGCCTCGCTGGCCGTCTGGGGCCCTCAACTCCCCGCTCTGGCACGGCAGTACCGCGTCGTGCGCTGGGACCTCCCAGGCCACGGCGGCACCCCCACCGACGTACTGGGCCCCGCACCGACCCCGACGACCACCGTCCCCGAACTGGGCCGGCTGGTCCTCGATCTCGCCGACTCCCTCGGCATCGGCCGTTTCGCCTATGCCGGGATCTCGCTCGGCGGTGCCGTCGGGGCCTGGCTCGCCGCCCATCACCCCGAGCGGATCGCCTCGCTCGCCCTGGTCTGCTCCGCCGCACGGTTCGGGGAGCCGGCGGGCTGGCGGGAGCGGGCCGCGCTCGTGCGGGAAGCGGGGCTCGGACCGGTCGCCGAGACGACCGCGAGCCGCTGGTTCACCCCGGCCTTCGCCCACTCCCCGGAAGCCACCGCCATGATCGACGCGCTGCGCGACAGCGTCGCGCCCGCGGGCTACGCGGCCTGCTGCGACGCCCTCGCCGCCTACGATCTGCGCGACGACCTGGCCCGGATCACCGCCCCCACGCTCGTGGTCGCGGGCCGCGCCGACCCGGCCACCCCGCCCGCCCGCGCCCGTGAACTCACCGACGGCATCCCGGACGCGAGCCTGGTCGAACTCTCCGCCGCCGCCCATCTCCCCGGCGTCGAACGCCCGGCCCCGGTACTGGCCGCCCTCCTCGGGCATCTCGCGGCGCACCCCGACGACGGCCCGGCGGACCGGGCCCCCGGCGCCCCCGCCACGGACGACCGTTCCCGGTACGCGGCGGGTACGGCCGTACGCCGGGCCGTCCTCGGCGACGCGCACGTGGACAGGTCGCTCGCCCGCACCAGCGCCCTCACCGCGGTCTTCCAGGACTTCCTCACCCGCTACGCCTGGGGCGAGATCTGGACCCGCCCCGGCCTGTCCCGCCGGACGCGCAGCTGCATCACCCTCACCGCGCTGGTGGCCGGCGGCCATCACGACGAACTGGCGATGCATCTGGAGGCCGCCCTCCGCAACGGCCTCACCCCGCAGGAGATCCAGGAAGTCCTCCTCCAGTCGGCCGTCTACTGCGGCGTCCCGGCCGCCAACGCCGCCTTCGCCCTCGCCGACCGCATCGTCGCCGCCCACCTCGCCGACCCGGCACCGCACCGTGCGGAAGGAACCGAGAAGTGACCCACACCCGCCACACCACGGTCGGCATCATCGGCGGCGGCCCGGCGGGGCTGCTGCTCGCCCGGCTGCTGCACCGGTCCGGGGTCGACTGTGTCGTTCTGGAGAGCCGGGACCGCAGCTATGCCGAGCAGCGGCAGCGCGCGGGAATGCTGGAACAGGGCACCGTCGACGTCCTGCGCGCCTGCGGGGCGGGGGAGCGGATGGACCGTGAGGGGCTGGTTCACGACGGGATCGAGCTGCGCTACGACCGGCGTGCGCACCGTCTCGACTTCCCGGCGCTGACCGGCGGACGGCGGGTGACGGTCTACGCCCAGACGGAAGTGGTCAAGGACCTGATCGCCCTCCAGCTCGACGACGGGGCACCGCTGCTGTTTTGCGCACAGGCGCTGGCGGTGACGGGGGCGGACACCGACCGGCCCCGTATCCGCTATCTCCACCAGGGCCGCGAGCAGACCCTGACCTGTGACTACGTCGTCGGCTGCGACGGCTTCCACGGCGTGACCCGGCAGGCGATACCGGAGCGCGCATGCCGCACCTACGAGCGCAGCTACCCGTACTCCTGGCTCGGTGTGCTCGCCGCCGCCCCGCCCTCCTCCGACGAGCTGATCTACGCTCACTCCGAGCGGGGCTTCGCGCTGTTCAGCATGCGGACCCCGACCGTCAGCCGGCTCTACCTCCAGGTCCCCAACGGCACCGACCCGGCGCACTGGCCCGACGAGCGCATCTGGGACGAACTGGAGGCGCGGGCCGCGATCGACGCCCCCTGGAAACCGGAGCGCGGGCCGCTCACCGCCAAGGCGGTGCTGCCGATGCGGAGTTCGGTCACCGAACCGATGCGGTTCGGGCGGGTGTTGCTGGCGGGCGATGCGGCGCATATCGTGCCGCCCACCGGAGCCAAGGGCCTCAACCTCGCCGTCGCCGATGTCACCGTCCTGGCCCGCGCCCTCGTCCAGCGGCACCACACCGGTTCGACGGAGCTGCTCGACGCCTACTCCGACACCTGTCTGCGCCGGGTCTGGCGCGCCGAACACTTCTCGTCCTTCATGACGACGACCCTGCACACCGGCCCGGACCAGAGCCCGTTCGACACCCGGTTGCAGCTCTCCCAGCTCGACCGGATCGCCACCTCCCCGCACGCCGCCGCGGAGCTGGCGGAGAACTACACGGGGCTGCCACTGGAGTGAGGCCCGTTCACCGGCCGTGCCGGTACCGGACCAGCAGCATCGCCGCGTCGTCGTGCAGCGGCCCCTCGACATGCTCGACCAGGTCCTCGCGCACCGAGCGCAGTGCGGTCTCCGGGTCCGGGTCCTTGAGCAGCGCGGCGCGCTCGTCGAGCGGGTAGAAGCGGCCCAGGGCGTCGCGGGCCTCGGTGACCCCGTCGGTGTAGAAGAGCAGCTGGTCGCCGGGCGTGAACGGCACCTCGTAGGGAACCGGCGCGCCCGCGTCATGGAGGCTCAGGCCGAGCGGGAGGGCGCGCTCGGGCGGTTCGGCGAAGGCCACCGAGCCGCTGGGGCGGACGACCAGCGGCGCCGGATGGCCGAAGTTCAGCAGGGTGGCGTCCGGACCGTCACCGATCTCGGCGAGCACCGCCGTGACGAACCGTTCGCCGGACAGATGGCGGTTCAGCGCCCGCTCCACCCGCTCGCCGACGGCCGGCAGATCCGGTTCGTCGTGCGCCGCCTCCCGGAAGGCACCCAGCACCACCGCCGCGCTCTCCACGGCCTCCAGTCCCTTGCCCTGCACATCGCCGACGATGATCCGCACCCCGGCCGGCGAGGTCACCACCTCGTACAGATCGCCGCCTATCCGGGCCTTTGCCACCGCCGAGGTGTACGAGACCGCGATCCGCAGCGGGCCCGCGCTGCGCGGCACCGGGCGCAGCAGGACCCGCTGGGCGACCTCGGCGATGGAGCGGACGCTGGCCAGCTCCGCCTCGCGCCGCTGCCGCATCACCGCGGCGACCACCCCGGCCGCGGTCACCCCGGCCACCGACAGCAGCGCGGTCAGCCCGCGCCGGCTCTCGAACAGGCCGTTGTAGACGCCCAGACCGAGGCAGAGCACGAACGCCGTCATGCCGACCACGGCGGTCCGCCGCCAGCCGCCGACCAGCCCGGCGAAGGCCGGCCCCAGCGACACCAGGGGCAGAAAGCCGACCCCCGGGCCCGCGGTGAGGTCGACCGTGGTGACCACGGCCATGACCGCATACGGGAGCGCGGGCAGCACACGGGAGCCGGTGCGCTGCTCCCCGTTCTCCACGGACAAGGTGTTCTCCGACGGTGTCAGGCGAAGTGATCGGGCAAGGTCAGGCAAGGCCGGGTAAGGCCGGGCAAGGCCGAACAAGGGGGCCGTTGGCCGTCGGGGTGTCCGAAAGCAGCCCCCCGGCCCCCGACCTGAGCATATGCAACTTATGCCGTACCGAAATACCTCGAATGCGCCCTGTTACCGAATCGCAGTGGCCCGAACGGCCGGAAAATGTCCGTGCCCGACGGGCCGCGGATCTTACGGACCCATGACACGGCGGCTCGGGCGCGGGCCGGAACGCCCGGCCCCGCTTAGCGTGGCGGACATGCGTGTACTGGTCACCGGCGGCGCCGGGTTCATCGGATCGCAGGTCGTCGAGGCGCTCCTGGGGCGCGGGCACGAGCCCGTCGTGCTCGATGCGCTGCTGCCCTCGGCACACCCCGAGCCCCCGCCCCCGCGCCCGGGGGAGCGGCGCATCATCGCCGACGTACGGGACCGGGCGGCCGTCGACGCGGCCCTGCGGGGCGTGCACGCGGTCTGCCACCAGGCGGCGATGGTGGGCCTCGGCAAGGACTTCGCCGACGCGCCCGACTACGTGGGCTGCAACGACCTGGGCACGGCGGTGCTGCTGGCCGCGATGGCCGCGGCCGGGGTGCGCGAGCTGGTGCTCGCCGGGTCGATGGTGGTCTACGGGGAGGGGCGCTACACCTGTCCCCGCCACGGGGTGGTGCGGCCCGGCCCGCGGGCGGTGGCCGACCTGGAGGCCGGACGGTTCGAGCCGCGCTGCCCGGACTGCGGTGCGGAGTTGCGGCCCGGCCTGGTCGGCGAGGACGCCCCCACCGATCCGCGCAACGTCTATGCCGCCACCAAGCTCACCCAGGAACATCTGGCCGCCTCCTGGGCGCGCGCCACCGGCGGCCGGGCCGTCGCGCTGCGCTACCACAACGTCTACGGGCCCGGGATGCCGCGCGACACCCCGTACGCGGGGGTGGCCTCGTTCTTCCGCTCGGCGCTGGCCCGCGGTCAGTCGCCGACGGTCTACGAGGACGGCGGCCAGCGGCGGGACTTCGTCCATGTACGCGATGTCGCCACGGCCAACACGGTGGCCCTGGAAGCCCTGCCGGACCGGGCGGCGGGCACCCTGGCCGCGTACAACACGGGCAGCGGAGCGCCGCACACGGTCGGCGAGATGGCGCGGACCCTGGCCGCGGCGTGCGGCGGGCCGGCACCCGTGGTGACGGGGGAGTACCGGCTCGGCGACGTACGGCACATCACCGCGTCATCGCGACGGATCGCCAGGGACCTCGGCTGGCGGGCGGCGACCGGCTTCGCGGAGGGGATGCGGGAGTTCGCCCGGGAGGGGATGAGGGCGGCGCCGGCGGGGTGACCCACGGCGCGGCCGGCCCGCCGGCACCCGCGTGCCACAGGAACCTGAAGACACCTCCCCTCGTCCGCTTCTGATGCATAGGTGACGGCGTGACCCACTCCTCTCCTCCCACCCCCCGGACCGCCCCCGTGGATGTCGTACTGCCCTGCCTCGACGAAGCCGCCGCGCTGCCCTGGGTGCTGGCCCGCATCCCGGCCGGCTGGCGGGCGATCGTCGTGGACAACGGCTCCACCGACGGCTCGGCCGAGATCGCCCGTGGCCTGGGCGCCACCGTGGTGCACGAACCGCGCCGCGGCTTCGGCGCCGCCTGCCATACCGGGCTGCTGGCCGCCGACGCCGACATCGTCTGCTTCTGCGACTGCGACGCCTCCCTGGACCCCGCACTGCTCATCCCGTTCGTCCGCGCCGTCCGGGACGGCGACAGCGATCTGGTGCTGGGCCGCCGCCGCCCCCAGGGACGCGGTGCCTGGCCGCCGCACGCCCGGCTGGGCAACCTCGCGCTGGCCCGGATGCTGCGGCGGCGCACCGGGCTGCGGCTGCACGACCTCGGCCCGCTGCGCGCCGCCCGGCGTACCGGACTGCTCGGTCTCGGCCTCACCGACCGCCGCAGCGGCTACCCCCTGCAAATGGTCGTCCGGGCCGCCGACGCGGGCTGGCGCGTCGAGGAGCGCGAGGTGCCCTACCGCCCGCGCACCGGCCGTTCCAAGGTCACCGGCACCTGGCGCGGCACCTGGCACGCGGTACGCGATATGCGCACCGTCCTCAACCAGCCGCCGCTCGCCCCCCGTCCGCAGGAGACGGCCCGATGACCGAGCCCGCAGACCGTCCCGACCGACCCGAGCGTCCCGCGCATCCTGACCGTCTTGACCGTCCCGGGCCGACGACGGTCCTGGTCATCGCCAAGGAACCGGTGCCCGGCCGGGTCAAGACCCGTCTCACCCCGCCCTACACCCCCGACGAGGCCGCCCAGTTGGCCGAGGCCGCGCTGTACGACACCCTCCAGGCCGTACGCGCCATGCCCGCCCGGCGGCGGGTGGTCGTCCTCGACGGCCGCCCGGGGAGCTGGCTGCCGGCCGGCTTCGACGTCCGGCAGCAGTGCGACGGCGGCCTCGACGAGCGGCTCGCCGCGGCCTTCGCCGACAGTGCGGGCCCGACCCTGCTCATCGGTATGGACACCCCTCAGGTCACCCCGCAACTCCTCTCTCCCGCACTGGACTTCGGTGCCTGGGATGGCTGCGACGCCTGGTTCGGTGCGGCCGAGGACGGCGGATTCTGGGCGCTCGGCGTCGCCGCCCCCGACCCCCGGCTGCTGCGCGGCGTCCCGATGTCCACCGAACACACCGGCGCCGCCCAGCGCGCGCGGCTGACCGCCGCCGGGCTCCGGGTGCGGGACCTGCCGCCGCTGCGGGACGTCGACACCGCGGACGACGCGGAGCGGGTCGCGGCCGCGGCACCCGCCGGACGGTTCGCCGCCACCCTCGCCCGGCTGACCCCGGTCACCGGACGATGAGCACCGCCCTGCCGCCCACGGCAGCATCCGACCGCCACGACACCGTCACCTGGGGCGCCGACCCCTACGCCGACGCGCTGCGCAGTGGCCGTGGCCCGCTCTTCCTGCGCCGCAGCGACGGCTGGCTGCTGCCGCTGGAGGTCGAGCGCTGGTGCGCCGGCGCGGACGCCGCCGACCTGTCGGCGCTGCGCCGCTGCGAGGGTGCCGTCCTCGACATCGGCTGCGGCCCCGGCCGGCTGGTCGCCGCGCTCGCCGCGCAGGGCCGGCGGGCCCTCGGCATCGACGTCAGCGCCGCCGCGGTGGCCCGCACCACCGCAACCGGCGGCTCCGCCCTGCACCGCTCCGTCTTCGGCTCCCTCCCGCACGAGGGGAGTTGGGGCACCGCACTGCTCCTCGACGGCAACATCGGCATCGGCGGCGACCCGTGCGCCCTGCTCGCCCGTACCGCGGAACTGGTCACCCCTCACGGCCTGTTGATCGTGGAGACCACCCCCGCGGATGTCGACGAACGCGTCCAGGTCCGGGTCGAGCGCGGATACCACCACCGCCCCGGCGCCCAGCGCGCACCGGGCGACCCGTTCCCCTGGGCCCGGGTCGGCGCCCCCGCGCTACTGCGCCACGCGGCCACCACCGGCTGGACGCCCGTCGACCAGTGGACCGTCACGGACCAGGCCGACCGGATACCGGGCACCGAACGCTGCTTCGTCTCACTGCGCCGCCGGGCGGGCCCTACGTGCTGAGGCCGTGATCCCGGGCGAGGTCGCTCACCGTCCGGGCCATCGAGAGGTCTCCTTCGGTGGGAGGTTCAGGCGGCGATGGCTGGATCGGGTTCGCGACCGATCCCGGTGGTCGCCCAGGGCTGCCTTGCGGCACGCAGAACCGTTCCCGGGTACCTGCATGAGCAGTCATCGTGGAGCGGAGTGTGGAGGCACGGACCAGCGAGTTCTGACGGAACAATGACGCCCCCGCCGCCGAACCCCCGTCGCCGTCCGTCGGCGCCTAGCGTGCCGCTGTGACCTTCCGAACGACTCCCCGGCCGGCCTCCCGCGCGGGTTCCCGAGGGCGTGCCGGGTGCCGCCTCGATCTGGCGGCTGCCGCGGCCGGTGCCCTCCTCGTCATCGTTGCCGCGGTCGTCGGTACCGTCATCGAGCGCACAAACGGCAGCCTGCATGTCAACTGGCCGCCGCTGTACGCCTCGTGGTTCCCGCACCTGGGGCCCGGTACCCCGGCCGCGCTCGTGGTCGCCGTCGTGGTCATCGCTCACGGGCCGTCCCTCGAGGCCCGGTTGTCCTGGCGCCGTCTCGTTCTGACGGGGTGGGCCGCCACCATGGCCTGGACGGGGGCGCTGGCGCTGATAGACGGCTGGCGGACCGGTATCGCCGGCCGGCTCACCACCGCGTACGAGTACCTGACCGTCATCCGCCGCTTTGACGACCTCGGGCCGGCGCTGCGCGGCTTCACCCAGCACATCCTCGACAACGCGCCGGACCACTGGCCCGCCCATGTCGCCGGGCATCCGCCGGCCGCGGTGCTGACCTTCGTCGGCCTGGACCGCATCGGTCTGGGCGGTGGCGGCTGGGCCGGCATCTGGTGCATCACCGTCGGCACGTCCGCCGTGGCCGCGGTCCTCATCGCGCTGCGCGCCCTCACCGACGAGCCGACCGCCCGCCGGGCCGCCCCGTTCCTCGTACTGGCCCCGGCAGCCGTCTGGGTCGGTACCTCGGCGGACGGCTACTTCGCGGCCGTCGCCGCCTGGTCCCTGGCGCTTCTCGTGCTCGCCGCCACCCGCCGCACCGGCCATCCGGCCGCCGCCGCCCTGGCCAGCGGTCTCCTCTTCGGTCTGACCTGCTATCTCTCCTACGGCCTCACCCTGATCGCGCTGATCGCCGCGGCGATACTGCTGCTCACCCGCACCGTGCGCCCGCTGCCCCTCGTGGCGGCCGGGGCGGCGGTGGTCGCGGCCGTCTTCACCCTCGCCGGATTCACCTGGTGGGAGGGCTACCACCTGCTGGTCGAGCGCTACTACCAGGGCGCCGCGGCGGTCCGCCCGTACGCCTACTGGGTGTGGGGCAATCTCGCCTGCACCGTCCTGATCACCGGCCTGGCGACGGTGGCGGGTCTGCGCCGCGTTCTCGTGGCGGCCCCCACCGCCCTGCGAGGGCTCCGCCCGTCCGCCGGGCCCCTGCGCACTCCTTCCGACCGGCTGGCCGTCCTGCTCCTTGCCGTGCTGCTCGCCCTGCTGGTCGCCGACCTCTCCGGAATGAGCAAGGCGGAGACCGAACGCATCTGGCTGCCGTTCGCCGTCTGGCTGCCGGCGGCCTGCGCCTTGCTGCCCGCGGCCCGGCGGCGCCTCTGGCTCACGGCCCAGGCGGTGTTGGCGTTGCTGGTCAACCACCTTTTGTACACCGGGTGGTGATGGTGCATCAGGAGGCGGGAAGGGGTCAGGCGAGGTAGGGGCGGGTCGAGTTCACCCGGCCGGGGCGCAGGATCCGTATCGGGCCGAGATTGCAGGACGGGCAGTCGGAGAGGGTCAGCGGAGAGGGGACACGGGTGCCGCGGGCGAAGTAGTCGGCGCGTCGATGGCCGGCCAGATCCGTGGTGTGCCGGATCTCGTACTCCTCTTCCCAGCCGTGTCCGCAGTGCAGACAGACGAATGCATAGGCCTCGTGGACCGTCTCGGTGTCCCGTTCCATGGTCATCACGCCCTCTCGGGCCCGCCGCGCTCGCGCCGGGCCGGATGCATGCCGCACCTCCCATTATTGCGCTCGGCAACGCGGTTCGCGGGGGCAGATCCCCGGACCGCCGAGGACCTTTCGCAGGGCTCGCCACCAGGCACGATGCCCTCACCGGGTATAAAGGCGCCATGGGGCAGCACGACGCGCACGGCGCACCGCGGCCGGCCGGGGCGGCCGCGCCCGGCGAGGATCTCGATCATGACGTCGAGGAAGTCATCGCCGCCGTGCTGACCGCATCCCGGCTGCTCGTCGGGATCTCCGCCCGATCGCTGGGGCGCCTGGCGCCCTCCCTCACCCTTCCCCAGCTGCGGGCCCTGGTGGTGCTGGACGGCCAGGGCCCGGTCAAGCTCGCCGCGCTGGCCGCCGCGCTGAACGTCAACCCGTCCACCGCGATGCGGATGGTCGACCGGCTGGAGGCGGCCGGCAGCGTCACCCGGCAGGCCCGCCCCGGCAACCGCCGCGAGGTCGTACTGAGCCTGACGGACGAGGGCCGCCGCCTCGTCGAGCGGGTGCTGGCAGACCGGCACACGGAGATCGCGGAGATCGTGGCCCGGCTGCCGGACGGCCGGCGCGCCGGGCTCATCGACTCGCTGCGCGCCCTCACCGACGCGGCGGGCGAGCCTCCCGTGGCCCCGCGACCGGCACCGCCGCCCGAATCGGCCGCTCCCTGAGGAGACCGCGACCTCAGCCCCGGGTTTCCTCCAACGCCCGGTACACCGCCGTGATCAGCCCGCGGTTGCGCGGGTCGTCGCCGGTCGTGCCACCGCCGTACTTGTTCATGGTGTACGCGTAGGACAGCCGGTTCTCCGGATCCGCGAAGGCATAGGAGCCGCCCGCGCCACCGTGGCCGAACGCCCCTGGGTTGGGCCCCGCCTGGCCCTGGTGATTGAGCATGTAGCCGAGTCCCCAGCGGTGTTCGTGGCCCGCCGGGGCGAGCGCGTCGATCGTCAGATCACGCTCGCCCGGCAGGCTCTGCGACCGGCGCATCGCCTCCAGGGTGCCGGGCCCGACGAGCTTGCCGCCCGCCAGCGCGCCGTAGACGGTCGCCAGCCCGTGGGCACTGGCGTGGGCGTTGCCCGCCGGGATCTCCGCCGACCGGTAGGCGGCGCTGTTGACGTCGCCGGTGGGGATGGAGGTCAGCGCCAGCATCACCACGGCGAGCGGGTGGTCGGAGAGCGACCGGAACGGCGGCGCGGGTGCGCCGGGGAACTGCTCGGCGATCCGCGCCTCGTTCAGCTGCCCGACCATGTCGGCACAGCGGGCGTGCTCCTCGGCGGGGGTGCCGATGTACACCGCGGCGTCCAGCGGCCCGGTGATCTCGTTGCGCAGGAACGTGCCGAGGGACTGCCCGGTGATCCGCCGTACGACCTCGCCCACCAGATATCCGAAGGTCACCGCGTGATAACCCTGCGCGGTGCCCGGCTCCCACCAGGGCGGGGTCGCCGCCAGGGTGGCGCACACCCGGTCCCAGTCGTAGGCGTGCCCCGCGGGGAGCGGCTCACGGGGCGCGATCAGACCGGCGCGGTGGCTGAGCAGCCAGCGCACGGGTATGTCCTGCTTGCCGGCCTGCGCGAACTCGGGCCAGTACCGGGCGACCGGCGCATCGAGGTCCAACTCGCCCCGGTCCACGAGCAGATGGGCGCACAGTGCCGTCATCCCCTTGGACGTCGAGTAGACATTCACGAGGGTGTCGCGCTGCCAGGCGCGGGTCCCGGCGGCGTCCGCGTGGCCGCCCCACAGGTCGACCACCGCCTCGCCGTCCACCGTCACCGTGACCGCCGCGCCGATATCGCCGTGCTCGCTGAAGTTCCGCTCGAACGCTTCCCGCACGCCGGCGAAACCCGGTGCGCAGTGGCCGTCGACGGTGGCTGGTCCCACGGTGGCTCTCCTCGCGTCGTCCGTGTGCGGTCATGGCGTACTTCCGTACTTCCATACGTACGTACGGCGTCCCGTACCGGATGATCCGTCCCGGTCGATGCCCGTGGCAACCATGTGAGTCCGGACGGCTCAGCGGCGCGTGTCCGGATTCCGCCCCTGCCGCCCGGGGCACCTCCACCGCCGCCCACCCCGGTCCCCGCCCCGGCTCCCACACCGTTTCCGCCCCGATTCCCGCCCCATTTCCTCTGCCGACCGATGAATCGGCACCCCGGACGCGGTCTGTCCCACTGGCCCCATTGACCACACCACCGGAGGACACCATGTCTGCCACCACACCCGCCGCCCCCGCCACCGTCCAGCCGGTGATCGTCACCCCTGACCTCGGCCGCCTGAAGGCTTTCTACGGCGGACTGGTCGGCGCCGAGGAATTCACCCGGGTGCCCGAGGAGGGCCCGGTCTTCTTCGTCGGACTGCGGATCGACGGCTCGGAGCTGGGCCTCGTGGCCGACGAGAGCGTCCCGACCGGCACCCCGGCCCGGGTCCTGCTGAGCATCGCGGTCGAGGACGTCGACGCTCTCCTGGACCGGGTCGCACCGCTCGGCGGCAAGGTGCTCGGCCCGGCCAACGACATGCCCTGGGGCCAGCGGGTCGCCCATGTCCAGGACCCGGACGGCAACGCGGTGAACCTCACCCAGCCGGTCTGAGGGCGCAGCCGCCCGAGGGCCGGTTCCGGGCGCCCGGTCACCCCGCCCGGACGGGCCTCCGGTCGCACACACCGGTCCGCGGGGCGAGCCTGGAAGCGTTCGGCTCCCGGAGGACGGCGGCTAAGGAAGGTCCCACAGTGAACAGCGCACAACAGATGCCCGCGACGGAACACGTATCGGCCGAGGTGGTGGTGGAGCTGGAGAGCTGCGCGACACAGGACGCCCATGCAGTCTTCAGCGCGCTGCGCACCTCCTTCAGCTCCGACCGGGCCGCGGACGACGTACCCGAAGAGGTGGCCGGGCCGGGCTCGACCGTGTGGACCTCCACCTTCGACGTGAGCGAGCGCAAGGCGGCGGCCGAGCCCCGCCGGCTCACCGCGCCGGTCCTGGTCAGCCTCCAGGGCGGCTACTGGGCGGTCGACGAGCTGTGCAAGGGCCTGGAGTCCGCGTTCGCGGTGCACATCCTCGGCACGGCCGCCGGCGACCAGGAGAAGGAGGTCGAGCTGCGGCTGGAGACCCGTTAGCGGGTCGGCCCCAAGGGGACGGGGAAGGCACGGGCACGGCACACGACGAAGCCCGCCCAGTGGCAGCCGCGCCCACGGCCCGCAACGGAAAGGCATGAGTGAGTGGAGTCCACCCATCATCCGGCGGGCGCCGACGGCGCGTCGCCGGCGGCCGGTCAGCGTTCCGAGCTGGTCCTGCACATCAACGCGCAAGCGCACCGGCTGACCCTGGACCACCGCACCACGCTCCTGGACGCGCTCCGCGAACACCTCGGTCTCACCGGCGCCAAGAAGGGCTGCGACCACGGACAGTGCGGCGCGTGCACCGTGCTCGTCGACGGACGGCGCGCCAACAGCTGTCTGCTGCCGGCCGTGGCCCAGGGCGGGCGGCGGATCATCACGGTCGAGGGCCTGGCCGACGGGGAGCGGCTGCACCCGCTCCAGGAGGCCTTCCTGGAGCGGGACGCCTTCCAGTGCGGCTACTGCACCCCGGGCCAGCTGTGTTCGGCCGTCGGGATGCTGGCCGAGGTGGCGGACGGCTTCCCGTCGCATGTCACCCCGCCCACCGCCGGCTCCGGGACGCCCGTCACGCTCACCGACGACGAGATCCGGGAGCGGATGAGCGGAAACCTGTGCCGCTGCGGTGCCTATCCGCGGATCGTGGACGCCGTTCGGGAGGCCGGTGCCGAAGCCGGTACGGCCACCTGGACGGATGGCCGTCCGCCGGGGCAGGGGGCGGCGTCGTGAAGCCGTTCGGGTATCTCCAGGCGGCGAGCGTCGAGGAGGCCCTTCGGGCCGTGGCCGGGCAGCCCGGCGCCCGCTTTCTCGGCGGCGGCACCAACCTCGTCGACCTGATGAAGCTGGGAGTGGAGCGCCCGGAGCTGCTCGTCGACGTCACACGGCTGCCGCTCGACCGCATCGAGGAGCTGCCGGACGGGGGACTGCGGATCGGGGCGACGGTCCGCAACAGCGATCTCGCCGCGGCCGTCCCCGTACGCGACCGCTACCCGGTCGTGTCGCAGGCGCTGCTGGCCGGCGCCTCGGGGCAGCTGCGGAACACCGCGACCACCGGCGGCAATCTGCTCCAGCGCACCCGTTGCCTGTACTTCCAGGACATTGCCAAGCCCTGCAACAAGCGCGCCCCGGGCACCGGCTGCCCGGCCCTCGACGGCGCCCACCGCGACCTCGCCGTACTGGGCCACTCCGAGCACTGCGTCGCCACCCAGCCGTCGGACCTGGCGGTGGCGCTGGCCGCCGTCGACGCCACCGTTCATCTGCGCGGCCCCGACGGCGAACGCAGCGTCCCGGTGACCGACTTCCACCGGCTGCCCGGCGACCGCCCCGACCAGGACACCGTGATCCGGCCCGGCGAACTGCTCACCGCCCTCACCCTGCCCCCCGCGGCACCCGGCGCGCGCTCGCGCTACCGCAAGGCCCGCGACCGTGCCTCGTACGCGTTCGCCCTGGTCTCCGTCGCCGCCGTGCTGGAGGTGCACGACGGCGTCGTACAGCGGGCGGCGCTGGCGTTCGGCGGGCTCGCGCACCGGCCCTGGCGCGCCCGCGCGGCCGAAGAGGTGCTGCACGGCGCGCCCGCCACCGAGGACACCTTCGCCCGCGCCGCCGACGCCGAACTCGCCGCGGCCCGGCCGCTGCGCGACAACGGCTTCAAGGTCCCGCTCGCCCGCAATCTGGCCGTCGGTGTGCTGGCCGGCCTGGCGGACCCGGCCACCGACGGCTGACGACCCCACCACAGGAGGAAGCCCCCGCAGCCCCTGCCCCCGACCGAAGGACGCGCGCCATGAGCCCCGCCCCGTTCCCGCTCGGCCCGCCCCCGTACCCCCTGGGCGCCCCGCTCGTCCGCAGGGAAGGCCGTGAGAAGGTCACCGGCACCGCCCGTTACGCGGCCGAACACACCCCGCCGGGCTGCGCCTACGCCTGGCCGGTGCCCGCGACCGTCGCCCGGGGGCGGGTCACCGCCGTGGACACCGCGGCGGCACTGGCGCTGCCGGGAGTGTGCGCGGTGCTGACCCATGAGAACGCGCCGCGCCTCGGGGAGGCCGACGACCCGACGCTGTCCCTGCTCCAGGACGACCGGGTGCCGCACCGCGGCTGGTATGTCGCGCTGGTCGTGGCCGACAGCCTCGAAGCCGCCCGCGCCGCCGCCGACGCCGTCCGCGTCAGCTATGCGCCCGAGCCGCACGACGTCCTGCTGACCACCGGTCATCCGCGGATGTACGAGCCAGAGACGGCCAACGGCGGCTATCCGGGGACCCGGGAACGCGGCGACTTCGAGAAGGCGTTCGCCGCCGCGCCGTTCACCGTCGACGCCACGTACACCGTGCCCCCGCTGCACAATCACCCGATGGAGCCGCATGCCTCCACCGCCCGGTGGACCGACGGCCATCTGACCGTCCACGACTCCAGCCAGGGGGCCACCAAGGTCTGTGCGGACCTCGCCGCACTGTTCCGGCTCGACACCAGCGAGGTCACCGTCGTCTCCGAGCACGTCGGCGGCGGCTTCGGCTCCAAGGGGACGCCCCGCCCCCAGGTCGTCCTGGCCGCGATGGCCGCCCACCACACCGGGCGCCCGGTCAAACTCTCCCTGCCGCGCCGCGAGATGCCCGCGGCCGTCGGCCATCGCGCCCCCACCGTCCAGCGGGTGCGCCTCGGCGCAGGCGCCGACGGCGTCCTCACCGCCCTGTCGCACGAGGCCGCCACCCACACCTCCACCGTCAAGGAGTTCGTCGAGCAGGCCGCGGTCCCGGCGCGCGTCATGTACACCTCGCCGAACAGCCGCACCGTGCACCGGGTCGTCCCGCTCGACGTACCGACCCCCTCATGGATGCGCGCACCGGGCGAGGCCCCCGGGATGTACGCCCTGGAGTCGGCCATGGACGAACTCGCCGTCGCCCTGGACATCGACCCCGTCGACCTGCGGATCCGCAATGAACCGGACACCGAGCCGGACAGCGACCGCGCCTTCAGCAGCCGTCACCTCGTCGGCTGTCTGCGGGAGGGGGCGGAGCGCTTCGGCTGGCCGTCGCGGGACCCGCGCCCGGCCGTACGCCGCCAGGGCGATCTGCTGCTGGGCACCGGCGTCGCCGCCGCCACCTACCCCGTCCTGATCGCCCCCTCCGCCGCCGAGGCGCACGCCGCCGCCGACGGCAGCTACCGGATCCGGATCAACGCCACCGACATCGGCACCGGCGCCCGCACCGTCCTCGCCCAGGTCGCCGCCGCCGCGCTGGCCGTGCCGGAGGACCTGATCCGGATCGAGATCGGCAGCAGCGATCTGCCGCCCGCGATGCTGGCCGGCGGCTCCGCGGGCACCGCGTCCTGGGGCTGGGCGGTCCACCGGGCCGGCATGGAGCTGAGGGCGCGGCTGCGGGACCACGTGGGACCGCTCCCGGCCGACGGGCTGACGGCCGCCGCGGACACCCGGCAGGAGCTCGCCGCGGGGTCTCCGTACGCCCGGCACTCGTTCGGCGCCACCTTCGCCGAGGTCCAGGTCGACACCGTCACCGGAGAGGTCCGGGTACGCCGGCTGCTGGGTGTCTACGCGGCCGGACGCATCCTCAACTCCCGTACGGCGCGCTCCCAGTTCATCGGGGGCATGACCATGGGCCTGGGGATGGCCCTCATGGAGGGGAGCGGACTGGACCCCGCGTTCGGCGACTTCGCCGAACGCGATCTGGCCTCGTATCACGTACCGGCCTGCGCCGACGTCCCGCGGATCGAGGCGTACTGGCTCGACGAGGAGGACCCTCACCTCAACCCCATGGGCAGCAAGGGCATCGGGGAGATCGGCATCGTCGGCACCGCCGCGGCCCTCACCAACGCCGTACGGCACGCCACCGGCGTCCGGCTGCGCGACCTCCCGCTCACTCCGGACAAGGTCCTGGCCCGGCTGCGGACCGGCCCGGAGGGGGCCGGGCCGGGGGACGTCGGCGGTCCGTGATCTGTTGCGGAACCCGCACCGTGGAGTCACCATGACAAATGACCCATACGTGATAAATGCTCACTCTTCGTGTTTCGGGGTTCGTTGGTCCAACGAGGTGAAGGGCGTGAGCCTCGCGGTGAGGAGCCACGACATGACACTTCCCAGCGACCGGCACTACACGGTCGAACTGCATGCTTCGGCGGAGCGTGTGCCGCAGATCCGGCGAATTCTGGCCGCGCACCTGCGGTACTGGGATCTTGAGCTGCATATCCCGCCCGTATGCCGGGGAGTGGCGGAACTCCTGACCAATGTCCATCGCCATATCGGCCCGGACGCCCGGTGCGTCGTCGAACTCCGCTGGAGCGGCCGTCACCTCACGGCCTCCGTCGCGGACGACGGGCCACGGCTGCCTAAGCTGCTCAGCGCCGCGGGCGGCGGACTCTCCAGAGTGGCGGCGGTCAGCGACAGCTGGGGCACCTGTGGCACCCCGGACGGCAAGGTCGTCTGGTTCACCCGCCGGGTCGAGGCCACTCGCAAGACCCCGCTGACGAGCCGCACACCGCTGCGCAGCGTGCCCGACGCGAAGGGCCAGCCGGCGGTGCCGCCGCCCGTACCGGTCGAGCCGCTCGTCGAGCCCGCGCCCGAGGCCGCCGTGGCCGCCGCCGAGGCCGCTCCGGCTGCGTCGTCCGTGGTGTCGCTCGTCTGAACACAGCGTCGAGGGGCGCCCGCGTGGCGCCCCGACGGCCCATGGGCCGCGTGGGTGCGGCAACCGGCCCGGTGGCCGCAGGGTCACCCGGTCAGCCCACGGCGCCCTCGGTCCAGGCCCGGCCGACGGTCTCGTCCACCGTCTGCCGCGACGTGTCCAGCCACAGTCCGATGTCCCGCGGAGTGCCGGCCCGCAACAGCCGGTCCAGGTCCTGCACGGTCCAGTCGCGCCCGTACGCGGTCCTGGGGCGGGCCTCCTCGCGCGCCTCGACCGCCGCCGGGTCGCGGAGCACGAACGGATTCGGCCACGTGAGGCCGGTGTAAGTGCCGGTTCACCGCAGGGGGCTGAGGAATCCCGGGGGAGCGGCCGTCGCGGGCCCCCGCGCTCGCCGGCCGGGTCCCGCCGCTCGCGTCCGTGCCCCGGCCGCCGCCCGGCCCGTTGCGTCCCGCTTGCCCGGAATGGTTCCCCGGGCTTTCGCGCGGCCCGCCCGGCAAGGGAGTTCGCCGCACGTACCCCGGTGAGTCATGTCTGTGACATTCCCTCTTCCCTGCGGCTCGTTCCTCTTGGAACACTCTGCTGACCCCAGTTTCCTCACTCTCACATGCATCACCGCACAGCCATTCCTCACCCTTTCGCGAACTCCCCCACACGACATGAGGTCCCCAAAAACATGCCTGAACTGAATCGGCGGCGTTTCCTCCAGATCGCCGGTGCCTCCGCGGGAGTCTCGGCCCTGTCGAGCAGCATCGCCCGTGCCGCGGCCATCCCCGCCAAGCGACGCTCCGGATCCATCAACGACATCGAGCATGTCGTCGTCCTGATGCAGGAGAACCGTTCCTTCGACCACTACTTCGGCTCCATGAAGGGCGTCCGCGGCTTCGGTGACCCGCGCCCGCTCGTCCTCGAAAGCGGTAAGCCCGTCTGGCACCAGCAGGACGGCGACAAGGAGGTGCTGCCCTACCACCCGGACGCCGAAGACCTCGGCATGCAGTTCATCGAGGGCCTCGACCACGACTGGGCGGGCGGCCACAAGGCCTGGAACAACGGCAAGTACGACAACTGGATACCCGCGAAGACGGCCGGGACGATGGCCCACCTGACCCGCAAGGACATCCCGTTCCACTACGCGCTCGCCGACGCGTTCACCGTCTGCGACGCATACCACTGCTCGTTCATGGGTGCCACCGACCCCAACCGCTACTACATGTACACGGGCCACGTCGGCAACGACGGCTCGGGCGGCGGCCCGGTTCTCGGCAACGAGGAGCTCGGGTACAGCTGGACGACGTACCCGGAGCGGCTGGAGAAGTCCGGGATCTCCTGGAAGTTCTACCAGGACATCGGTGACGGCCTGGACGCGAACGGCAAGTGGGGCTGGATCGAGGACGCCTACCGCGGCAACTACGGCGACAACTCGCTGCTCTTCTTCAACCAGTACCGCAACGCCAAGCCCGGCGACCCGCTCTTCGACAAGGCCCGCACCGGCACCAACGTCAAGCAGGGCGACGGCTACTTCGACCGTCTCAAGGCCGACGTGAAGGCCGACAAGCTGCCCCAGGTCTCCTGGGTCGCCGCCCCCGAGGCCTTCTCCGAGCACCCCAACTGGCCCGCGAACTACGGCGCCTGGTACGTCTCCCAGGTGCTGGACGCGCTCACCTCCAACCCCGAGGTGTGGAGCAAGACGGCCCTGCTCGTCACCTACGACGAGAACGACGGCTACTTCGACCACGTCCTCCCGCCCTTCCCGCCGGCCTCCGCCGACCAGGGCCTGTCCACCGTGGACACGTCGCTCGACAGCTTCGGTGGCAACGCCAAGTACGCGGCCGGTCCCTACGGCCTCGGCCAGCGCGTCCCGATGATCGTCGTCTCCCCCTGGAGCACCGGCGGTTACGTCTGCTCCGAGGTCTTCGACCACACGTCCATCATCCGGTTCCTGGAGCGCCGCTTCGGCGTGCACGAGCCGAACATCTCGCCCTGGCGGCGCGCCATCTGCGGCGATCTGACCTCCGCCTTCGACTTCGGCCTGGAGAACACCAAGCCGGCCTCGCTCCCCGCCACCGACGGCTACCAGCCGCCGGACAACGAGCGGCACGACAGCTATGTGCCGAAGCCGCCCGCCACCCCCGTGCTGCCCAAGCAGGAGCCGGGCTCCCGGCCGTCCCGCCCGCTGCCGTACGCGCCGTTGGCCGACGGGTCCGCGACCCCTTCCACCGGGCGCTACACCCTCACCTTCAGCGGCGGCGACAAGGCCGGTGCCTGCTTCACCGTCACCGCGGGCAACCGCACCGACGGCCCCTGGTCGTACACCACGGAGGCCGGCAAGAAGATCTCCGACACCTGGAACACCTCCTACTCCAAGGACACCTACGACCTGTCGGTCTTCGGCCCGAACGGCTTTCTGCGCTCCTTCAAGGGCGACGGCAAGAAGGCCGGTCCCGAGGTGACCGCCCGCCACGACGCGACCGCCGGCCGCCTCGAACTCACCCTGACCAACCACGGCCGCACCGACTGCCACCTCACCGTCACCCACGCCTACGGCGGCGCACACGAGACCTTCACGGTCCGCGCCGGTGCCACCGTCAAGAAGCAGGTCGACCTGCGTGCCAGCAAGCGCTGGTACGACGTGTCGGTCACCTCCGACGGCGACAGCACCTTCCTGCGCCGGTTCGCCGGCCATGTGGAGAACGGCGAGCCGGGCGTGAGCGACCCGGCGATCATCACGGGCTGAGCGGGCGGACGACGTCCGTCCGGCCCGTCGGCACCACACGGGGCACCCGTCGTCGTATCGGCGGGTGCCCTGTGGCGTGGGGCAGCCGGGCCGGAGCCCCCGGTACCCGCCGCGGCGGTGTGGTGCGCGCCGCACCACCGCGGCACCGAGCGGTCAAACGGTCAGTCCGTCAGCCGTAGTTGCAGCCAGCACGAGAGCCGCACGTCCGGGTGGTCGAGGCCGATCCCGAACAGTTCGCGGGCGCGGCGGAGGCGGTACTTGAGAGTGTTGGGGTGCACGGTCAGCCGCCGGGCGGCCTCCCCGACGTTGCCGGCCGCGTCCAGCCAGGCCAGGACCGACGCCGCGTAAGCGGTGTGCCGGGTCCGGTCGTGCTCCCGCATCGCCTCGATACCGGGGTGGCGCAGACGGGGCCGGCGGTCCAGCGCGTCGGCGCAGTGCAGCAGCAGGACCCGGGCGTGTACGTCGCCGAGCGCCGCGACGCCGGGGGCTTCCGGGTCGGCGGTCGTCACCCGGAGGATGTCGTCCACCTCCGCGCGCAGCGCGGGCAGTTCGGCAGGGCCGTCGGCGGGTCGGCTGACCGCGCAGCGCAGCGGGGTCTCCAGGGTGCGGCCGAGCGCGGCCACGGCCTGTTCGGACAGCCGGCGGGCCTCGGCCTGGCCGGCCCGGGGCAGCAGGGCGTAGACCGTACGGCCGACGGTGGCCACCGCCGCCTCGGCGTGCACGGCGGCCCAGTGCCGGGCGGCCGCGGCACCCAGCCGGACCGCCTCCGGACCCGTACGGTCGGGTCCGCCTGCGGCCGGCGCACAGCCGAGGAGCGTCAGCGGCGACCGCTCCGGCAGACCGAGCTGGAAGCGGATCTCCTGCGCCGTGCCGTCGCCGCGCAGCGCCGCACGCAGGGTGTCCTCGCGGGCCCGCAGATCCAGTTCGGCCGAACTGCGGCGGCGCAGCATGTGCAGCGCGGCGAGCCGCGCACCGTCCAGCAGCGCCCGGTCACCGGCCGCATCGAGCCGGGAGTCCCCCTCGATCGCCCAGATGGTGCCCAGCGGCAGATCGCCCGCGCGCACGGCGGCCGCGGCGCGCGGCAGCTCGTCGGGGGCGAGGACCGGCAGCCGCACGACACCGGGCGTGCCGAGCACCTCGCGGTACTGGCGCTGCTGTTCGGGTTCGTCGGGCACCCGCCGGTCCAGGATGCCGCGGCGGCGCAGCTCATCGATGCGCTGGCCCGGCAGGGACGAATACGCCAGCACCCGGTGGTCGAGGTCCTCGATCGCCACCGACCCGCCGATCACCGCGGCAACGGCATTGGCCAGCGCGAACAGCTCCTCGCTGGTGCCGCCGAGGCCGGCCGGGTTTGGCGTATCCATCAGATCCACGGTCGGACCCTAGGCGATTGCGCCAACGACGGAGAAGGGGGTGGGGCCCAGCATGGTGCGGAGCCGATCCGGGGCCGGAGCCCGACGGGCGCACCGCGCGTCCCCGCCCCCGGCGCGACCCCAGCAAGGAGCACTCCCATGGCCGTCCCGACCACCCCCGCGGCGTCTGCCCCGCCGTCCTCCGAAGCCCTGCTCGGGCTGTTCCCGCCCGGCACCACGACGGCACCGGACGGCGGGCTGCGCATCGGCGGATGCCATGTGGCCGACCTGGCCGCGCGCCACGGCACCCCCGCGCTGCTCATCGACGAGGGCGCCCTGCGGGACCGGGCCGGCCGCTACGCCGACGGGCTGGCCGCGCGCCGGCCGGACTCGATGGTGGCCTTCGCCTCCAAGGCCTTCCCGTGCACCGCCGTCTACCGGCTGCTCGCTGAGGAGGGCCTCGGCGTCGATGTCGCCAGTGGCGGCGAACTGGCGCTCGCCCTCGCCGCGGGCACCGACCCGGTCAAGGTGATCGTGCACGGCAACGCCAAGTCGGAGAGCTACCTGCGGGCGGCCGTGGAGGCCGGTGTGGGCCTTGTCGTCATCGACAACTTCGACGACATCGACCGGCTGGAACACCTCATGGCCCGGGGCAAGGCCCACGGCCCCGGCCGCCGTGAGCAGCCCGTGCTGGTCCGGGTCACCCCCGATGTCCGCCCCGACACCCATGAGGCGGTCTCCACCGGCCAGCGCGGCTCGAAGTTCGGGCTGCTGCTGCCCCAGGCGCGCGAGGCGATCGCCCGGCTGCGCGGCAGCGCCCGGCTGCGCCTGGACGGGCTGCATGTGCACATCGGCTCGCAGATCCTCGACACCGAGCCGTTCGTCCGGGCCGTGGCGGCGGTGGCGGAACTCGGCCGGTTTCCCGTGTACGACCTCGGCGGCGGGCTGGGGGCCCGCTATACGTACGACGACCGGCCGCCGGGGATCGAGGCCTACCTCGACGCGCTGACCGCCGCGGCCGACGAGCTGCTGCCGGCCGGCGCCCGGGTCATCATCGAGCCGGGCCGGTCGATGGTCGCGGAGGCCGGTGTCTCGCTCTACCGCGTGGTGACGGTCAAGCGGTCCGGCGGCGAGACCTTTGTCGCCGTGGACGGCGGGATGGGGGACAACCTCGAAGTCTCGCTGTACGGGCAGCGGTTCGAGGCGACCGTGGCCACCCGGGTGCGGGCCCCCGCCGACGGGTCCCCCGGCGAACGGTGCCGTGTCGTCGGCCGGCACTGCGAGTCCGGCGATGTGCTCAGCACGGGCGTGTTCCTCCAGGACCCGCGGCCCGGGGACCTGATCGCCGTCCCGGCCACCGGCGCGTACACCTACTCCCTCGCCAACAACTACAACGCGGCCCGCCGTCCACCGGTCGTCTTCTGCCGCGACGGCCGCTCCCGCCCCGTCGTACGACGCGAGACCTACGCGGACCTGATGCGCCGCGACCTGCCCTGACGGACCCCTGACGGGCTCCCGCCCCTCCCCGGATCGAGGCCCCTGTGCGACCCACCGATGTACTGCCCGGCCAACCACCCCTCGCCCGACCGGGCCTGCGCCACCAACTCCTGCGCTCGCCGGACTGCCGCTGCCCACCTACCTCATGTTCGCCGGCTGGCTCGCCCTGGCGCTGGCCGTGTACCTCGGCTACAGCCGGCACCGTTCGCGGCTCCGGTGAGCCACGGGCCGGGGCCGGCCCCCCACGGGCGCCGGCCCCGGCCCGCCCTCGTCAGGAAGCCGCGCCGGGCAGACCGCCGCGGATCTCGCGGGCCGCGGCGACCAGGTTCTCCAGGGCGGCGCGCACCTCGGGCCAGCCGCGGGTCTTCAGACCGCAGTCGGGGTTGACCCACAGCCGTTCGGCAGGGATCGCACCGAGTCCCTTGCGCAACAGTGCCGTTGCCTCGTCCACGTCCGGTACGCGCGGCGAGTGGATGTCATAGACACCGGGCCCCACCTCGCGCGGATAGCCGGCCGTGGCGAGCTCCCCGGCGACCTGCATATGGGAGCGGGCCGCCTCCAGGCTGATGACATCGGCGTCGAGATCGTCGATGGCCTGAAGGATGTCGCCGAACTCCGCGTAGCACATATGGGTGTGGATCTGGGTGTCCGGGCGGACCCCGCTGGTGGTGAGGCGGAACGCCTCGGTGGCCCAGGCCAGGTACTCCGCATGGCCGGCGGTACGCAGCGGCAGCGTCTCGCGCAGCGCGGGCTCATCGACCTGGATCACCGAACTCCCGGCCGCTTCGAGGTCGTTCACCTCGTCGCGCAGGGCGAGCGCCACCTGCCGGGCGGTGTCGCCGAGCGGCTGGTCGTCGCGGACGAAGGACCAGGCGAGCATGGTGACCGGACCGGTGAGCATGCCCTTGACCGGCCGGTCGGTGAGCGACTGGGCGTACGTCGTCCAGCGGACCGTCATCGGCTCGGGGCGGGAGATGTCCCCGGCCAGGATCGGCGGGCGGACGTAGCGGGTGCCGTAGGACTGCACCCAGCCGTGCTGGGTGGCCAGGTAGCCGGTGAGCTGCTCGGCGAAGTACTGGACCATGTCGTTGCGCTCGGGCTCGCCGTGCACCAGGACGTCGATGCCGGCCTTCTCCTGGAAGCCGAGGACGTCGCGGATCTCGGTCTTGATGCGCTCCTCGTACCCCGCGGTGTCGATCCGCCCGGCCCGCAGATCGGCGCGGGCGGTGCGCAGTTCGGCGGTCTGCGGGAACGAGCCGATGGTGGTGGTCGGCAGCAGTGGCAGCCCGAGGTGCGCGCGCTGGGCGGCGGCCCGCTCGGCGTACGGCTGCGAACGGCGGCCGTCGGCGTCGGTGACGGCCGCGGCACGGGCGCGTACCACCGGGTCATGGGTGAGCGCCGAACCCGCCCGGGAGGACAAGTCGGCGCGGTTGGCGGCGAGTTCGGCCGCGATGGAGCCGGTGCCCTGGGCCAGGCCACGCGCCAGCGTCACGACCTCCGCGGTCTTCTGCCGGGCGAAGGCCAGCCAGCGGGCGATCTGCGGGTCGATGTCCCGCTCGGCGGCGGCGTCCAGCGGGACGTGCAGCAGCGAGCACGAGGACGAGACATCGACCCGGTCGGCCAGGCCGAGGAGCGTCCCCAGCGTGGCCAGCGACTTCTCGAAGTCGTTGATCCACACATTGCGGCCGTTGACGACACCGGCCACCAGCCGCTTGCCGGGCAGCCCGCCGACCGCCGCCAGATCGCCGAGGTTGCCGGCCGCGGCACCGGTGAAGTCCAGCGCCAGTCCGTCGACGGGCGCCTTGGCCAGCACGGGCAGCGCCTCGCCCAGCCGGTCGAAGTACGAGGCGACCAGCAGCCGCGGGCGGTCGCCGAGCGTGCCGAGATCGCGGTAGGCGCGGGCCGCGGCGTTGAGCACGGCGGGGGAGCGGTCCTGCACCAGCGCCGGTTCGTCCAGCTGCACCCAGTCGGCGCCGGCCGCCCGCAGATCGGCGAGCACCTCGGCGTAGACGGGCAGCAGCCGGTCGAGCAGCGTCAACGGGTCAAAACCGGCCGCGACACCGGGCGCGGGCTTGGCCAGCAGAAGATAGGTCACCGGCCCGACGAGGACCGGGCGGGCGGTGAGGCCGAGACCGAGTGCCTCCGTCAGCTCGGCGACCTGCTTGGCGGAGTCCGCGGCGAAGACCGTGTCCGGACCCAACTCCGGTACCAGGTAGTGGTAGTTGGTGTCGAACCACTTGGTCATCTCCAGCGGCGCCACGTCCTGCGTGCCGCGGGCCATCGCGAAGTAGCCGTCCAGCTGGTCGGCGGCCACCGCGGCGCGGTGCCGGGCGGGGATCGCGCCGAGCATCACGCTGGTGTCCAGGACGTGGTCGTAGTACGAGAAGTCGCCGGTCGGCACCTCGTGGACGCCGGCCTCGGCGAGCTGTTGCCAATTGCCGCGGCGCAGCTCGGCGGCGGTGCTGCGGAGGGCGTCGGCGCCGACGCGGCCCTTCCAGTAGCCCTCAATGGCCTTCTTCAGTTCACGGTGCTGCCCCTGACGGGGATAGCCGTGCACGGTGGCGTGTGCTGCCGCGGCTGCGGACGTGCTGGTCACGGAACTCTCCTTCGCGAGTATGTCTCCATGGACCCCGGGACGGGTCGAGGACGCGAAGGGACGGCAAACCGGACGGACCCCGGCGCGTTGCCGCGTCGTGCCCGTCTGATGTCCGCCGACCCGCCCTCGAGGTCACCGAGATCTCCCCGCGCACCGGTCGCGCGGGGGCACTGGCAGGTCTTCGGACTCGCGGGCACGTCCGCCGAAGGCGGACATCTACTGGCCGTCGCTTCCCAGACCCGGCCGGGCCCAGTGCGTATGACGGCGGTCGTTCCCACTCACCGCTGCGGGGCAGTCCCGGACTTCCACCGGGTTCCCTCTTGCGACGCGCCTGCCTGGCGGGCAGGGGCGAACCAGTTGCTGCGGCCACCCTAGGGCATGCCGTCGACGTCCCGCCCGGCCCGCGGCCCGGCCGCGGCCGGAACCGGACGCCGCCGCCGGGCCGCGCCTTGCGCTGAAGCGCGCTCCAGCTCCTAGCGTGAGCGCACCACCGGAGAGCCGCTCCGATCGAAGGGAACGACGTGCGCTACACACTGTTCGGCAGGACCGGTCTGCGGGTGAGCGAGCTGAGCCTGGGCACCATGACCATCGGCGAGGACTGGGGCTGGGGCGCGGACAAGGACACCAGCGGCCGGATCCTGGACGCGTATGCGGACGCGGGCGGCAACTTCATCGACACCGCCAACAACTACACCGACGGCGCCTCGGAGCGGATCCTGGGGGAGCTGCTCGAAGGCCGCCGGGACAGCTTCGTCCTGGCGACCAAGTACACCTGCGCGACCCGCAAAGGCGATGTGAACGCGGCGGGCAGCCACCGCAAGAACCTCGTCCGGTCGGTGGAGGCGAGCCTGGACCGGCTGCGCACCGACCACCTCGACGTGCTGTGGGTGCACGCACGGGACAATTTCACGCCCGTGGAGGAGGTGATGCGGGCGCTCGACGACGTGGTCCGGTCGGGGAAGGTGCTCTACGTCGGCGTCTCGGACTGGCCGGCCTGGGAGATCGCGCAGGCGAACACCCTCGCCGAGCTGCGCGGCTGGACCGCGTTCGCGGGCTCGCAGCTGCGCTACAACCTGCTGGAGCGGACCCCGGAGCGCGAACTGCTGCCCCAGGCCCGCGCCTTCGACCTGGCCGTGCTGGCCTGGGCGCCGCTCGCGGCGGGCCGGCTCACCGGCAAGTACCGCCGCGGTGAGACGGGCCGGCTGGATGTCGTCGGCGAGGACGACCGGCGCGACCACCACGCCGAGGAGACCGTCACCGCGGTGCTGGAGATCGCCGAGCTGGGCGGCTGGAGCCCGGCGCAGGTGGCGCTGGCGTGGCTGCGCAGCCGGCCCGGCAACATCATCCCGATCGTCGCCGCCACCAAGGAGAGCCAGCTCCTCGACAACCTGGCCGCCGTCGATGTCGCGCTGGACGCCGACGCGCTGGCGCGGCTCGACCGGTGCAGCGCGGTGCCGCTGGGCTTCCCGCACGACTTCCTGCGGGAGCCGGGCATCACCGAGAACGTCTACGGCGACCGCTGGTCCGAGATCGAGGACCGGCGCTCCACTTACCGCCGTACGACGAGCGAGATCCGCTGACCCGCTCGTCCCGGCGCGTACGGTGCCACGTCGCCGCCCCGGCGGCCGGCTGCCCGGTACGCCGAACGCCGCCGCCCGGATGGCCGGGCGGCGGCGTCTGCGGTCTAGTGAGGTGGGTGTGGCCCGCGGGGGCCGGACCGGCCGGACCGAAGGAGACGGACGCCCGATGAGGAAGATCGCCAGGACGGCTGTCGCCGCGGCCACCGCCGCCCAGTCCGCCGCGGGCCTCGCGGCGTCCACCCGTACATGAAGGCCCCGCTCACCGCCCGCCGGCCCGGCTACCGCCGCTCACCGTGAGACCTGGAGAAGCCGTGGCACCAGACAACTCCGTACCGGAGCGCGGGCGGCAGCCCCGCCGGGTCGCCCGCGGTGTCGCGCGGCTGCTGGCGGCGGCCGGGCTGGCCGTGGACGCCTACCTCCACGCCCGGCTCGCCGGCCGGTACGACGAGGTCACGGCGACCCTCGGCCAGGGCCTGCTGTTCCGCATCGATGCCGCGCTGGCCGCGCTCGCCGCCCTGCTCGTGCTGACCTGGCGCCGCCCGGCGGCCGACACCTTCGCCTGGCTCGTCGCGGCGGGCGGACTCGCGCTGCTGCTCCTCTACACCTACGTGGATCTCGGCGCGCCGGGGCCGTTGCCGGACATGTACGAACCGGGCTGGAGCAGCGACAAGAAGCTCGCCGCCCTGGCCCAGGCCGTCGCCGTCCTGGCCACCGTCTTCCTGCTGCTCACCCGCCCCCGCGTCCTCGGGAGGCACCGCAGATGAGCGTCCGCCGCAGGGTCAGTGCGTCAGCGCGCTGCGCTGCTGCCACTGCTCCCAGCTCTCCTGCCAGACCTCCAGGCCGTTGCCGACGTCGGTCTTGTTGGTGTTGCTGGTGCCCTTCACCTCGACCGTGGAGCCGATCGGCAGGAAGTCGTAGATCTTCTTGGCGTCCGAGGTCGTCATGCCGAAGCAGCCGTGACTGTTGTTCTCCACACCGAGCGACTTGTTCCACGGGGCGGAGTGCAGGAAGGTGCCGGACGCGGTGAGGTGGGTGACCCACTTGGAGTCCAGGCTCCACTCGTCGCCGTGGCCGATGGTGGCGGAGTCCATCGTCTCGGCCGCGTTCTTGCTGCGTACGGTGTGCACCCCGCCGCGGGTCGGGTCCTGCGGGGAGCCCGCGGAGCCGGTGATGCTGCCGACGCTCTTGCCGTTCTCGTACATGGTCAGCGTGTGCGAGGGCACATCGATGACGGCCTTGTGGTCGGCGCCGATGCGGAAGCCGAAGTTGTAGTCGCGGGCGAACCAGCCGCCGTCGTCACCGGAGTTGATCCCGGACAGTGCGCCCTTGACGGAGACCTTGGTGCCGGCCGGCCAGTAGTCCTTGGGACGCCAGTCGATCCGGTCCTTGCCGGAGTAGTCCTTGACCCAGCCCCAGGCGCCCTGCACCTTCGGCTGGGTGGTGACCTTCAGCGCCTTCTCGATGTCGGCGCGCCGGTCCTTCGCTATCGGGTGGTCGAAGAGGATCGACACCGGCATTCCGGTGCCCACGGTCTGCCCGCCGCCGGGGGTGTTGGTGAGCTTGTTGACCTTGTCGGCCCGCTCCGTGGTGAACTTCGACGTGGCGGAGGATTCCGTGCCCTGCGTCGACTTCGTCTTGGTCCGCACCGTGTAGGTGGTCTGCGGCTTGACCTTGCCGTCCGACTTCCATGACGCGCCGTCACCGGCGAGCCGCCCGGCGACCGTGCCGCCCTTGTCGTCCTTGACCTCGACCGAGGTGAGCTTTCCGCCGTCGGCCCGCACGGCTATCTCGGAGCCGAGCTTGGCCGAGGTGTTTCCGGCGGCCGGGGTGACGGTCACCTTCGCCGCGGGCTGGTCCGTCTTCGACGCGTCGGCACCCGACCCGCACGCGGTCAACAGCGTGCCCGCCGCTATCAGAGCGGGTATCAACCGGGCGGGGTGGCGACGTGATCCGGCGTACACGGGGATCCCTCCAAAGCAGAACAACTGACAGTGGCGGGGCCCGGCCCCGTGCGGGGATATCCGTCCAGGGCCGTCGATGCACCCGCCGCATGTACAGAGGGTTTGTCTGCTTCGGTGGTTGTCCGGTGTGCCGGATCATTAGGACACAGTTCGATTTCGGAGACATGAAGAAGCGGCGGGCGGCCTGCCGGCTGCCCGCCGCGCTCCCGTATGCGGCCTGCCTCAGCTGGACGGCGGTGTTTCGCCGCCTCCCGGCTGGGTGACTTCGCCGCCGTGTGACCCGCTGCTGCCCGGTGTCCCCCCGCCGGTCGTGCCGCCGGTCGTGTCCCCGCCGCTCGTGCCCTCGGAGGCGGTCGGGGGCTGCTCGCTCGGCCCGCCGGTGGAGTCGGACCCCCCGGTGTCCGCCGGTGACTCGGGGGAGGCCGTGCCGGTGTCGGAGGTCGGGGGGCCGGATGTCCCCGTCGAGGTCTCACCGGCCGACGGCGAGCCGTTCGGCGGGGACTCGGAGGCCGTGGGCCCGCTGGGGGTTACGTCCGGCGGGGCCGTCGGGGTGTCCGTGGTGCCGGTGCTGCCCTCGGGGCGCTTGAACCACTTGCCCGTCTTCGGGTCGCGCAGGACGAATTCCTTGATCTTGGTCTTTGCGGGCTTGACGACGACCGCGTTCGAGGGCTGGTATCCGGGCCACTTTGTACCGACCGTCTTCACATTGCCCTGGAGGGGAGTCGGCTCCGTGAGCGGGTTCCCGCACTTGCAGCGCACCCGCGGCACTCCGTACGAATCGACCATGACCGCCGTGCCGGCCTGGAGGACCGACTGGAAGCCGGTGGCCTTGCCGTCCTTGAAACCGTGGTTGGTGACCCGGGTGTCGTAGCCCAGCTGTAGGGGCGTCAGCGACCGCAGATAGGACGGGACCTGACCCGGCTTCTTGCCCAGGACCCCGGCGAACGCCTGGTTCCGCTCGGGGCTGCCGGTCAGATACGTGATCTGCTTCTCGACATCACAGCTCGCGCTGTTCTGGGTACCGCCGTAGAGGCCGGGCGTCGCGCCCTCGAAGGTGCTGTTCCCGCCGCCGGACGGCTTTCTGGGCTTGGCGGACGAGGTCGGGGAGGAGTCGTTCGCCGTCGACTTGGTGACCGGGTCCCGGCCGGTCGAGGCGGCCGGTTCGGCGAACACCTCGCTGGTGCCGGAGCCGCCCGGCCGGGTGAGCACCATCGTCACGATCGCCGCGGCGACCACGGCGGCCGCGATGATGGCGACCCGCGGCGCGGACCGCCACCAGGGCTTGCCGCCCCCGGCCGCGCCGCCTGCACCGCCACCCCCGCCGCGCCCGGAACCGCCGCCTCCGCCCCCGCCCCCGTCGCCCTCACCGGGGCCGCCCGGGGGAATGCGGGATCCCGGCTCGGTGGGCTCCTCCGGCGATGTCCGTCCCGGTGCCGGGCCCACCTGCGTGGGCTCGTGCGACGGTTCGGAGGACGGGCCGGACAGTGGGCCCGACGGGGGGCCGGTCGGGTGGCTGTCAGGCGGCGGTGGAGATGTCACGGGTCCCTCTTCCGACGCTGGCGGGCCATCCGGCGGTGCGAATTTTGCCCGTTTTTGTCAATGTCCAGACCATTGTGTGCCCGGGTGTGACGCCGTCCGCAAGCGGGGTGGCGCGCCGCTGCTTACGGTGGTGCGTGCATGCCGTGAGTGCTGGACATGTACAGAGTCAGGCCCTTTGTCCCGCTGTGACGGATGGCCAGAAGTCCGTGCATGTCGGCCGAGAAGTCCTTCCAGGCGGATCGTGGGTAGGCGGTCCCGTGACCGGCAGGAGAGAGCGTGAGCCAGATGCGAGGCCCTGCGCCGGACGGCTCGCCGGGCCCGGTCCGCCGCCGCGGCGCACCGCCCGCCGTACCGGCCTGGGCACAAGCGCTCGGCGCGGCCGTGGCGGGCATCGTCACCATGCTCGTGGTCGCCGCACTCGGCCTGTGGGCGGCGGGCGCGGCGGACCTTCCCGGCGGTGCGTTCCCCTCCGTGGTCGCGGCCACGGTGCTGGTCGCGGCCGGCGGTTCGGTCGGTCTCTACGGCGACGTCGGCGGCCTCGCGCAGGCCGATGCCGCGCTCGATGTCGTACCGCTGTCGGTCACGCTCGCCGGTGCGCTGGTGACCGCCGCCGTCTTCCTGCTGCCGCTGCGTCACCGGGCGGTGGCCGGCACCCGGGAGCTGCTCGCCCGGATCGCCCGAACGGCGGTGTGCTGGCTGGTGCTTCTGCTGCTGCTCACGCTCGCCGCCCGGCACAGCTTCCGGATCTCCGTCGGCAACGGCCTCGCCGAACAGCTCGGCGCCGAGCTGGGCGCCACCCCCACCCTCGGCTTCCGCGCCGATGTGGCCGCGACGCTCGGGTTCGGACTGCTGTGGGTGCTGGCGCTGCTCGTGCTGACCTTCGTCGTCTCGCGCCGGGCCCCGCTCTCCTCCCGGCTGCTGCACTTCCAGGATTCCGTACGGCCGCCCGCCTTCGCGATGCTGATGACGCTGCTCGGCTATGTCGTGATCGGTCTGGTCGCCGGCATCGTCGAGCTCTGCACCAACGGACGCCCCGCCCAGACCCTCGCCGTCATCTTCCTCGGACTGCCGAACCTCGCCTGGATGGCGCTGGGCATCGGCACCGGCGGCGCCTGGGTGGGGCATGTCGACAAGGCCATCGGGCTGCCCCTGCCGCCCGCCCTCGCCCAGGCGCTCCGCGCCGACGGGCAGCGGACCCTCGACCTCGGCTCGCTCTCCCGCTACGACGGCCGGGTCTGGTACCTGGTGGCGGCGGCGGCCGTGGTGCTGCTCGTCGCCGCCTTCACCGCGGCGGTCCGCTCCCCGGCACGGCGGCCGGCCTGGCGGCACGCCGTCGAGATGGCCGTCGCCCTGGCGCTCACCCTGCTCGTCGTCGGACTGCTCACCCGGATCTCCGCCCACTACGGGCTCTCCCTGATCGGCCTCGGAGACCTCGGCGGCGACCTGGGCGGCGAGATCACCCTCGACCCGCAACTGCTCCGGCTGGTGGGCGTCGGCCTCGCCTGGGGGCTGGTCACCGGCTTCGTCGGCAGCGTGTTGGCCCGGCGGGTACGGCATCCGGGCGAGGTACGGGAGGCGGACGAGGCGCGGGAGCCGTAGGGGGTCTTCCTGATCTCCGGTGGACCCGTGCAGTGCGGGCGCCGCAGTGCCGGGAGGCCGTGCGGCGCGGGAGCCGTAGCAGCCCCTGACTACCCCGCGCGGCCCGGGAACATCGGGGTCGCCCAGCGCGGCGGCGGCGGGGGAGCGGCGCTGCGCCGGCCGCCCGGGTCCGCCTGGGCGTCCACCTGTGTCATGGCGTGCGCGGGCGGGGTGCCCGCGGCCGCCCCGGGGGCAGCGGTCCGCCCGGCCGCACGCAGCGCGGCCACAAACCCCCGGCAGGTCTCGTAGCGGTCCTCGGGCACCTTGGCCAGGGCTTCGGCGAAGACCGCATCGACGGCCTCCGGCAGATCCGGGCGCAGCTCGGTCAGCGCCGGCGGCGGATCGTACTGATGCGCCCACAGCAGGGCCATGTCGTCATCGCGCCGGAACGGCGGCGCCCCCGTCAGCATCTCGAACAGCACGCAGGCGAGGCTGTAGACGTCGCAGCGGCCGTCCACCGGGCGGCCCGAGATCTGCTCGGGCGCCACATAGTCGAGCGTGCCGACGAACTGGCCGACGCTGGTGAACCCGGTCAGCGACAGGGACTTCTTCGTCAGCCCGAAGTCGGTGAGATAGGCGTGCTCGGGGCGGTCGCTGTCGGTGCCCTCGGCGATGAGGATGTTGCCCGGTTTGACGTCCCGGTGCACCAGGTCGTGGGCATGGGCGGCGTCCAGCGCGGAGGCGACCTGGAGGGCGATCCGGCAGGCGGTCTCCAAAGACAGCGGTCCGTCGCGGTCGAGCAGTGCCCGCAGATCCCGCCCCCGGACGTAGCGCATCGCGATGTAGAGCACGCCGTCGGTCTCCCCGGCCTCGAAGACCGGCACGATGTGCGGGTGGTCGATCGCCGCGGCCACCCGCGATTCATGGGCGAAGCGCTGGCGGAAAGTGTCGTTCCGGGCGAGCTCGGGCGCCAGCAGCTTCACCGCCACGGTACGGCCGAGCCGCAGATCTTCCGCGCGGTAGACCACCGCCATCCCGCCCCGGCCGATCTCGTCCTGGAGCAGGTACTCGGCGATCCGCCGCCCGCGCAGCCCTGAGGAGTCGGGAGTGGTGGACCGCTCCTGGCGCTGGTGGGGCGCCGCCCGCTCGCCGTTCACCGGAGGTCACCCACGGGGTTCGGTGGCTGCGGCGGGCGCTCGCCGGGGCGCACGGCCCGGGTCCGGCCGGGGTCCGGCGGGGGCGGCGGGGCCGACTGCCCGTCCGACGGACCCGGCGCCTCGGCTTCCGGCCCGGCCCCTGGACCGGCACCGTCGGGCTCGGCCCCGGCCCCGCGCTCGGCCCCGGACCCGGTCTCCGTCCCGCCCCCGGCGTCGCCCGGCGGGTCGGGGAGGGCGGCCGGTTCGGCCGGGTCGGCCGGGTCCGCCGCCCCTCCCGGCTCGTCCTGTTCCCCGGAGCCCGCCTCCGACGCCGCTCGCTCCCCCGACCGCGACGACGGCCCCGCCGTCACCGCGTACGTCTGCAACGACACCCCGTCGCAGAAGCACCACCGCTCGTGCCGTGCGTCGTACAGCCACACCGCATCGCCATCCACGACCACCCCCAGCCGGGTGCCCCGGGTGCGCCGGGTGAACGACTCGCCGTCCAGCCGACCGGCGGCCAGCTCCTCGATCAGCTGCCGGTAGCGGCTCAGGTCGCTCTCCACCGCGCCCAGCAGCGGACGGGGGTCGGCGGTCCGGGCGGCGGGCTGAGCCGCGGCCGGTGGTTCGTGCGGTACGGACAGCAGCAGCCGGCCGTCCACCCATGCCGACCAGCCGTTGGAGCACAGCGCGCGCGCCCAGTCGCCGCGGCGCTCGACGACCTGGACCGGCAGCAGCGGATCGAGCGGCGCGGTCGGCCGGGTGGTGTCCGGCGCCGTCCAGGTCGCCATCCCTTCCGGGGGGACGACATGGCTGGGGAGGAACTCGGGCGCGGTCACAGGCGGCTCCTCGGCGCTACTTGCGCATGATTTCGGGCTCGCGCCGCCGCAGCAGCTTGGTGACCACGAATCCCAGGAGCAGTGAGAGCACGATCATCATGCCCATGTTCAGCAGCCAGGTTCCCGGGCTGTGCTGGAACAGCGGGTCCGACGTTCCCTGCGGGACGAGGCGGTGCAGATCGATGGTGCCCGCCATGGCCCCGAGCGCCCACCGTGACGGCACCAGCCATGCCAGCTGCTCCAGCCCTGGTACGCCGTTCAGTTTGAGCAGCGCGCCGCAGAACACGACCTGGATGATCGCGAGGAGGACCAGCAGCGGCATGGTGACCTCCTCCTTCCGCACCAGCGCGGACACGAACAGGCCGAGCATCATGGCGGTGAAGGCCAACAGGGCCACCGCGAGGGTGATTTCGAGCAGTGGCGGCAGCAACACACCCTTGCCGCCCGGTGCGTGCAGTTGGACGCCGAACAGCGCCACCAAGGTCAGCACCACGGCCTGGACGATCGTGATGACACCCAGGACCAGCACCTTGGACATCAGATACGCCGAGCGGGACAGGCCGACGGCTCTCTCCCGCTGATAGATCGTCCGCTCCTTGACCAGCTCACGCACCGCGTTGGCGGCGCCGGTCAGCACCGCTCCCACGCACAGGATCAACAGCGCGTTGATCGCGGCCGAGCCCTTGGCGAGCGAGGAGCCGGCCAGGGCGTGCGCCATCGCCCCCATCACGAAGGGCAGCGCGACCATGATGATCAGGAAGGTCCGGTCGGCGGTCAGCGCCGCCGCATAGCGCCGGACCAGCGTGTTGAGCTGCTTGCCCCAGCTCTGCGCCTTGGGCGCGGCCACCGGTCCCCGCGGCGCCTCGGGGGGACGCAGCGGCTGATGGGAGTCGCCGGTGACATGGCGCCGGTGCAGCGGCGAGGCGCGGAACTCACCTTGCCAGTCACGGCCCTTGTCGTTCTCGAAGGCCTCGAACGCCTCCGGCCACTGCTCGTACCCGAAGTACGCCAGCGCCTCGTCCGGCGGCCCGTAGTAGGCGATCGTGCCGCCCGGCGCCAGGACCAGCAGCCGGTCGCAGACATCCAGGCTCAGCACGCTGTGGGTGACGACGATGACCGTGCGGCCGTCGTCCGCCAGGCTGCGCAGCATATGCATGACGGAGCGGTCCATGCCGGGGTCGAGACCGGAGGTCGGCTCGTCGAGGAAGAGCAGCGACGGTTTCGTCAGCAGCTCCAGGGCCACGCTCACGCGCTTGCGCTGGCCGCCCGAGAGGCTGTGGATCGGCTGGTTCACCCGCTGTTCGAGGCCCAGTTCATGGATCACCTCGTCGACCCGCGCCTGCCGCTCGGCCTTCGCGGTGTCCTCGGGGAAGCGCAGCTGCGCGGCGTAGCCGAGCGCCCGGCGCACGGTCAGCTGAAGATGCAGGATGTCGTCCTGCGGTACGAGTCCGATGCGCTGGCGCAGCTCGGCGTAGTCGCGGTAGAGGTCACGGCCGTCATAGAGCACCGTGCCGTGGTCCGCGGGGCGCAGTCCGGTCAGCGCGTTGAGCAGTGTCGACTTGCCCGCGCCACTGGGTCCGACGACGGCCAGCAGCGACTTCTCGCCCACCGGGAAGGACACCTTGTCCAGCAGCGTCTTTCTGCCCTTGTCGACCTGTACGGCCAGGTCCTGCACGTCCAGCGAGACCTCGCCGGTGTCGATGAACTCCTGGAGTTCGTCGCCGACCAGCGCGAACGCGGAGTGGCCGATGCCGACGATGTCGCCGGGGATCATCGGCGCACGGTCCACCGCCCGGCCGTTGAGATAGGTGCCGTTGTGGCTGCCCAGGTCGACGATCTCGAAGCCCTCCGGGCCCGCCCGCAGCTCGGCGTGCCGGCGGGAGACCGTGAGGTCGTCGACGACCAGGTCGCTGTCGGGCGCGCGGCCGATACGGGTGATCCGGGCGGCCGGCAGCGGCCGTACCGCGCTGGGGCTGCGGAAGGTGCGGGTGCCGGCCGGATACGAGACGGCGGAGGGCCGCTCGACCCGGGTCGGCGGCGGTGACACTCGGGGCGGTGACACCCCGGAGAGCACCGCGCACGGGCCGTCTGCGGGGTTGCCGAACCGGATCACACTGCCCGGTCCGATATCGGTCTCCTGCACCCGCCGCCCGTCGGCGAAGGTGCCGTTCGTGCTGCCCTCGTCCTCCACCGTCCAGTGGCCGGACCTGGTGCGCAGCACGGCGTGATGCCAGGAGACCCGGGCGTCGCTCATGACGAGTTCGCTCTCGGGGTCCCGCCCTACGTGATAGACGCGGCTGGGATTCATCACCTGGGTGCTGCCGTCGGACTCGACGACAAGTTCCGGTGCGGTGGGCGCATCCTGCCGCTCAGCCATACCAAAATGCTACGGCGGCGGACCGGGCCCCGCCTGTTGGCGCACACGTTGCCGCGGCATACAAAGCCCGTTCTCAAAACGGGATTTCGGTGCATGATCCCCTTTTATGTGAGCGAATACGACCGGTTACTCGCGAGAAAGGGTGCAGGTCAACTAAGGTGAACCGCTCCGATTAGTCCCACCTGTAAATTCCATGGAAATGCCGGAATTTGCCGCGCTGATCGACGGAAGTCCTGCCGAACCAGGACGCACAGTGCAGCGCAGGGCTACGTGGTGTCGGCAACACCGCTCAACGTCGGCTTTGTAAGACCCAGCCGGCCCGTCCGTCCCCGGGGATGCGACGGTGCCGGTTCCTTCTTATTCACCTACCTCGCGAAGGCAAGGCAGAGATGGCACGAGTCTCCCGACAAGAACCCCAGCAGTTCTCCCGCCAGCAGGCCCACCCCGTCGACGAGGTGCTCCCCGTCGGCAAACTCACCCTCTACGGTTTCCAGCACGTCCTCGCTTTCTACGCGGGAGCGGTGATCGTCCCGATCGTCCTCGGGAACGCCCTGGGCCTCTCCCACGAGGAGCTCGTCTATCTGATCAACGCGGACCTGCTGACCTGCGGTATCGCCTCGATCATCCAGGCCCTCGGGATCTGGAAGATCGGCGCCCGGCTGCCGCTGGTCCAGGGGGTCACCTTCACCGCTGTCTCGCCGATGATCGCCATCGGCCTGGGCGCGGGCGGCGGCACCGCCGGACTGCTCGTCGTCTACGGCGCGGTGATCACCGCGGGCATAGCGACCTTCCTGTTCGCGCCGTTCTTCAGCAAGTTGGTGAAGTACTTCCCGCCGGTCGTCATCGGCACGATCCTCACCATCATCGGCCTCACCCTGATCCCGCAGGGCCTCCAGGACGCGGCCGGCGGTGCGCAGTTGATCGGGCACCCCGGCTACGGCGATCCCAAGAACCTCGCCTATGCGCTGGGCACCCTGCTCTTCGTCCTGCTCGTGGTCCGGCTCGGGAAGCCGTACTTCAGCAGCCTGGCCGTCCTGCTCGGCCTCGTCGCCGGTACCGCGGTCGCCTGGCTCTTCGGCGATGTGGACTTCAGCGCGGTGCAGAGTGCCGACTGGTTCGGTGTCAGCACGCCGTTCCACTACGGAATGCCGAAGTTCGAGCTGTTCCCGATCATCGCCATGGTCGTCGTCATGCTGATCACGATGGTGGAGACCACCGGAGACGTCTACGCCATCGGGGAGATCACCCGTAAGAAGGTCGACAACACCACCGTCGCCAACGCCCTGCGCGCCGACGGTGTCGCCACCGTTCTCGGCGGCGTGTTCAACTCCTTCCCCTACGTGGCCTTTGCCGAAAATATCGGCCTGGTGCGGATGTCGAAGGTCATGAGCCGGTTCGTGGTGGTCGCGGCCGGCGGCTTCATGATCATTCTGGGGCTGCTGCCGAAGGCGGGCAGTGTGGTGGCCGCGATTCCGCATCCGGTGCTCGGCGGCGCCGCGATCGCGATGTTCGGCATGGTCGCCGCGGTCGGTATCCAGATCCTGGGCAAGGTGGATCTGCGCGAGGAGCGCAACGCCCTCATCCTGGCCGTCAGTCTCGCCGCCGCGCTGCTGCCCAACGCCGTCGAGCCGTTCTTCGAGCGGATGCCGGAGGACGTCCGGGCGGTCCTCAACAGCGGGATCACGCTGGGCAGTCTGACCGCCGTCCTGCTGAACCTCTTCTTCAACGTCTTCACCCGCCGCAGCACGATGGAGATCGACTGGGACGACATCGAGCAGGACGAGCCGGCCGAGGCGCACGGTCCGACGGGTGCACACGAGCCGGTCGGCGCCCCCGGGCCGGCGGGCCCGTACGAGCCGCAGAGCCCGCAGCCCCCGCAGGGCCTCTACCCGCCGGGTCCGCAGGGCCCGCAGCACCCGCACCACCCGCCGGGTCCGGCCGGACCGCAGGGCCCGCCCTGGGGGACCCCCACCCACTGAGCCGTGAACGGCCGCGGGCGGGGACGGAGCCGTATCCCGGCCCCTCCCCGCCCGCTTCCGTCGGTGCCCTCGCCGCTCCCGTCAGTGGGTGGGCACGCTGTTGAACGGCGGTGCCTCGCCCGCATCCCCGATCAGGTCCCAGAAGTGGTCGACCAGCCGGCGCAGATACGCCGAGCGCTCCGCCGCGACCTCCTTGAGCCGGGAGTCGTCGTTCCGCGCCACCACGTGCCCCATGTAGCGCTCGGAGAACTCCGCGAACTCCGCATGCATCGTGCGCAGGGCATCGCTCACCCGGGTCTTGTTCAGCGTGGTGATCTTCGCGATCGCCCCTACCTGCGCCTTCCAGCGTCCGTCGATGGCCGACCGCAGATGCCCGGCCAGCTCCTCGTTGTGGCCCATCACCCCGATCAGCTTCCGCAGCGACAGCCCCAGCGCCTCCACCAGCGCCTTGGTCTGCCGGTAGTCGCCGTTCCACTGCTGTGCCGACTCGGCCGCCCAGTACATGGCCGGGTCCATGCCGATCAGCTGCGCCAGCCGCTCCACGCTCAGCTGGCGGGCCATCCGGTGTTCGGCCAGGGTCCGGGGCTCGACGCCCATCAGCGCCGTCGGCGGACACCACAGCACATCCGCCAGGACGAACAGCTGTGACTCGGACGGCGCCTGGGTGCCGTACTCCCAGGCCTCGATCAGTTCGGGACGGACCGGCGCGCCGCACGCCGTCATGGCCTGGGCGACCTGAGCCGTGCTCAGGCCCACCCGGGCCCGCGCCGATCTGGCCTCTGCGGGGGAAAAGGGAGTGCTGTACACGTACGGGACACCTCGCTGCACCCGGTGAACGGGGGGTGCTTGGGGGGAGCGGAGATGGAGGAACCTCCAGGAGCGGGCAGATTAACAGATGGTCGATAGGTACGAATCTCCAGTTCCCCTTCGGGTCGAAGGGGTGCAGGAGCCGCGAGGGTGGATGTGCGGGAGATGTGCACTATCTGTCCGATTTCATGCCTCAACTCGCTTACTGGGTATAGCCGATTCCTCGGTGCTTACCGGGCGGTAGCGTTTCTTGAGACCACCTGGACGGCACGACGTAATAAGAGCGTTACGTGGAAGAAGGTGTGGTGTCACAGTCAGCGTCAAGGCTGGCGTTATCGACCGGCGCCGCCACGCGGTGCCGGTCGATAACACCCGACATCCGGTCCTCCCCCACAATCCGATCAGGATGGGACCCTTCATATGCGATCAGTGCTGGAACGCGCCTGTGCGTTCCGAGGCTTGGAGCCTGCCTCAGCAGCCGTGCGCCCGCGCGCCCTTGTCCGCTCCGCGGAGAGACGGACCCGAAGAGCGAGCGCGGCGTCTCACGTGTCATGCATCTGACAACCGGCTGAAGACCCGGACTGCTGCCGCCCTACAGCGGCCGGTCCGGCTCTCGCATGTCTCCTTGCACGAAAGGACGTTCCCAGGTGCTCACTTCGCACCACAACAACCCAAAGGGCTCACCCACGGCCCTGCTCGACGATGTGACCCGCCCCGCCCCCACCGCCCCCACCGCCCACGGCGACCCCGCCGATTCCCGGAGCGGCGGGCACGTCCTCGTGGTCGGCGCTCCAGGACCGCGCCGGGAGCGGCTCACCCGGACCCTGCGCGCCACCGGCCACGAGGTGAGCCAGGCCCCGCCCGGCGAGGTCGAACGGCGGATGGGACAGGCACCGCCGGACGCCATCGTCGCCCTCGACGAAGAGGGCGTCCACGGGGCCCGGGACGCGCACGGCCTCGACGTGATCCGCGAGGTCCGTACCGTCCCCGCAGGCCGGGCGCTGCCGCTCCTGATGGTGACCGCCAGGCCGGAGCCCGCCGGGGTGGCGGACATGCTGCACCACGGCGCCGACGACTGCATACCCGAGGCCTCCGACCCGGTCGAGCTGTCCGCCCGTATCGCGGCCAAGCTCCGCCGGGTCCCCGTACCGGTCGAGAACCTGCTGCGCGACCCGCGCACCGGTCTGTACTCCCACCCGCACTTCCTCGACGAACTCGCCCGCGAGTTACAGCGTCCCGAGGCTGCCCGGCACGGCGGCGTGCTCGCCGTGATCGGTGTCGCCGAGATGGCCGCCCTGGAGGCCCGGCTCGGGCCGCGGGTACGCCGCGAGGTCGCCGAACGGCTGGCCGGGGTGGCGGAGCGGCTCGGCAGCTTCTGCGACCGGCTCGGCTGGGACGAGGACGGCCGTCTGCTGATGCTGCTGCCCGGCGTCGAGGAGGAGACGGCCCGCCGCGGCCTGGAGAAGTTCGCCGCCACCGTCGCCGGCACCAAGTTCATCGTCGCCGACGAGAACGTCCGCCTCACCCCGGCGATCGGCTGGCTGCCGCTGACCGGATGCGCGGACGGCAACCGGGCCACCGGGCAGGCCCGGGACGCCGTGCAGGAAGCGCTCCGCCACCGGGACCTGCGCCCGGTCAGGTACGCACCGTGGATGCGCGGCACGCCGCACCGCCACCGGCGCCCGCCGCTCAGGGCCCTGATCCGGCCCGCCCTCTCGGCGCTCTCCCCGCTTCTGGTGCTGCTGCTCGGCGTCGCGGTGCCGTTCGTGCTCTACCAGCAGGCGTACGAGCTGGGCTTCGACCTCGGCTCCGGCATGTACTGGGTGGTGGTGGCCGGACTGGTGCTGTCCGCGCTGCTGATCGTCCTGGAGTGCCTCTTCTCGCTCGACGCGGTCGCCCGGCCCGAGACGCCCGGAGCGCCGTATCCGCCGGCCAGTGCCGTCATCGCCGCGTATCTGCCCAATGAGGCCGCGACGATCGTCGAAACGGTGGAGTCGTTCCTCCGCCTCGACTACCCCGCCGAGCTGGAGATCGTGCTGGCGTACAACACACCGCATCCGCTGCCCGTCGAGGACACCCTCCGCACGATCGCGGCCCGCGACCCGCGCCTGGTGCTGCTGCCGGTCGCCGGCTCCACCTCCAAGGCGCAGAACGTCAATGCCGCGGTCACCCGCGTCCGCGGTGAGTTCGTCGGGATCTTCGACGCCGACCACCATCCGGCCCCGTCCTCCTTCCGGGACGCCTGGCACTGGCTGTCCAACGGCCATGACGTCGTGCAGGGCCACTGTGTGATCCGCAACGGCGACAGTTCCCGGGTCGCCAAGCTGGTGGCGGTGGAGTTCGAGGCGATCTATGCGGTCAGCCACCCGGGCCGTACCCGGCTCTACGGCTTCGGTGTGTTCGGCGGTTCGAACGGGTTCTGGCGCACCGACCTGCTGGCCCGTACCCGGATGCACGGTTCGATGCTGACCGAGGACATCGACTCGACGCTGCGCGCGCTGGGCGAAGGCGCCCGGTTCGCCGTCGACCGCACCCTCATCTCCCGTGAGCTGGCGCCCACCACGCTGAAGGCGCTGTGGAACCAGCGCTCCCGCTGGGCACAGGGCTGGCTCCAGGTCTCGCTCAAGCATCTGTGGCGGGGCCTGCGCTCACCTGTCTTCACGGCGCGTCAGAAGCTGGGCCTGTTCGTGCTGTTGGGCTGGCGGGAGGTGCAGCCGTGGCTGACGCTCCAGATCCTGCCCATCCTGCTGTACTCGGCATGGAAGGCCGGCGGGCTTCAGCGGCTCGACTGGGCGGTGCCGGTGTGTGTCCTGGCGATGCTCTTCACCATGGCGGCCGGCCCGGTGCAGGCGCTCTTCGCCTGGCGGCTGGCGGTTCCCGAACTCCGCGGCCGCGGCCCGTGGTTCTGGTCGTATCTGTTCGTCTCGACCTTCTTCTACAGCCACTTCAAGAACATGGTGGCCCGGCAGGCCCATCTGAAGGAGGCGTTGGGGGACCGGCAGTGGCGGGTCACCCCGCGGGCCGCCGCGGTGAAGGCGGTGGCCCGCCGATGAGCAGCACGGACGCCGCGGCCGGCAACCGGAACCGTGCCGTCGCCGGATTCCGGGGGCTCGCCGCGATCAGCACCGTCGCCTTCCACGTCTGGCAGCAGTACTTCCGCTACGACGCCGAGGGCAGCCATCCGCCGGTCGACAACCCGGTCGTCGGCGCCGTCCTCTCCCTCGAAGTCATCGACCTGTTCTTCGTGCTGTCCGCGTATCTGCTGACGCTGTCGTACGCACGGGCCGCCATCGACGGGCGCTCGACCCGGACGGCCCGGCACTTCCTCTTCCGGCGGGCGATCCGGATCCTCCCGCTGTACGTCCTGGCGGTACTGGTCGTCTGGGCGAGCCGCAATCCGACCCTGCCGGGCAACTGGCGGGACCTGGTCGAGCACCTCACCTTCACCCATGTCTTCGACCAGCAGCGGATCTTCTACACCCTGGGCCCCACCTGGTCGCTGTCGCTGGAGGTGCTCTTCTACCTCGTGCTGGTGGCGCTCGGGCCGCTGGCGGTACGCGCCTGCCGTCCGCTGCGGCAGCGCCGTACCAGGGTGGCGGTGTGCGCGGCGGGATGTCTGTTCCTGTTCGCGGCGCCGCTCGCCTGGATCGCCGTCGCCCACTACGGGTTCGGGGTGCCGCACACCGACTGGGTGGTGTACTTCGGCCCGCAGGCCCGCTTCGGCGGCTTCGCGGCGGGGATGGGGCTGGCCGTGCTGACGGCCGCCCTCGGTGACCGGGGCCGGCTCGGCCCGCGCACCGCGCTGCCGCTGGTGGCGTTCGCGCTGGCCGGTCTGTTCGCGCTCTCCCTGGACTCCGGTCCGGAGAACTTCACGTTCACCTTCTACCACCCGATCGCCTCGGTCCTGTGGGTGGTGCTGATCTTCAGCACCCTCCATGTACGTCAACAGACCTTCTGGCAGGGCTTTTTGGCGTCCCGTTGGCTGGCCGCGGCCGGACTGATCAGCTACAGCCTCTTCATCTGGCACGAGCCGGTCATGCTCCAGCTCCACCTGGCCGGGCTGCTGCCCACCGGCCAGTCGGGCTTCCCGTTGGCGATGCTGATCGTGTTCGCGGCGGCGGTGCCGGTGGCCGCGGCGAGCTACTGGCTCATCGAATACCCGGCGAGTCTGCTGGGCCGTCTCAAGGACCACCGCGGCCGTCCGCGGGACTTCTATCCGGAGCCGGCCACCCGCTGACCGCCTTCGCCACCTCCTTCGCCGGAGATCAGCGCCCTGTGCGCGGGTCTCCGGCGAAGATCTTGTCCAGGTGGTAGTCGAGCGTGCGGCGCACCTCTTCCAGGCGGGCAACCAGAGCCTCAGAAGGCGGAGTTGGCGAACCAGCGGCTCAACAGTTCCTCGTCCCCGCGGCTCTCGAACGCGTCCGAGCCGCGGTCGAGGCGTCCGTACAGGAGCAGCAGCAGATCCGCCGCCGCTCCGCTGACGGTGGCGTCCGCGGTGGCGGTGTCCGCCGTGTCCACGGGCCGCCGCTCGGCCCGGAAGCCGTCCGGCCGCAGCCGGACCAGCCAGTCGCCGTGCGCCGCCGGGGTGTCGGTGCACCGGAAGCGCAGGGTCTCGCCGTTGCCGCGCAGGTGCGCCACCTTGGGGGCGAAGAGCGTGGCGAACGGCAGATTGACCAGGAACTCGGCCACGCCGTCCGCCGCCAGATCACGGTCGATCACCGGCCGGATGCCGACGGCGGATTCCGCGTCGGTGCGATGCACCAGCGTCTCGAACAGCATCCGCCGTACCCAGAACCTGGCATGGTGATCCGCGCCCCACGCCCACATCGGGGCATCCAGGTCGGTGACCGCACACGCTGCGGCCGCCTCGGCCGCGCTCTCGGTCAGCCAGCTGCCGTAGCCGCCCTCGTCCGCCGGCAGCCGCAGCTCCACCTCACGGCTCCGCGGTGGTTCCTGGACGCGCTGCCGCAGCAGCACGGAGAACCAGCGCTGCACGCTCCCGGTGTGCCGGACCAGGTCGAGGAGCGTCCAGCCGGGGCAGCCGGGCACCAGGGCCGACAGGTCCGCGCCCTCCAGGGCCGCCACGAACCGGGCGGTCTCCCTCGCGACCGCATCGAGGTGTGCTGCGGGGCTGACGGTCCGGCCCGAGTCATCCGAGGTGTTCATGGTGCGGTGCTTCCCGATCGTCCTGGCCCGGCGACCTCACCGGCCGGGCCTGTGCGCGCAGCCTGTCACAGCGCCTTCCCGCGCGGCGCGTCAGCCTACGTGGACCCGCGGACGCCGGGCCGGGTCGGGCTCCGCGCGGCGGAGGACCTCCCGGGCGACCGGGGCGACCTCGCCGTCGCCGAAGACCAGGAAGCGCAGCAGATGGCTGAACGGATGGCCCTCGGTCCAGTTGAAGTAGGCGTGCGGCACCTGACCGGTGTGCTCGCGCAGCTGCATCAGGACGGCGGCAATGGTGTTCGCCACACCGGCGCCCTCCACCCGCAGGATCTGCGCCCCGTACCGCTCCTCGCCCCGGACGTGCAGATCCGTGGTGAAGTCCGAGGAGTCCCTGACGGTCACCTCGAGGAAAAGCACCGGCCGGCCGTCGGGTATATGGGTCTCCTCGCGCTGGCTGTACTCCTTCTCCCGGTACTCCTCCGCGTCCCGCTCGTCGGGCTCGTTGGCGATCACCCGCAGTGGCCCGGCCGCCATCGCGGCGCCGATCAGCCGCTCGGCCGTCTCGTCGAAATCGACCTGTACGGCGCGCAGTTCGAAGGCCCGGTGGACACGTGAGGCGAACGAGGTCAGCAGGATGCCGAGGATGAACAGCAGCGCGATCTTCAGGCCGTCCGGCCGCTCGATGACATTGGTGACCAGGGTGTAGCCGAAGACGAGCGTGATGGCGCCGAAGCCGACGGTGGCCGCCCGCAGCCGCCGGTGGCGGGCGGCGACGGTGGAGGCGAACGATGCCGAGAGCATCAGCACCAGCACACCGGTCGCATACGCACCGCTCTGCTCGTCGACGCTGGCGTTGAAGAAGAAGGTGATGCCGAAGGCGGTGGCCAGGAAGATCAGCACCAGCGGACGCACCGCACGGGCCCACTCCGGGGCCATGCCGTAGCGCGGCAGATAACGCGGTACGAGATTGAGCAGTCCCGCCATCGCCGAGGCTCCGGCGAACCAGAGGATGGCGATGGTGGAGAGGTCGTAGACGGTACCGAAGGCCTCGCCCAGGTACTGGTGCGCAAGGTAGGCCAGCGCACGCCCGTTGGCCGAACCACCGGTCTCGAACTCCTTTTGCGGGATGAGCAGCGTGGTGGCCAGGCTCGACAGCAGCAGGAAGCCGCTCATGACCAGGGCCGCGGTGGTCAGCAGCCGGCGGGTGCCCCGGATCCGGCCGGCCGGGCGCGCCGCGGTGTCGGTGGCGGCGCCCTGTACCTGCGGCATGACCGCCACGCCCGTCTCGAAGCCGGACATGCCCAGCGCCAGCTTGGGGAAGACCAGCAGCGCCACACCGACGATCGCCACCGGCGAGGAGTGCTGGGCGGTCATCGCGTCCCACCAGTTGCCGATCACCACCGGGTGCGCGAGCACATTCCCGGCCGCGGTGGCCAGGACCACGACGTTCAGCGCCAGATAGGTCCCGACCAGTACGACGGCGATGCCGATCGCCTCATGGAAGCCCTTGAGGAACACCGCGCCCAGGGCGGCCAGCAGCACCAGGGTGATCCACAGGTTCGCGCCGTGCAGCAGGGGAGGGGCGAACGGGTTCTCCACGACGTGGGCCGAGGCGTCGGCGGCCGACAGCGTCATGGTGATGATGAAGTCCGTCGCGGCGAACCCCAGCAGCACCAGGACCAGCAGCTTCCCCGCCCACCACGGCAGCAGCCGCTCCAGCATGGCGATGGAACCCTCGCCGTTCGGGCTCTCCTTGGCGACCCTGCGGTACACGGGCAGCGCACCGAGCAGGGTCAGCGCGATGAGTACGAGCGTGGCGAACGGCGAGAGCAGCCCGGCCGCCAGGGCGGCGATGCCCGGCTGGTAGCCCAGCGTGGAGAAGTAGTCGACGCCCGTGAGACACATGACGCGCCACCAGGAGTGGCCCTTGTGCTCGGCCGGCGGGGTGCCGTGCGGCCCGGGGTGGCGGGCGGCCTGGCTGCTCAGTCCGTCCAGGAGCCAGGCGCGCCACCGTCGGGAGGTGGGGGTGGGGGGCGTGGGGTCCGCCTGGACAGTGGTCATGCGGGGGCGTCCTGCCGATCATCGGTCGTCGTTCGGGCAACGAGGAGCGAGTATGCATCACCAGGTCAGCGGTGCCTCGTCGCACCCCGCGCGGGGCGACATCGGCAACATCCCCCCGCCGTCAAGGCCGTGTCAGAAACCGTTCGCCGCCCGTACGCACGGCGTTAAGGACGGCCCGGAGGAGCCCCCGCACCGCCTCCGGCGCGCAGTCTGGCGGTATGGGTCCACCGCGGGTCCACGGGACCGACCGGTCCGCCGCAGGGGCCGCAGCAGGAGGTGTTCCCCGTGGCCACCCTTCACCGTCCGGCGCCCCCGCACCGTCCGTACCTCCCCTACACCCCCCGCACGCCGACCCGCACCCACCCGGCCCTGCGGATGCCGCCCGACCGCACCCTCGCCCGGGACCTCGCCCTGCCGCTGGGCGCCGTGGGGGCGGCGCTGCTGGTGACCGCTCTGATGCTGACCGGTGGGACCGCCCATGCCCCGGTCGCGCTGGCGCTGTTCGCCCTGCTGACGGTGGCCGTGTCCCTGCTCGCCCGGCCGGTGCTGCTGCCCGCCGTGGTCCTGGTGTCCTGGATGTTCTACGACGGCTTCGTGCTCAATCAGCGCTCCGACCTGGCCTTCCAGCCGCAGGACCGGACGGGCCTGCTCGTCCTGCTGCTCGCCGGTGTGGCGGGCGCGGGCTGCGCCGCCGCCGTACGGGCCGTCCGGCGGCACCCGGCCCGCTGACCGGGGCCCGGTCGCTCAGGCCGCCACCGGGCGGACCGCGGCGCTCAGCACCAGCAACGGCCCCGGTGGCGCCGACGGCAGACGGCCGCGTGCCGGTACCGGGCCGCCGCGGCCCTCCGCCGCCGGCCCGGCGTGGCCAGAAACCCGAGCCCGATACCCAGCATCCAGCTGTCCTTGGCCATCGGAATCCCGTCCTGGGTCGGCCGCAGACTCCCCTGCTGCCGCATCCCCGGGATGCGCAGATACAGACCGACCAGCCCGCCGGAGAACCCGGTCAGCGCCAGCCCGGCCAGCCGGGTCGGTACGAACGGCGCCAGCAGCGCGCCGCCGACCGTGAGTTCCGAGACCGCCAGCAACCGGGTGAACCGCTCGGCGGGAATCTTCTCCAGGAACGGATACGCCACACAGGCCATGCCGTGCACGGCCTGCGCGGTGGCCTGGTCGGCCCGCAGCTTCGACAGCCCGGAGTTCAGGATGAATGCGCCGGTGGCCAGCCGCGGGGCCAGATCACGCGCTTCGGGCAGCCGCACCATGGAGCCTCCAAGATCAGGTCTTCGGCCCCTTCACCGAGCTTAGCCAGGGGGCAACGGGGGTGCATCCGACAGCCACGCGGGCGGGCTGGGTGCCGGCGACGCCGGGCGGCTCCGCGGCCACCGGAACGGGACCCCCGTTCCAGCCCGGCGCCGATATCGCGGTCACGGCCCTCGATCAGCCCGTCCGTGTACAGCACCAGCCGGGAGCCCTCGCGCAGGGTGAGTTCCGTGGTCTCCACCGGCTCCCTGCCGCCCAGGCCCAGCGGCGGGGAGACGGGCAGGTCGGGGAACGAGACGGTGCCGTCGGAGGCGATCACGGCCGGCCCCGGGTGGCCCGCCCTGGCCAGGGTGGCCCGGCCGCCGACCGGGTCGTAGATGGCGTACAGGCAGGTCGCGCCGGTGATGCCGGTGCGTCGCATGTTCGCCCGCGCCCCCGCCGTGTCGCTGTCCCTGCCGCCCGGCCAGGTGCCCTCGTCGTCGCCCTGCTCGCCGCTGCCGGAGGCCGCCGCCTGCGCCTCGTCCGTATCGATATGGGCGACGAGTTCGTCCAGGTGGTTGAGGAGTTCGTCGGGCGGCAGGTCGAGGGCGGAGAAGCACCCGCTGGGTGCCCCCCGGGTCCTGCCGCCGCCACTCGTCCGACCTGCCCGTCCGGCCAGCGCCCGCAGTTCGGTGGAGTCCCGCAGCGTCACCACGGTCCCGGCGGGCCCGCCGTAGGGGGCGGTCGGCCGGACGTTCGCCGCGAGCAGCCGGTCGCCCGCCAGCAGTACTTCATCGGTCGCCTCCCGCCCCGAGGCCAGCAGCGCGCTCAGCCGTGGTTCCAGGCCGAGAGCCGCGACCGGGCGCCGCTCCGCGTCCGCGGGCAGTGCGAGCAGCCGCCGGGCCTCGTCGTTGGCCAGCAGCAGCCGCCCGTCACTGCCGATGATCAGTACGCCCTCCCGGACGGCGTGCAGCACCGCGTCATGGTGTTCGTACATCCGCCGCAACTCGGCCGGATGCAGCCCGTGTGTCTGCCGCCGCAGCCGACGGCTCACCCATGCCGCCCCGCCGACGACCAGCAGCAGCCCCCGGCGGCGGAGCCGACCAGCAGCGGCAGCTGGTGCAGCACCTGCTCGGACGTCCGCTGGACGCGGATCCCGACGGACACGAACCCGGCGGTCGAACCGTTCCGGTCGACGACCGGGACCGTCGTGTTCACGGCGGGACCGAGGGCCGAGGTGAAGGTGGAGGTGTGCGGCTTCGCGCTGTGCGAGGGCCGATAGGCGTTACCGACGACATGCTTGCCGATCAGACGCGTATCGGGGTGGGTCCAGCGGATGCCCGTGGGGCTGAACGCGACGATGTAGTCGACACCGGAGGCCTTGCGTGCCGCCTCCGTCTGAGGTTGCAGCAGCGCGGTGGGGTGACCGGCCGCCGGCTGCGTCGACACCGTGGCCCTCCGGCGTGCCCGCCCCGCACGCCACGGGGTCACGCTCGGCCGCTTCCTTCCTGCTGCCGCCCCGAGCGGGCGTGCGAGCCCGTGGCCTCTTCTTGCCCCTGACCTTCCCCCCTTGCGTGGCGCTCCGGCGCGGGGGTGCCGGAGCGCGGAATTGCCACGCCGCCCCCGACGGCCTGTGCAAAGGTGAGCCGCATGGAGACCACACCGGACGGGCGGCGCATTCCGCCCCCGCAAGCCGATGAACGCGCCATGCTGGAAGCCTGGTTGGACTTCCACCGTGACACGCTCGCCCTCAAGTGCGCAGGGCTGGACGACAGTCAGCTCCGCCTGGCCTCGGTGACACCCTCATCCATGTCGCTGCTGGGCCTGGTCCAGCACATGGCCATCGTCGAACGCAACTGGTTCCAGCGGGTGTTCGCCGGTCAGGACATGCCGCCGCTGAGCGAGGCGGGGGGCAAGGACGGGTTCACGCTCGCCCCGGACCGGGGGATCGACGAGGCGCTGGCCCTTTGGCGCGCGGAAGTCGCACGGAGCCGCGAGGCGACCGCCGCCGCTTCGCTGGACGACACCGGCAAGCTCTCGGGGCAAGAGGCCGCGTACCTCGGCGGCCAGGTTTCGCTGCGCTGGATCCTGGTCCACATGATCGAGGAGTACGCACGCCACAACGGCCATGCGGATCTGATCAGGGAGAGCATCGACGGCACCACGGGCCCCTGAGCCCGGACGGCCCGCCCGGCGGCTTATTGCATATCCTTCTCAGTTACGAACCCACGGCATTTAGCCTCGTCAGTGCGCGAGAGGAGAACGGCATGCGTGGGACACCTGTGGTGCTGGGCATCGAATCGTCCTGTGACGAGACGGGTGCCGGTCTGGTGCGGGACGGCCGGCTGCTGGGGCATGCCGTGGCGTCGAGCATGGACGAGCACGCCCGGTTCGGTGGAGTGGTGCCGGAGATCGCCGCCCGCCCCCATGTCCACTCGTTCACCCCGGTGGTGCACCGGGCGCTGGAGGAGGCCGGGCTGCGGATGTCCGACATCGGGGCGGTCGCGGTGACGACCGGCCCGGGGCTCTCCGGTGCGCTCCAGGTCGGTCTGGCCGGTGCGAAGAGCCTGGCGTACGCGCTGGACGTGCCGCTTTAAGGCGTGCACCACCTGGCCGGCCATGTCGCCGCCGACACCCTCGCCCACGGCCCGCTGCCCGACCCCTGCGTGGTGCTGATCGTCTCCGGCGGCCACACCTCGCTGCTGCTCGTCCGTGACCTGGCCCGCGACCGCATCGTGCACCTCGGCGACACCCTGGACGACGCCGCCGGCGAGCGGACAACGGCGCAATGGTCGCCGCCATCGGAGACCTGCTGGTCCGGGCAGGAGCCGAACCGGCCCCTCTGGACGTCTCCATCGACCCGTCAGCGCCCCTGGACCACGCGGCGCTGCATCCGGTCGCCCGTGCCGCGGCTGTGAAGGTGCCCTGACGGCACGGTTGATGACGGCGCGGTTGATGACGGTGCGCCGAGGAAGAGGGCGCGCTGAGGGAGAGGACGCTCCGAGGAAGAGGGCGCTCCGAGGAAGAGGCGCCGGAAAACCGGAAAAAGGGTTGGCGCTGCCGTACCGGGTCGGCATACGGTTGCCCTGTTCGCGACGGAGGCCCCAGGCCGCCGTAGTTGGCTGTTGAGGAATACGGGAGGTGAGTACTGATGACTGTCGCTGCGATGGGCGCTGCCCGCATCCAGAAGATCATCACTCCCGTTCCCGTGGTCTCCGGCTGACTCGACCTCACTTCTTCGTGCGCGCTGCGCACGCGGCCGGGACCGCTCTTTCCTGAAGGGTCATCCCGTTGTTCGACCTCGATCTTTCTGCTGCGCACCCGTTCACCGGCTATGGCTGGGACGACGGGTTCGCGGAGAGTTTCACCCCCTATGCCGGGCAGGGGTTCGTGCCCGGCCGTATCGTCCGCGTGGATCGCGGGCGGGTGGATGTCGTCGTGCCCGACGGCGAGGGCATCCGCACGATGCTGGCGGATACCGCGCTGGTGGCGACCAGTGACCCGATGCGGGTGCCGTGCACCGGTGACTGGGCGGTGATCGACCCGGAGAACGGGCTGACCGGCGCCCATCTCGGCGGTGTCGTACGGGCGTTGCTGCCGCGGCGTACGGCGTTCTTGCGGTCCGCTTCCTCCAAGCGCTCCGAGGGCCAGATCCTCGCGGCGAACGTCGACCATGCCGTGATCGCGGTGTCGCTGGCCGATGTGCTGGATCTCGGGCGTATCGAGCGGTTCGTCTCGCTGGCCTGGGAGAGCGGCGCGCAGCCGCTGGTGGCGCTGACCAAGGCGGATCTGGCGGGGGAGCCGGACGGGCTGGCGTATCTCGTCGCGGATGCCGAGTCCGCGGCTCCCGGAGTGCAGGTGCTGGCGGTCAGCTCGGCGACCGGGGACGGGCTCGATGTGCTCTCCGCGGTGCTCGCGGGGGGCACGTCCGTACTGCTGGGGCAGTCCGGTGCGGGCAAGTCCACGCTGGCCAATGCCTTGCTCGGTGAGGAGGTGCAGCTGGTGCAGGCGATCCGCGACCGGGACGGCAAGGGCCGGCACACCACGACCACTCGGGATCTGCGGGCGCTGCCCGGCGGCGGAGTGCTGATCGATACTCCGGGGCTGCGCGGTGTCGGGATGTGGGACGCGGGGACCGGACTGGCCCGGACGTTCTCGGATGTCGAGTCGCTGGCCGAGGAGTGCCGCTTCCATGACTGTGCGCACGAGGCGGAGCCCGGGTGTGCGGTGCAAGAGGCGGCCGAGAACGGGGAGTTGCCCGTGCGCCGGCTGGAGAGCTACCGCAAGCTGCTGCGGGAGAACCAGCACATCGTGGCGAAGACGGACGCCCGGCTGCGGGCCGAGATCCGCCGGGACTGGAAGCAGAAGCAGGCTTTGGGCCGGCACATGATGGAGCGGAAGCGGGGACCGCAGAGGTGAGGTGAGGTGAGGTGGGCTGGGGTGAGGTGAGGAGCGGGGGAGGGGCGGTGTCAGGCCGGAGCTCGCCCGCTCGCCCACGCCCCGGGAAGGCCGTCCGTCCCGGAAATGCCGTCCGTTCCGGGAAACGTCGTCCGCCCCGGAAGGCCATCCCTCCCGGGGAAGGCCATCCGCCCCGGGAGAGCGCCATGTCCGATTTCCGCCAGCCGGGGCGCCGGGCGTGACGCAGACTGAACGGGTGATGGACGACGAGACCAGGTACGAAGCGGTGTCCAGCCGGGACGCGCGGTTCGACGGGGAATTCTTCTTCGCGGTGGTGACGACCGGCATCTACTGCCGGCCGAGCTGTCCCGCGGTCACTCCCAAGCGGGTGAATGTGCGGTTCTTCCCGTCGGCCGCCGCCGCGCAGGCGGGCGGGTTCCGGGCCTGCCGCCGGTGCCGCCCGGACGCTGTGCCGGGGTCCGCCGAGTGGAATGTGCGCGCCGACCTGGTCGGCCGGGCGATGCGGTTCATCGGGGACGGAGTCGTCGACCGGGAGGGGGTCGGCGGGCTTGCCCGGCGGCTGGGGTACAGCGCACGTCAGGTGCAGCGGCAGCTGACCGCGGAGCTCGGCGCGGGGCCGGTGGCGCTGGCGCGGGCCCGCCGGGCGCACACCGCGCGGGTGCTGCTTCAGACCACCACACTGCCCGTCACCGAGCTGGCGTTCGCGGCCGGGTTCGCCAGCATCCGGCAGTTCAACGACACGATGCGGGAGATCTACGCGGGGACGCCCAGTGAGCTGCGGGCGGCGGCGTTGGATACCGGGCCGGGAGCCGGGGCCGACGGTGTCCCGGCCCCCGTCGGGATTCCGCTGCGGCTGGCCTACCGCGGACCGTACGCGGCGGCTGAGATCTTCGACTTTCTCCAGGTGCGGGCGGTGGACGGCGTCGAGGAGGTGCGCGGGCCGCGCGGCGGGCGCACCTATCGCCGTACGCTGCGGCTCACCCATGGCAGCGGGATCGCCGAGGTCGACGAGCCCACCGGGCCGCGCGGGCGGCGCCGGCCACCGGCGGGCCTGGTGTGCCCGGCGGCGCGCGGGGCGGACGGCGGTTGGCTGGAGTGCCGGCTGCGGCTGACCGATCTGCGGGATCTGTCGACGGCCGTGCAGCGGCTCCGCCGGCTGTTCGACCTGGATGCCGACCCGTATGCGGTCGCCGAGCGGCTCGGTGCCGACCCGCTGCTCCGTCCGCTGGTGGCCGAGCGGCCGGGGCTGCGCTCACCCGGCGCCGCGGACCCCGAGGAACTGGCGGTACGGACGGTGCTCGGCGGCCCGCCGGAGCGTGCCGCCGCACTGGTGCGCAGGTACGGCACACCACTGGACGCGGCCGACGGCGGGCTCACCCACCTCTTCCCGGCGCCCGCAGAACTGACCGGCGCGCAGGTCGCGGAGCCGGTGCGCACCCTGTGCCTCGCGCTCGCGGACGGCGCGGTCCTGCTGGACGCGGGCGCTGACCGTGGCGCCGCCGAGCGGGCGCTGACCGCACTGCCCGGTGTCGGCCCGAGGGCGGCCGCGTACATCAGGATGCGGGCGCTGGGCGACCCGGATGTGGGGGCGGCGGCGCACGGGAGCGGCCAGGAGCGGGACGGGCACGGGACGATGGGCCCGGCCGCGTCATGGCGGCCCTGGGGCGCGTACGCCCTGCACCACCTATGGAACGCCGGGATGCTGCCGTCGGGGGAGATGCTTACGGGGGAGATGCCGCGGGAGACCGGGCCGGAGCCGGAGCCGGAGCCGCACGGCGCCCGGGAGGGGACCGTGATGTCGGACCCGCCCGTCCATGCCGCAGCCGGCAGCTCCTGGTAGCGCCTCAGCCGGCCGCTCGTGGTGACTGACCCCTTATCCCGCCACCACTATCCCGCCACCACCGCTCCGGTCCAGGCGCCGACGACCAGCAGGCAGGCGAACAGCTCGATCAGCACGCTCAGTCCGATGGCGCGCATGACCGTACGGGTCGAGGCCCAGGCATCGCCGCGGCTGCCGAGCCGGACCCGCTCCAGCAGATAGAGGCCGCCGACGGCACCCAGCGGGCCCCCGACGACCGGGAGCAGGAAGAACCCCACGATGCCGGCCACCCCCGCCAGGAACAGCGTCCGGTACGGCGCGCCCGCGGCCCGCAGGTTGCGGACGGGCAGCAGCCACTTCAGCGTCTGGTTGAGGAGCAGCACGGTGGTGGCACCCATGAGCACCACCCAGGCGAGGGAGGACTTCTCGGACAGCGCCCACCACACCACGCCCGCCCACACGATCAGCGGTCCGGGGATGCCGGGCACCAGCACCCCGAGCAGGCCGAGCAGCATGACCAGGCCGACCGCGACCAGCTGCCACACACCCATGCGTAGGCCTCACTCCGCTCGGCCGGCTCGCCCTCGCGGGCCATGCACCTTCGCATGGCCCGCTCGCCGCACTCGCTCACGCACCGGTCTGGCTCCCGGCGCCCGCACGCCCCGTGACGGCTCGTTCGCTGCACACTCTCATGGGCCCAGCGTGCCGGACGGGACCCGGAAGCGCTTGCCGGCCGGCCGGGCCGGGGGCGCCCCGCCGTCAGCCCCGCCCCTCCCGTGTCACCCGGCGAACGGTCACACCGCAGGCCGAACTGACCGGGACCCACGGCAATTCGGTCCGCCGTGCCCGTGGCCCACGCTCATCACCTGCACGGACCTCTGGCCCCGGCCGTGCGGTCCCCCGTGGGCTGCCGGCCGCCCGGCGGACGCTCTTACGCGCCCTGTTTCGGCCGCGGCCGTCCAGGGACAATACGGCGCATGAATCAGCAGGGAGCCGCGCGCGGGCACGAGGACGACTGGTGGCGGCAGTTGTACGGCGACGGCAGCGAAGGCGAGCGCGCGGGCGGGGACGCCCCGGCCCGCGGCGCGGTGTGCGATGCCGGGCCGTCCGACGCCCCGGACACCCTCGATGACCGGGTCGAGTCGGCGCTGCGTGCGCTGGGAGCGCCGCGTTGGGCCGATCCGGCACCGGAAGAGCCCCCGGATCCCGGCCCGGCCGCCCAGGAACCGTGGTCACCGCCGGCCCGCCCCGTACCGGCCCCGCCGGCCCGCCACGCACCGCCTCCGCCCGAGCCGTCAGCACCGATCCCGCTCCGGTCCACCGGGCCCGGCACCCGCGCGACGTCCACCGACCGCGCCCCCGCCGACCGCCCCTCCACCGACCACCCCTCCGGCGTCCGCCCTTCCCCCGACCGGCGAGCCACCGACCGGCAAGCCACCCCGGCCCCACGCACCCCCCGGGCCACCCCACCGCCCGCCACCACCGGCCTGCCCGGTGACCGGCCGCCCTCCTACGGTGAGCCGGGCGAGCTTCCCGCCGCCGACGCGGCCGCGCTGGACGACCTGGTGCCCGACACCACGCTGGACGGCGGCCGGTACGGCACGCTGACCCTGCGTGCCGTCTCACACCGCGGCGACGCCGCCCGCCGCCGCGGTGACGTACGCCGTGATGCGCTGCTCACCGCCCGCTTCGGGGCCGGCCGGCACGCCCTGCTCCTGGTCGCCGTCGCCACGGGCAGGCCGGCCGCCGAGGGCGCCCACCGCGCCGCCCGGGACGCCTGTACCTGGATCGGCGGTGCGGTCGGCCGCAGTTACACCCGACTGGCGGAGGACATCCGGACGGACCGTCGCGGCGCCCTCAGATCCGGGCTCCAGCGGCTCACCGACCGCAGCCACGGCAAGCTGCGCGGCCGGGCTCCGGAGCGCGGCGCCGCACCGCAGCAGTACCCGGCCGCACTGCGCTGTCTGCTGCTGCCCGCCGATCCGGACTGCCGTACGCGGGTGTTCTTCGGCGTCGGCGCGGGCGGCCTCTTCCTGCTGCGCGACGGCGCCTGGCAGGACCTGGAGCCCGCCACGGACCACGTCTCCGCGGAGGCAGGGCGCGACGACACCGCCGGCCTGCCCTGTCCCGCCTCCGGCCCGCCGCACGGCGCGTACCCGGCCGAGAGCCCGGCACGGCCCGAGCCGTTCCTCTTCCGGACGGCCTTCGCCCGCCCGGGGGACACCCTGCTGCTGTGCAGCTCCGGTCTCGCCGAGCCGCTGCGGGAGGAGCCCGCGTTCGCCGCCCGGCTGGCCGACCGGTGGTCCGCCGCCGAACCGCCGGGCCTGGTGGACGTCCTCGCCGCCGCGCAACTGCGGGTCGAGGGCCATCCGAAGGACCGTACGGCGGTCGGGGTGTGGGAGTCGTAGCGCCGGGAACGGGGGGACCCGGACCACGGACCGGCGGGGGCCGCACAGCGGAGGCGCGCCGGGGCACCGCATGGGTTCATGGGAGAGCAGCCCCGACCTCGGCGGCGGGCTGCCACTCACCCGTCGAAGGAGCGACAGCGACATGGCGAAGCAGACCGTGGCCGAGCAGTTCGTGGACATCCTCGTACGGGCGGGGGTACAGCGGCTCTACGGCGTCGTCGGCGACAGCCTCAACCCGGTGGTGGACGCCATCCGCCGCAACTCCGCGATCGACTGGATCCAGGTACGGCACGAGGAGGTCGCCGCTTTCGCCGCCGGGGCGGAAGCACAGCTCACCGGCTCGCTCGCGGCCTGCGCCGGCTCCTGCGGCCCCGGCAATCTGCACCTCATCAACGGCCTGTACGACGCCCACCGCTCGATGGCCCCGGTCCTCGCCCTGGCGTCCCAGATCCCCTCCAGCGAGATCGGCACCAACTTCTTCCAGGAGACCCACCCCGACCGGCTGTTCGCCGAGTGCAGCCACTACAGCGAACTGATCTCCAGCACCCAGCAGATGCCGCGGGTGCTCCAGACCGCGATCCAGCACGCCATCGGACAGAGCGGGGTCGCGGTCGTCTCCCTCCCCGGCGATATCGCCGCCGAGCAGGCCCCCGAGCGGGCGATCGAACATGCCCTGGTCACCTCGCGTCCGTCCGTACGCCCCGGAGACGCCGAGATCGACAAGCTGGCCCGGATGATCGACGAGGCCGACAAGGTCACGCTGTTCTGCGGCAGCGGCACGGCGGGTGCCCATGCCGAGGTGATGGAGTTCGCCGAGCGGGTGAAGTCCCCGGTCGGCCATGCGCTGCGCGGCAAGGAGTGGATCCAGTACGACAACCCCTACGACGTGGGCATGAGCGGACTGCTCGGCTACGGCGCGGCCTACGAGGCCACCCACGAGTGCGATCTGCTGATCCTGCTCGGCACGGACTTCCCGTACAACGCGTTCCTGCCCGACGACAACAAGATCGTCCAGGTCGATGTCCGGCCCGAACACCTGGGCCGCCGCACCAAGCTCGACCTGGCCGTCTGGGGCGATGTCCGGGAGACGTTGCGCGGTCTGATCCCCAAGGTCCGGCCGAAGCAGAACCGCAAGTTCCTGGACCGGATGCTGAAGAAGCACGCCGACGCGCTGGAGGGCGTGGTCAAGGCATACACCCGCAATGTCGAGAAGCATGTCCCGATCCACCCCGAGTTCGTCGCCGCCCTCCTGGACGAGGAGGCCGCCGACGACGCGATCTTCACGGTCGACACCGGCATGTGCAACGTCTGGGCGGCGCGCTATCTCACCCCCAACGGCCGTCGCCGGGTGATCGGTTCGTTCAGCCACGGCTCGATGGCCAACGCGCTGCCGCAGGCGATCGGCGCCCAGTTCATCGACCGCAAGCGCCAGGTCGTCTCCATGTCGGGCGACGGCGGATTCTCCATGCTGATGGGCGACTTCCTCACCCTGGTCCAGTACGACCTGCCGGTGAAGGTGGTGCTGTTCAACAACTCCTCGCTGGGCATGGTGGAGCTGGAGATGCTGGTCTCCGGTCTGCCGTCGTACGGCACCACCAACCGGAACCCGGACTTCGCGGCCATCGCCCGCGCGGCCGGGGCGCACGGCATCCGGGTGGAGAAGCCCAAGCACCTGCGCGGCGCACTGCGCGAGGCCTTCAAGCACAAGGGCCCGGCGCTGGTCGATGTGGTCACCGACCCCAACGCCCTGTCCATCCCGCCGAAGATCAGCGCCGAGATGGTGTCCGGCTTCGCCCTGTCGGCCGGCAAGATCGTGCTGGACGGCGGAGTCGGCCGGATGCTCCAGATGGCCCGCTCCAACCTGCGGCACATCCCCCGGGTGTAAGGGCTGTCCCTGCGCAACGAGCCCGGAGGCAGCTCAGACGTCGGCCGGACGCTGAGGCCGCAGCCGCAGTGTCAGGATCTGGAACGGGCGCAGCTCCACCGTCACATCCGAGGTCGGCCCTTCCTCCTCCTCGTGCAGCGGCCGTTCCAACAGGTCGGTGACGGTGGCCCGTTCGAGCGGGAAGCCGGGGGAGAGCGTGCCGGTGGCGCGGCCGCCGCGGGACTCGTACAGCCGCACCACCACATCGCCGCTGCGGTCCTCGGCGAGTTTGACCGACTCGACGGTGAGGGCCGGGTGGTCGACGCGGACCAACGGGGGGACGGGCGGCGCGGTGGCGGTCCGCAGGGGCAGGTTGAGTGCCAGCCCCTCGGCCACCGCATCGCCGGTCCCGGCGCCCGGCAGCAGGGCATAGGTGAAGCGGTGGGTGCCCTGATCGGTCTCGGGGTCGGGGCTGTGCGGGGCGCGCAGCAGCGTCAGCCGGACCGTCGTGCCCAGACCCTCGGGGTGCGGGCTGCGGGTGACGTCGTGCCCGTACGTCGAGTCGTTGAGCAGGGCGATGCCGTAGCCCGGCTCGGCGACCCGCAGCCAGCGGTGCGCACAGATCTCGAAACGGGCCGCGTCCCAGCTGGTGTTGGTGTGCGTGGCGCGGTGTACGTGCCCGAACTGCACCTCGGAGGTGGACCGTTCGGCGTGGACATCCAGCGGGAAGGCGGCCTTGAGGACCTTCTCCGACTCGTGCCAGTCGATGTCGGTGGTGATGTCGAGGCGGTGCGAGCCCGCCCGCAGGGTCAGCTCCTGGGTGATCCGGGACGCGCCGAACGCCCTGGTCACCCGCACCGTCGCGGACAGCGGCCCGGCCGCGGCCAGCTCGACGGACTCGGCGTCGGTCAGATCGGTGTGCCGGTGGCGGTAGTGCCGGTCGAGGTCCCAGGCGTCGTACTTGTTGGGGTGGTCGGGGTGCAGTTGCAGCAGATTGCCACGGGCGCCCGGCGCCAGCACCTCCCGGCCGGCGCGCAGATCGCGTACGGAGGCCAGCAGGCCGTCGGCGTCGACCGTCACCCGCAGCAGCCCGTTGTCGAGCGTGAGAGTGCTCTCCGCGCCGGTGTCCGCCCGGACGGGCGCGGGCGGCGGAGTGACGGAGTCCGGGCCGGGCGGACGGACGGCCGCCGAACCCAGCGCGGGGACATGCACCGCGACCTGGGTCGGCTCGTCCGGCCCCGGCCCCGGCCCCGTCCCCGGGAGCGCCACGATCTCGTCCCGGTCGTAGGGCGAGGCATTGAACACCGTCGGCACCCCGTCAGGCGCCGCCTCACTCCCTGCCAGTGCCCCGAGCGCCGTCTCGATGATCCCGGTCAGTTCGGCTGCGACCGCCGCATAGGTGTCGCGGGCCTCGCGGTGCACCCAGGCGATGGACGACCCCGGCAGGATGTCGTGGAACTGGTGCAGCAGCACGGTCTTCCAGAGGCGGTCGAGGGCGTCGTACGGGTAGGCGTACCCGCCGTCGCCCGCCCGTACCGCCGCCGTCGCGGCCCACAACTCCGCCTCGCGCAGCAGATGTTCACTGCGCCGGTTGCCCTGCTTGGTCTTCGCCTGCGAGGTGTACGTACCGCGGTGGAACTGGAGGTACAGCTCACCCGACCAGACCGGCGCCGCGGCCCCGTACTCCTCATGGGCGGCCTCGAAGAACCGGGCCGGCGGCTCGATCCCGACGCGCGGTGAGCCCTCCAGGGAGCGGATACGGCGGGCCCGCTCCAGCATCTCGCGGGTCGGGCCGCCCCCGCCGTCGCCCCAGCCGAAGGGCACCAGGGAGCGGGTGGCGCGGCCCTTGTCCGCGAAGTTGCGTTCGGCGTGGGCGAGCTCGGCGGCGTGCAGGCGGGAGTTGTAGGTGTCGACCGGAGGGAAGTGGGTGAAGACGCGGGTGCCGTCGATGCCCTCCCACCAGAAGGTGTGGTGCGGCATCTTGTCCGTCTGGTTCCACGACAGCTTCTGGGTCAGGAACCACTTCGCGCCGGCCAGCCGCGCCAGCTGCGGGAACGCGGCGGTGTAGCCGAAGGAGTCCGGCAGCCAGATCTCCTCGGTCTCCACCCCCAGCTCCTCCAGGAAGAAGCGTTTGCCGTGCACCAGCTGCCGGGCCAGCGCCTCACCGCCGGGCATATTGGCGTCGGACTCCACCCACATCGAGCCCACCGGCACCCAATTACCCCTGCGCACGGCCTCCTTGATGCGCTCCCAGATGTGCGGCTGATGCTCCTTGACCCAGGCGTACTGCTGCGCCTGGGAGCAGGAGAACACCAACTCAGGATACTCATCGGCAAGTTGGGTGACATTGGCGAAGGTGCGGGATGCCTTGCGCACGGTCTCGCGCAGTGGCCACAGCCAGGCGGAATCGATATGTGCATGGCCGGTGGCGACGACACAATGGGCGCTCGCGGTGGCCGGGCGGCTCAGTACGTCCGCCAGCGCGGCCCGGCCCGCGGCCGCCGTGCCGCCGACATCGTGCAGATCGAGCGTGTCCAGCATGTCCTCCAGGGCCCGCAGGATCTCGTGCCGGCGCGAGCCGTCGGCGGGCAGCTCGTGCATCAGCTCGGAGAGCACCTCGATATCGAGGATCAGGTGCCAGACGGTCTCGTCGAGCACCGCGAGGTCCGCCGAGGCGAAGCGGTACAGCGGCCGGCCGGGAGCGGTCCGTACATCGCCGAGCGCGGTGGGGCGGAAGTCCCGCAGCACCGCGGGGTTCGCGGCGGCCTCCAGTAGCAGCCGCACCTCCTCACCACCACCGGCCGGTGCACCGACGGGCACATGGCGGTTGCGCGGATGGATGCCCTTCAGGGGCACCCCCTCGGCGTCATAGACCAGCCCCTCGGCCTGGAACCCGGGCCCGTCGCCGCTGAAGCCGGGGTCGATGACGGCCTCCACCCGCCGCCCCGCCCACTCCTGCGGCACCTCGCCCGCCAGCCGGAACCAGCTCGTGGACCACGGCGGGCCCCAGGGCTCACCGGCCGCGAACGGCTCGTACGGGGCCAAAAGCGCCTCGCCCACCGGCACCGTTCCCCAAGCTCTCGACTTTGCTCGAGCAGGGGAGGCCCCAATCCCCGGCGCATGCCAGACGGCGAGCCGCAGCGGCACCCGCGCCGCGTACTGCGCGGGCCTGATGAACTGCCCCAGCGCCCGCTCCAGACGCCCCTCCACCAGCAGTCGGTCGTCGTGCACAGCGGCTCCTCGGGCTCGTACGCCCCGACGTCTCCAGGACGCGGGCGGGGGTGCCCCGGCGGTTGCCGGGAATGCCCCGCTCATCCGGGTCCCGGCCGGGGTTCCACGACAGGCTCGGATCAGGCATACCCACTGAGGCACGGCCCGGCGCACCCGGCGCGCGGGACGCGCACCGGTGACCCTGAGACCCGGCGCGCGGAAGCATGGCGGCAGATCCGATGGGCATGCTGACCGTGAGGCTGTTCGAGGCAGAGCGCCGATGTTTGTTGGGGGCGGGGGAGAAAATGCGTCAGCCTGTGCGGCGCGAGGAACGGGACAGAAGGCAGGAAACGGCCGAGGGGAGCCGGAACGGGGGAGTCACGGCGCGAGCGCCGGGCGTACTGGAGCGCAAAGTACGGCATGCGGATCTGAAAGCGGTCGGTGAGGTGCGCAGGGAGCTGCGTCAGCTGCTGAACCGCTGGGCGGCGCCGGGGGGCGGCGAGCTCGCGGAGGTCGCGACCCTGCTCACCAGCGAGCTGGTCACCAACGCCCTGGTGCATGCCGAGGGCGGCGCCGTCGTCACGGCCAGGGTCAGCGACCGGCTCCGGGTGGAGGTCAGGGACTTCGCGCCCGGCCGCCCCGAGCCCCGCACACCGACCACGGACGGAACCTCCGGCAGGGGGCTGTTGCTGGTGCGCTCCTTGGCCGACGCGTGGGGCATCCGTACCGAAGGCCTGGGCAAGAGCGTCTGGTTCGAGCTGGGCAGCGGACCGGCCTGACCCATGGACGGGGGTGCCGAAGGGCGCGGTCCGCCGCCGGTCAGCCGAATTGCCGTTCGATCTCGGCGAGTTTCTCCTCGAGGGAGTCCAGACGCGGAATCGTCTGGGTGTCGTCCTCGGCGGTGAGATCCACGGTCCTACGGGGCCCGGCCGTGGCGTCGACGCCTTCGGCCTCAGCTTCGGACACGGCCTTGAGCGCCGGACGGGCGCGCACCGGCAGCTCCCCGGTGAGCGGCGGCTCGATGCCGCCGGCTATGGCGGGGTCGGGGCCGGCCACCTCCGCGGAGGCCGTCACCGCCTGCGTCACCGCCAGCTGCCGGCCGCCGCCACGGCCGAGGCCCCAGCCGCGGTGCTGCCGGTTGATGGCCTTGATGCGAGCCCGGTCGAGCTTGCCCTGCTCGCGCCTGCGGAGACGGTTCTGCTCCTTCTCGCGCCGGTCCTCGCGGACCTCCTCGACGGCCTCGTCCAGTGTCCGTACGCCCTCCAGCAGCATCAGCGACCAGGCCGCGAAGGTCTCCCGGGGCGCGCGCAGCCAGCGCACGATCCGGATCTGCGGCAGCGGACGGGGCACCAGACCCTGCTCGCGCAGTGCCGCCCGGCGGGTCTGCTTGAGCGCCCGGTCGAAGAGGACCGCCGCCGACAGCGACATCCCGGCGAAGAACTGCGGAGCGCCCGCGTGGTCCAGGCCGCGCGGCGCATGCACCCAGTTGAACCACGCCGCCGCGCCCGCGAACGTCCACACCAGCAGCCGGGAGCCGAGCGCCGCATCACCGTGGCTGGCCTCCCGCACGGCGAGCACGGAGCAGAACATCGCCGCGCCGTCGAGCCCGAACGGCACCAGATACTCCCAGCCCCCGGAGAGGTTGAGGTTCTGTACGCCGAAGCCGACCAAACCGTGGAAGGACAGCGCGGCGGCGACCGCCGCACAGCAGAACAGCAGCAGGTACGAGGCCGAGGCGAAGACCGTCTCCTTGCGGCGGCGCCGCTCCTCGCTGCGTTCCCAGGAGTCGTCGCCGGTGGACCGGGCCGCGGCCGCGCGCCTGCCGCGTACCACCAGTGCCGCGGCCACCGGCACGCCGATGAGCAGCAGGGCTCCGGGAACCAGCCAATCCAGCGATATATCGGTCATTCTCATTCTGGGATCCCTTGCCTCGGCCTACGCGGTTTCGCGCGCCATCCTGACGGAACCCGCTGCCGTAACCGAGGCATTCGGAATAAGACGACGCCAAGGGGTGCGATGAAGCCACCTCGGCATCGAACTGCCATTCTTTTGAAGGAAGTTGAGTTCGAACGAGATCACCCTGGCGGGTGGCGCGGGTGGCGCGGGTGGCGCGGGTGGCGCGGGGGGGGGTGCGACGTCGAGCGTCGATTCCCGTCTGCTTACCGTGGAAACGGGACGGGCGAGGGCCGTACGTGCCGCCTCAGGGAGTTGAGGGGGCGCTGCGCGCGAGCGACCTCACGGGACCCGTCAGTCACCTGCGCAACACATCCACCGAGGGGAACCCCGTTACATGGCTATGACATAGCCGGCTTGAGTCGCTGTCATCGCACAAGTAGATTCACGATGAACCGAGTTCTGCTACTTCTCCTAGGCACCGGCGTCCCTTCGCCGGAAGGACGGACGCCCCATGGGTTCCCACGCCCGCCCCAACCGGATACACCGCACCGGAGTCCGGATCGCGATGGTCGCACTTGTCGGTGCCGCCCTGCCGATCAGCGCCGGCGGCCTCGCCGAGGCGGCCACCCCCGGCGCCACGCACTCCGCAGACGAGAACGACCAGCAGGGTAGTGGGGCCACCGCAACGGCCGGTCAGGAGCAGGGCACGCAGCGGAAGTTCCGGTCTGCTCAGGCGGCGCAGCACGCTGTCCAGGACAAGGCAGCCGAGGCGCAGGACGCGAAGGACCAGGCCGCTCCCCAGATCAACGCCGACCATGCCTTCCTGCTGGACGCCCGCGACGGCAGCCAGGAGCGGGAGCTGTGGGGCGGGGCCAAGGCGGACGAGAGCGTGTCGATGGCCAGCACCACCAAGATCATGACGGCCCTCGTGGTGCTCAAGCACCCGGAGTGGCTGAACCGGCAGATCACGGTGAAGCAGGAGTACCGGGACTACGTCCAGAAGGTCGGCGGCAGCACCGCCGACCTCCAGACCGGCGACACGCTGACCGTCGAACAGCTGCTGCACGCCATGCTGATCCCGTCCGGTGACGACGCCGCGATGGCCCTGGCCGACAATCTCGGCTCCGGGGACACCACGGACGCGCGGATCGCCGACTTCGTGAACCAGATGAACGCCGAGGCGCAGCAACTGGGCTTGACCGGTACGCACTTCGACAGCTTCGACGGCATCTCGCACGGCAACAACCACAGCACCGCCCGCGACCTGGCCAAGCTCGGCCAGCGCGCCATGCTGCAACCGGTGTTCGCCGACGTCGTGAAGAACAAGCAGTTCAAGACCGAGGCCCCGGCGGCCAACGGCCACACCCGGTACTACACCTGGGACACCACCAACAAGCTGCTGAGCAGCTACGACGGTGCCCTGGGCATCAAGACGGGCAGCGGCCCGGAGGCCGGCTACGCCCTCGTCTTCGCCGCCGAGCGGGACAACCGCACCCTGGTCGGCGCGATCCTCAAGGACGACCAGAGCCGCTTCGACGACGCCACCAAGATGCTCGACTGGGGCTTCGCCCACTGAGCAGGCATCCGTTGGGTCACACGCTCGGCCATGGGCGAGCCGGTTCGCCGGGGGAAGGCGCGGCGCACGGTGCCGAGGCGGACCGGAGTGCCGATTTCGCCTGGGCGCTGGAACACCTTCTGGCCGGTGTGCTGCGCTGACCATGTGCGCACACCGTTCGCTCATCATGGGCCCGCCTCCATCGGGCCGAGTGCCGGACGCGCAGATGAACGCTGTCCGCGCCTGGCGGGAGACCCTCCTTGGGGCGTGCAAGGTTGCCCGGATCCCGTTGATCCCGCTGCGGGCTCCGGCAGCTGAGCGCCGTCAGGCGCGGAGGGCGGCGTCGAGATCGCGAATGAACTCGCCCACGCGGCCGCCTCCCGGAGGTGCGGCGGGCATACGGCCGAGCACCGCGGTGACCGCTGTGGGCGCGTGATGACGCGCCCATTCAAGGGTCCCCGCGGTGACCCGTCGGTCTTCGCCGGATGCCAGCTCTTCTGCCCGTGCCGCATGCGCTGCCGCACCGAGAAGGTGTTTCACCTGATGAGCGTCTGCCAAGGGGTGAAGGTAGGCAGCGGCGGCCGCATGGCTTGCCGCTCGTGCCGCGTCGGCCGCGGCGGGTGAAGCGGCTTCCTGTGCCGCGCGGTATGCGGCCCATGCGCTCTGCCGCAGAGCTGCCGTGCGTCGGCCGCCCTCGGCGAAAGCCTGTGCGGCATCGACGGCGTCGCGCGGGCGCGGGTCGGCAGGAACGCTCTGTTCGAAGATCGACAGTGTCCTGCGCGCACACTCGGCCGCGTAGCCCGCGATCTCGCGGAGTTCGTGTGGGGTCAGCTCAATCTTTTCCGACTGGGTTGGCACCGCCCCATCTTGCCGCAAGTCGCCGATCGGCGCGGAGACCTGGACCGGCTGCGGCGGCGGGAGTGCCCGCCAGGTGTCACCTGGGCCCGGATGCCAGCAGCGCGGCCACGTCCGGGTTCCTGATCTCGACGACATCGAAGAGCTCCAATGCGTCGAGGGCGGGCTTCAGATCGCGGATCTGCTGTGCGACCGCCTCGTGTTCGGAGGTGCCCGGCTCCAGGTTCTCCAGGGCCTTGGCGTTTCCGATGAAGGCCGCGATGGACCCCTTGCGGACGAGTACTCCGTTGAATTCCGCCTGCTCCTGGCCGTCGGCAAGGACGTCCTGGGGGGTGAGGGGGGCGGGAGCGGGCGGGGCGGCGGGCTCGGGCGGTGCGAGGTGCGAGTTCTCCTGCTGCTGGGCGTCGGGCGTCGCGGAGGTAGGCAGGGTGGACATGGGGGCCTTCTTTCACTGGGAGGATTTGCGTGCCAGCAGCACGCTTCCCTCAAGGTAGCAGAGATGCGTGCCGCTGGCACGTACAATCTGTCCATGAACGATTCCTCAGTAGCGGCAAGCGTGGAGGCCTCCTTGGGCCTGCTGCTTCGGCGCAGTACGCGAGCGAGCCTGTACTCGGCCCTGGTCGACCAGTTGGACGGCGTGAACGAGACCACCTATCCGGTGCTGAGCGGGATCGCCCGGATGGAACCGGTGAGCAGCAGCCGACTCGCCGCGGAGATCGGCATCGACCGCACGGCGACCACCCGTTACGCGGACCGCCTGGTGACCGCGGGCCTGGTGGCGCGTGAGGCCGACCCGGCGGACGCCCGGTCCACGCTGCTCCGGCTCACGGAACAGGGGCGGAGCATCATCGATATCGCCCGGGTGCGACTCGTGGGCCAGGTGGAAGAGGCGCTGTCGGAATGGTCCGACGAGGAGAGGGCCGTGTTCGCGGCGGTTCTCGGGCGCTTCGTCGAAACGCTCCGGGCGGGCGGTGCGTCGACTGGGTGATCGTCACGCGAGGCAGGTGCCCGCCCCTTGCGTTTGCCGGCCGCCGGCCGTCCCGCCCGGCCTCGGTTCGTGCGGGAGCGTCCGTGAACTCCCTTATGGCGCTGGTGGGTTGAGCCGGGATGGGAGAGATGGCCTGGCGGATGGCCCAGGGGTCAGGTGGCTGCGGTGAGGCGCTTGATGCGGTCCGCGTCGCTGGTGCGCGGGCAGGTGACGCAGGTGTCGTCGGGGCGCAGGGTGTAGAACATGCAGCAGCTGGCGCGGTCCCGGGTCGCCAGCGCCTCGCCCTGCGGCCCGGTCAGTTCGCGGAATCCCGCGCTCCCCGCGTACGGAGCGGTGGCACCCGGCAGCAGCTGCTCCAGTGCGGCCACTGCGCGTGGTTCCTCGCCCAGCAGATGCCCCAGGTGCCACAGGCCCTCGACGATCTCGTCGGACGCCATGCCCCACAGCGCCCGCGGCCCGCGCCGCATCCGGGTGCGGAAGCCCTCCAGCACGGGCTGGAGATGCTGGGCCGCCGCCGCTCGTACCTCCGCCCGCAGTGCCTCCTCGTCCGGTACGACCCGGGCGCCGGGCAGCGCCGCGGCGGGGTCGTCCGGCAGGCAGCTGAACGCGCCGATCCGCACCGCCATCCGTCCCAGCTCGCGCTGGAAGGAGACGTCCTGTACGGGCAGCCGCGGGACCCGGCGGTGCAGGAACCAGGGGATGGTGATCAGCAGGCAGGCGGGCCAGGCGTAGCGGTGCAGTGCGAAGCTCGCGATGACGTCCGGCCGGGCAGGCCGGCCGTGATCCCGCACGATCTGGGCGTCTTCCCAGGCGAGAAAGGCGTCCAGGCTCTCGCCGCCGGCCGCGAGCCCGGCCGCGCACACCCAGCCGTCGCCGCTGGGCGGTGCGGTGTCCCACAGGGTGACCTGGAGGCCGGGGAACGCCGTGGAGAGCCGGGTGTAGGCCTCGGCGACGGGGTGTGCGGCGGGCGGGGCGGCGGGGGCACGAGTCATGCGGGAGACCACCGAATCGCGATCGTTAACAGGTAAGGCTTACCTTACCCGTGCCCGCTGGGCGCCAGTCCTGGTGCGGCCCCCGGGCTTCCGTACGGGCTCCCGGATTTGAACTGTGGCGCGCGCCGCCTATGGTGCTGGAAACGTCAGGAGGAACCGTCATGGAGCAGGGCACAGCGGAACACGAGCCGCACGCCCGGGCATGGGTGCCCGCGCAGGCCGGTCCCGCCGTACCCCGGCGGCACTCCGTCCGCGGCCAGGTGCTGGCCGCACTGCGCCATGCGCTGGTCGGCGGGGAGCTCACCCCGGGCGAGGTCTACTCCGCGCCCTCGCTCGCCGAGCGCTACGGCGTCTCCGCGACCCCGGTCCGCGAGGCCATGCAGCAGCTCGCGGGCGAGGGCGCCGTCGAGGTCGTGCCCAACCGCGGCTTCCGGGTCGCCGAGCGCAGCTCCCGTGACCTCGCCGAGCTGGCCGAGGTCCGGGCGATGCTGGAGGTGCCCGCGATCGTCCGGCTGGCACGGGCGCTGCCCCCCGAGCGCTGGGAGGCGCTGCGCCCGCTCGCCGAGGCGGGCGTCGCGGCCGCCGCCCACGGCGACCGGGTCGGCTACGCCGAGGCGGACCACGCCTTCCACGACGCCCTGATGTCGCTCACCGGCAACCGACGGCTCACCGAGGTCACCGGCGATCTGCTGCGCCGTGCCCAGTGGCCGCCGGCCGACGGTCCCCGGCGGCGTACGGCCGAGCTGCTGGCCGACGCCTCCGAGCACACGGCACTGCTCGACGCCCTGGTCGCCCGGGAGTACGTGGTGGCCGAGCGGATCGCCCGCGAGCACGTGTCGGTGGCCCGCCACCCGCACTGAGCGGGTCCGCCCGCCCGCGGTCCAGGGAGATGGTCCTAGCCGGGCAGCAGCTCATCCAGTGGCAGCGCCGCGACATCGGCGGCGGGCCGGGAGAGATAGAGATCGGCGTGGTAGAAGCCGTCGGATTCCTTGCCCGCGGTGGGCAGGCCGCGGGCGGCCAGCGCCTCGAACGCCGCCTGCCGCTCGTTGCCGTCGGCGAACCGCCGCTGCCGGAACGTGCGGGTGGTGAGCTTCTCCGTCACCAGGCCGGCCCGGGCCAGCAGGGCGGAGACCGGCCGGTAGGACACCTCGCGCAGCACGAACGCGGCGACCCAGGGCGGCGAGGACACACAGTCGAAGAGGCGGCCGAAGGTACGCGCGGAGATGTAGCCGACACCGCCGGTGACGGTGATCAGATCGGTGTCGGCCAGCACCTTCCGCAGCTCCGGGCTCGGCTCGTCGAGCTCCAGATTCTCCGCGAAGCCGTGGTCGAGCAGCCCCACCGACCGGGCGTAGCCGACGGCACGGTCCGCCGCGTCGATGCCGGTGATCCGGAAGGGTTCGGCACGCCGCCGGCTGGCGAAGAACGTGCGGTCCTCCTCGGTGAGTTGGCCGGTGGACGGCATGGCCTGGCCGTTCGCCGTGTAGCGGCTGTAGAGATCGGTGAGGGACAGCCGGTGGTTGAGCAGCGCGGCGTTGACCCCGTACGAGCAGCAGAGGTCGACGACGTTCAGTGGCGGGCGGTCGCTCCGGTGCCGTTGCAGGGTCTCGGCCACGGCACGGAACACCGCTTGGCCGTGGTGCGGAATCTGGTAGTCCAGGGGGTGCAGTGTGGTGAAGTACCGGCGGGGATCCGGGCAGTTGTAAATCGCCTCGAAATCCGCCTTGCCCCAGTCGGTTGCAGCGGTTGTGTTGGTCACTCCTGCTGTCATGTGGCCTCCTGAAAGGCTGTGCCAATGGGTGGGGTCGGCTGGTCCCGGACCAGCATCCATACCCCGCCGCCGCCTCACAGTGCGACTTGCGGCCATTCTCGGGGCCCATGGGGCGTCGTGAGACGCCGCTGCCCCCGGCCTTCGGCTCATAGTCCCACCTCAGGGTTCGCCTGGCGCGTCGACGGCCGACCGATGAGGCAACCGTCACACCCCGGCCGATCCGCCGCGGGGACCGTGCAGATTCAGCCATTCATCGGGGGAACCCGCATGGCCGATGACGGGGGGTTGACGGAGAGCGGGGCAGTGGGCAGGGACGACAGCGAACGGGCGACGGCCAACCCCCTGCGGAGTGCGGAGGGTCGCCCGTCGCCCGTTCGCGTCGCGCGGTGTGGAACCCGCTAGGTCGCCGGCACGCCGGTGGACAGATGGTCGGCGAGCCACGTGGGAACGCCGCCCATGAGGCGGAAGAGCCGGGCCGCCTCGGCGCGCAGCCGGTCCGCGTCGCCGTCCGGTGCGGCGTCGGCCAGCGCCACGAGGGCCGGCGCCGTGCCGACCAGGAAGCCCAGCTCCTCGCGGATCCGCAGCGACTCGGCGAAACCGTGCCGGGCCTCCGCCACCTCCCCGTCGCGCAGCGCGAGCCCGGCCAGATGACGCCAGGTGAAGGACAACAGCAGGGTGTCACCGTGCGCCGTGGCGCCGGCGTGCGCGCGGCGGTAGGCGGCCCGTGCCGCGTCCGGGCTGTCGGCCACATGCTCGGCCATCAGCCCGCGGCGGAAGTCCAGCAGCGGACGGCCGGCCGCGGTGGGCGCCAGCAGCGCGGCGGCCCGGCCGAGCGCCGAGCGTGCCTCGTCCGCCCGGTCCCGGACGCCCAGGACCGTGGCGGCGTACGCGAGGTGGCCGCGCTCGCACGCCGCGCCGCCCCGCTCGTCGTCGTCGCCCGCCAGCGCCTCGGCGGTGCGCAGCGCGTCCTCGGCCCCCGCCCAGCCGGTGGCCGTGAACATGCACCGCTCGACCAGCAGCGCGGCGCGACGCAGCGCGGACGGCGCGTGATGGACGCAGTGCGGTTCCAGCAGCGCGGCCGCATCGTCCCAGCAGCCGCGGGAACGCAGCCGCCAAACGGCACGGTCGAGGGGACCGTCCCCCTCGACCGTGCCGATTGCGCCTGCCTCCGGTGCTGATGCGGGTGCTGGTACCGCGAGCGATACCGGATCCGCGGAACTGACCGGATCCGCGGAATCCGCGGATTCTGACATGGCGGTGTCCGCCACATTGCCCTCCCCGAGCGCGCCATTGAGCCTGGAAATTGGAGCTGTGGGCGAATCTCAGCACGAATGCCGTCGTGGGGCCAAGGGGGTGGGTGAATGAATTCACAATCGCTCGACGGGCGGTCAGAAGGCGACACACGGCCTTGATCGGGCGCTGCGCCGCACAGGCGGTCGGCCGTCGGCCGGCCACCGTCGGGCGCGATGCCGCCCGATCGAGTTACCCCGAACGGAGTAGTCGGTCCCGCCGGATCGAACCGGCCGGGCCGGGGGAAGCACAGGGCGTCCGCCCGGAGCCCGTCGCCGGGCGACGGAATCCGTGGGACGCTGCCCCGTCAGCTCAAGGGACGCCGGCCCCGTCAGCTCATCCGCAGTGCCAGGAAGAAGTCGAGCTTGTCCTCCAGGCGGGACAGATCGCGGCCGGTGAGCTGCTCGATGCGGCCGACGCGGTAGCGGAGGGTGTTCACGTGCAGGTGGAGGCGGGCGGCGCAGCGGGTCCAGGAGCCGTCGCAGTCCAAGAACGCCTCCAGGGTGGGGATCAGTTCGGCGCGGTGCTTACGGTCGTAGTCGCGCAGCGGGTCCAGGAGGCGGGCGGTGAAGGCCCGGCGGACGTCGTCCGGCACGAACGGCAGCAGCAGGACGTGCGAGGCCAGCTCCTCGTGTCCGGCGGCGCAGACCCGGCCCGGGCGGGCGGCGGCGACCCGGCGGGCGTGCCGGGCCTCCTCCAGGGCGCCGCGCAGGCCCTCGGCCGAGTGCACCGCGGCGCTCACCCCGACCGTCAGCCGGCCGTCGTCCGCCAGACCGCGGCCGAGCGGCTCCTGGACGACGGAGAGCAGCTCACCGGCGTGCAGACCGGTCGCCGAGGGGTCCCCGGGCTCGTCCGGGACGGGCAGCGGCACCAGCGCCACCGCCTCGTCGCCGATGTGTGCCACGGCGATGCGGTCGGAGGGCTCCGGGCCGAACGTGCCGGGATCGACCAGCATTTCCTCCAGCAGGGTCTGCGCGACCGGGCCGCCGGGGACATCGCCGTCCTCCCACTCGACCCTGGCCACCACGATCTGCCAGTGCGGTGCGGCGCCCAGTCCGGGCAGCAGCACCGGGGCCGCCACCCGCAGCCGGGCCGCGATCTCGGCGGGCGGTGCGCCGGTCTGGACGAGCTCCAGCACCTCCTGGGCGAGCCGGCGGCGGACCGTACGGGCCGCATCGCGCCGGTCGCGTTCCACGGAGATCAGCTGGGTGACCCCGTGCAGCAGGTCGAGGCGCTCCGCGGACCAGTCGCCGGCGTCCGCCTCGACGGCCAGCAGCCAGTCGCTCAGCAGCGTCTGGCGCAGATCCCGGCCCTCGTGGCGGACCGGGAACAGCGAGAAGGTGGTGCCTCCCGGCGCGTCGCCCCCCTCGATCGTGACGCGGTGCGGGCCGCGGCGGCCCGTACGGGCGGCCGCCAGATGTTCGCCCGCCAGCCGGGCGGCCAGTTCACCGGACAGCGGGGGCCCGGCGTCCGCCAGCGTCGAGCCGGCGATCTGGCGGCCGGTGGGGGAGAGCACCCAGGCCCGCAGATCCAGGTCGGAGCCGAGCAGGTCCAGGACCACCTCCGGGCCGCCGCCCGTGGGACCCGACGTCATCAGCCGCCGGTGGCGGTCCACGACGGCCGCCAGGTCACCGGCCCGTTCGCTGGAGACCTGGCGGACGACATGCTCGGTGATGGAGGCGAACGAGACGTCCTCGACGACCGAGAACAGCGGCAGCCGGTGCCGGAGACAGGCCTGTACGAGGTCGTCGGGGACCGAGCCCAGCTCCGCCTCGCCGGCGGCGAGACCGGCGACCCCGGCGGTGGCCAGGATGCGCACGAACCGCTCGGAGTCGTCCGGCTCGCGGCGCCAGGCCAGACCCGTCAGCACCAGCTCGCCGCCGGAGAGATAGCGGCTGGGGTCGCGCAGGTCGGTGGTCATCACGCCGCGTACCGTGCGGTCCAGCTCGTCCTCGCCCCCGAGCAGCCGAAGGCCCAGGGTGGGGGTGTCCAGGAGTGCGCGGAGCCGCATGACCTCGCCCGCCGTTCTTTGCTGTCTGGTGTTGCCGGTGGAATGCCGCGAGGTTTCGGAGCCTCGTCTTTCGTTCGAATCTACAAGACAGGTGGCTTGGCCAGCCAACCGCTTCATGGTTTCGGTGACTGCACCGGGTGGGCCCGGGGCGCGTTCACTGAACGCATTCGATGAACAAGACATGAACGGCTCCGTGGCGATGCCAGTGCAGCGTCCTCACCATGAGTAGCGAACGACCCGATCTCGTAGAATTCGTAGAAGAGGCCAACGATGGACTTCCTTCGCCCCGCCAGCTGGGAGGAGGCGCTCGCCGCCAAGGCCGAGCACCCTACCGCTGTGCCCATCGCGGGGGGCACGGACGTGATGGTCGAGATCAACTTCGACCACCGCCGCCCCGAGTACCTGCTCGACCTGAACCGCATCGGTGACCTGAGCGAGTGGGAGGTCGGAGAGAAGACCGTACGCCTGGGCGCCTCCGTCCCGTACAGCAAGATCATGGAGAATCTGCGGGCCGAACTCCCGGGCCTGGCCCTGGCCTCGCACACGGTGGCCTCCCCGCAGATCCGCAACCGCGGTGGCGTCGGCGGCAACCTCGGCACCGCCTCCCCGGCCGGTGACGCGCACCCCGCGCTGCTGGCCTCCGGCTGCGACGTCGAGGTGGAATCCGTACGCGGCCGCCGGATGATCCCGATCGACGACTTCTACACCGGCGTCAAGCGCAATGCGATGGAGCCCGACGAGCTGATCCGTTCGGTGCACCTGCCCAAGGCGGACGGCCCGCAGCAGTTCTCCAAGGTCGGCACCCGCAACGCCATGGTGATCGCGGTCTGCGCGTTCGGTATCGCGCTGCACCCCGAGACCCGCACGGTGCGCACCGGCATCGGCTCCGCCGCACCCACCCCCGTACGGGCCCGCGAGGCCGAGGACTTCCTCGCCGCGGCGCTGGACGAGGGCGGCTTCTGGGAGTCGGGCAGCCCCATTCCGCCGTCCGTCGCCAAGCAGTTCGCGCAGCTCGCCTCCGGCGCCTGCAACCCGATCGACGATGTGCGCGGCAGCGCCAAGTACCGCCGGCACGCGGTCGGCATCATGGCGCGCCGCACCCTCGGCTGGACCTGGGAGTCCTACCGCGGCAACGCCCACGGCACACAGGGAGGCGCACAGTGCGCGTGACATTCACCGTCAACGGCCGTCAGCAGGAGGCCGACGACGTCTGGGAAGGCGAGAGCCTGCTGTACGTCCTCCGTGAGCGGATGGGCCTGCCGGGCTCCAAGAACGCCTGCGAGCAGGGCGAATGCGGTTCCTGCACGGTCCGTCTTGACGGTGTGCCGGTCTGTTCGTGTCTGGTCGCCGCCGGGCAGGTCGAGGGCCGCGAGGTCGTCACGGTCGAGGGCCTTGCCGACTACGCCAAGCACCGCGAGGACGTCCACCCCGGTGGCGGCTGTGCCTCCGGCGCCTGTGGCACCTCCCTCCAGGCCGCGCAGCAGTGGCAGGCCAAGGGCACCGACTCGCAGACCGGCGAGGGCGGTGAACTCTCCCCGATCCAGCAGGCGTTCATCGACGCGGGCGCCGTCCAGTGCGGCTTCTGCACGCCCGGCCTCCTGGTCGCCGCCGACGAGATGCTGGAGCACAACCCGCAGCCGACCGACGCGGACATCCGCGAGGCGCTCTCCGGCAACCTCTGCCGCTGCACCGGCTACGAGAAGATCCTGGACGCGGTACGGCTCGCGGCCGCCCGTCAGGGTCAGGAAGAGGTGGTCTGACCATGGGAACCACCGGAACCCCCACCAAGATCACCCAGGGGTCGCAGACCAAGGGCGGCATCGGCGAGTCCACCCTGCGCCCCGACGGCACGCTGAAGGTCACCGGCGAGTTCGCGTACTCCTCGGACATGTGGCACGAGGACATGCTGTGGGGCTTCACGCTCCGCTCCACCGTCGCGCACGCCGAGATCGTCTCCATCGACACCTCCGAGGCGCTCGCCCAGTCCGGCGTCCACGCCGTGCTGACCTATGACGACCTGCCCACGTCGGTCAAGAACTACGGCCTGGAGATCCAGGACACCCCGGTTCTCGCGCACGGCAAGGTCCGCCACCACGGCGAGCCGGTGGCCCTGGTCGCCGCCGACCACCCGGAGACGGCGAGGCGTGCGGCGGCCAAGATCAAGATCGAGTACAAGGAGCTGCCCGTCGTCACCGACGAGGCCTCCGCGACCGCCGACGGCGCGCCGCTGCTCCACGAGGGCCGCGACGACCACCACGCCGGGCACGTCGCGCACCCCAACATCGTCCACCGTCAGCCGATCGTCCGCGGCGATGCCGACGGGGCCGCCAGGAACGCCGATGTCATCGTCTCCGGCGAGTATGTCTTCGGCATGCAGGACCAGGCCTTCCTCGGCCCGGAGTCCGGCCTTGCGGTGCCCGCCGAGGACGGCGGGGTGGATCTCTACATCGCCACCCAGTGGCTGCACTCCGACCTCCGTCAGATCGCCCCGGTCCTCGGTCTGCCCGAGGAGAAGGTCCGGATGACGCTCTCCGGCGTCGGCGGCGCGTTCGGCGGCCGCGAGGACCTGTCGATGCAGATCCACGCCTGCCTGCTGGCGCTGCGCACGAACAAGCCGGTCAAGATCGTCTACAACCGCTTCGAGTCCTTCTTCGGCCACGTCCACCGGCACCCGGCGAAGCTCTGGTACGAGCACGGCGCCACCAGGGACGGCAAGATCACGCACATGAAGTGCCGGATCGTGCTGGACGGCGGTGCCTATGCCTCCGCGTCCCCGGCCGTGGTCGGCAACGCCGCCTCGCTGTCGGTGGGTCCGTACGTGATCGACGACGTCGACATCGAGGCCGTCGCGCTCTACACCAACAACCCGCCCTGCGGCGCCATGCGCGGCTTCGGCGCGGTCCAGGCGTGCTTCGCGTACGAGGCACAGATGGACAAGCTGGCGGCCAAGCTGGACATGGACCCGGTCGAGCTGCGCCAGCTCAACGCCATGGAGCAGGGCACGCTCCTGCCGACCGGGCAGCCGGTCGACTCGCCGGCCCCGGTCGCCGAGATCCTGCGCCGCGTCAAGTCCCGCCCGCTGCCGCCGGAGCGCCAGTGGGAGTCCAGCGAGGGCGCCGACGTCCGTCAGCTGCCCGGCGGCCTGTCGAACACCACCCACGGCGAAGGCGTCGTCCGCGGGGTCGGCTACGCCGTCGGCATCAAGAACGTCGGCTTCTCCGAGGGCTTCGACGACTACTCCACCGCCAAGGTGCGCATGGAGGTCATCAACGCCGAGCCGGTCGCCACGGTGCACACGGCGATGGCGGAGGTCGGCCAGGGCGGTGTCACCGTCCACGCGCAGATCGCCCGCACCGAGCTCGGGGTCGCCCAGGTGACGATCCACCCCGCCGACACCCAGGTGGGCAGCGCCGGTTCGACGTCGGCCTCCCGCCAGACGTACGTCACCGGCGGCGCCGTCAAGCACTCCTGCGAGCTCGTCCGCGAGAAGGTCCTGGAGATCGGCCGCCGCAAGATGGGCACGTACCACCCGGCGTGGGCCACCGCCGAACTCCTCCTGGAGGGCGGCAAGGTCGTCACCGACGGCGGCGAGGTCCTCGCCGACCTGGTGGACGTGCTGGAGGACGAGGCCGTCGAGATCGAGGCCGAGTGGCGGCACCGGCCGACCGAGGCCTTCGACCTGGTCACCGGCCAGGGCAACGGCCACGTCCAGTACTCCTTCGCGGCCCACCGCGCGGTCGTCGAGGTCGACACCGAACTCGGCCTGGTCAAGGTCATCGAGCTGGCCGTCGCCCAGGACGTCGGCAAGGCGCTCAACCCGCTGTCCGTCGTCGGCCAGATCCAGGGTGGTACCACCCAGGGCCTGGGCATGGCGGTCATGGAGGAGATCATCGTCGACCCCAAGACCGCGAAGGTGCGCAACCCCTCCTTCACGGACTACCTCATCCCCACGATTCTCGACACGCCGACCATCCCGGTCGATGTGCTCGAACTCGCCGACGAGCACGCCCCGTACGGGCTGCGCGGCATCGGCGAGGCCCCCACCCTGTCGTCCACCCCGGCCGTCCTCGCGGCGATCCGGAACGCGACCGGGCTGGAGCTCAACAAGACGCCGGTACGCCCCGAGCACCTCACCGGCACATAGAGAGCCGTCCGGGGGCGCTCCCCCGGACACCGGCCTCCGGGCGGCGGGTGTCAGGGGTGTCCCTGTCCGTCCTCCTCCGCTCACCGCCCGGAGCCCTCCCCCCTCGCACCACGCAGTCGCTGCTCCGCCTCGTCGGAGTCAGTACCCCACCGTTCGTCTCGGGCCGTCCCCCGGGTCGTGCAGCCGAAGTTTCATCCCAAATCTCGCACTCGCTGCGAGGGCCCCTGTGAACCTTGGGAGTAAGGCACCATGACCCAGCAGTCCACAGAGCCGAGGACCACGGCGGACGACGCGGGCGCCGGCTCGCGCCAGCCCGCCGGCCGGTCCTGGCTCGACCGGTACTTCCACATATCCGACAGAGGATCGACGCTCGCGCGCGAGGTGCGCGGTGGCATCACCACCTTCATGGCGATGTGCTACATCCTCCTGCTCAACCCGTTGATCCTGTCGACTCCGGACGTCGAGAAGAACACCCTCGCGCATGCGGGTGTGGTCACCGCGACCGCGCTGGCCGCGGCGGTCTCCACGCTGCTGATGGGCTTCATCGGCAAGGTACCGCTGGCCCTGGCGGCCGGGCTCAACGTCTCCGCCGCCCTGACCGCCCAGGTCGTCCCGAACATGACCTGGCCGCAGGCCATGGGCATGTGTGTCATCTACGGCGTCGTCATCTGTCTGCTGGTGGTCACCGGCCTCCGCGAGATGATCATGAACGCCATCCCGCTGGCGCTCAAGCACGCGATCACCATGGGCATCGGCATGTTCGTCGCCCTGCTGGGGCTGGTGAAGGCGGGCTTCGTGGGCAAGGGCGAGGGCGGCCCCGTCACCCTCGGTCTCAACGGGCAGCTGTCCGGCTGGCCGGTCCTGTTCTTCTGCGTCACCCTGCTGCTGATCTTCATGCTCCAGGCCCGCAAGGTGCCCGGCGCCATCCTCATCGGCATCGTGGCCGGCAGCGTCCTGTCCATCGCCGTGACCAGGATCGGCGGGCTGACGGCCAAGGACTGGGGCGGTACACCGCCGGAGCTGAGCGGCAGCGCGGTCGCGATGCCCGACTTCGGCCTCTTCGGCCATGTCGAGTTCGGCGGCTGGGGCTCCATCGGTGCGCTCAGCGTCGGCATGATCGTCTTCACCCTGGTGCTGGCGGGCTTCTTCGACGCCATGGCCACCATCATCGGCGTCGGTACGGAAGCGAAGCTGGCCGACGACAAGGGCCGGATGCCGGGCCTGTCCAAGGCGCTGTTCGTGGACGGCGCGGGCGGTGCGATCGGCGGCCTCACCGGTTCGTCCGGTCAGACCGTGTTCATCGAGTCGGCGAGCGGCGTCGGCGAGGGGGCGCGTACCGGCCTGTCGTCCGTCGTCACCGGTCTGTTCTTCGCGGCCTGCCTGTTCTTCACGCCGCTCACCCAGCTCGTGCCGGCCCAGGTGGCCTCGGCCGCTCTCGTCGTCATCGGCTCGATGATGATGAGCGCCGCAGGTCACGTGGACTGGAGAGACCGCTCGGTGTCCATCCCGGTCTTTCTGACCGTGGTCCTGATGCCGTTCACCTACAGCATCACTGCGGGTGTCGGCGCGGGCGTCATCGCCTACGTTGCCATTAAGACGGCACAGGGCAAATGGCGCGAGGTCGGCGGCTTCATGTGGGTGCTGACCGCGATCTTCATCGTCTACTTCTCGCTCCATCCGATCGAGCAGTGGCTGGGCGTCAAGTAACCGCCTGCCCTCTCCCCCGTCCGTAAGGAGACCGACATGCTGGACATCGCCGAAGAGCTGCACCGGTGGGTCGGGCAGGGCCGCGAGTTCGCGGTGGCCACCGTGGTGGCCACCAACGGCAGCGCGCCCCGCCAGCCCGGAGCCGCCCTGGCTGTCGACAGCGACGGCACGGCGATCGGGTCGGTCTCCGGCGGATGTGTGGAGGGGGCGGTGTACGAACTGTGCCAGGAGGCGCTCCAGACCGGTCAGCCGGTCCTGGAGCGCTTCGGCTACAGCGATGAGGACGCCTTCGCCGTGGGCCTGACCTGCGGCGGCGTCATCGACATCCTCGTCCAGCCGGTACGGACGGGCGCCCCGCGCCCCGCAGGCGACGGCGCAGCGGCGGGGGAACCGGCGGACAGCACCGCCGGCACCCTCACCGCCGCGCTGGCCGCCGCGGCCACGGGGGAGGCGGCGGCGGTCGCCCGGATCATCGACGGCCCCGCCGAGCTCCTCGGCCGCGCCGTACTGGTCCGCCCCGACGGCAGCCACACCGGCACCCTGGGCGGCCACCCCGCCCTCGACCGCACCGCGGTCGCCCAGACCCGCGCCCTGCTGGACGCCGGGCGCACCACCACGATCGGGATCGGTTCCGGCCCGGCGCCCGACGACGACGCCACGGGCGAGGGCGCGGGGCAAGCGATCGGATCGCAGTGCGGCCCCTCCGTCGTCCTCCTCGTCGAATCGTCCGTCCCCCCGCCCCGCATGATCGTCTTCGGCGCCATCGACTTCGCCGCGGCGCTGGTCAGGGTCGGCAAGTTCCTCAACTACCACGTCACGGTCTGTGACGCCCGCCCCGTCTTCGCCACCAGGACCCGCTTCCCGGACGCCGACGAGATCGTCGTCGACTGGCCGCACCGCTACCTGGGCTCCCAGGACCTCGACCCCCGCACGGTGCTGTGTGTCCTGACCCACGACGCCAAGTTCGACGTACCGCTGCTGGAGCGGGCGCTCCGGCTCCCGGTCGCCTACGTCGGCGCGATGGGCTCGCGCCGCACCCACCTGGACCGCCAGCGCCGGCTGCGCGACACCGGCCTGACCGAGCTCGAACTGAACCGGCTGCGCTCGCCCATCGGCCTCGACCTCGGCGCGCGCACCCCGGAGGAGACCGCGCTGTCCATCGCCGCCGAGATCGTCGCCAACCGCCGCGGCGGCACCGGCGTACCGCTGACCGGCGCGCACACCCCCATCCACCACGACACGGCCCGGCCGGTGGGGCGGATCGGGTCGGTGGCCTGAGGGCGCGAGCCCGACGGGCCGGATGACCGGAGGGCGGGCCGGCACCGCGCCCGAAAACCGGATGACGCTCCCGCCGCGCGGGCGTTAGCGTCCCCCGGTGACCACTGACGCCGCCGCCCACGCCACCACTGACATCCGGTACCTCGCCGAGGCCGATCTCGACCGGGCCCTGGATCTGAGCTACACGGTCTTCCACCTGAAGCCCGGTGACCGGACCCGGAGCTTCCACCGGGATCTGCTGCGGGACGGCCTCCGGATCGGTGCGTACGACGGCGGACAACTGGCCGGACTGACCGGGGCGCACCGCCGCACCATGACCGTTCCGGGCAGTCAACTCCCGTGTGCCGCAGTGGACTTCGTCTCCGTGCTCCCCACGCACCGGCGCCGCGGCATCCTCAACTCGATGATGGACGAGCTCTGGCGCCGCTGCGCCGCCGACGGGCGGCCGCTGGCCTGCCTGTGGCCGTCCGAGAGCGCCATCTACGGCCGCTACGGCTTCGGCGCCGCCACCGAGACGTACGGCATCGAGATCGACGCGTCCCGTCCGCTCGCGCTGCGGTCGGCACCCGACAGCCGCCCGCTGCGGCTGATCGACCCGGCCGAGGCGCCCGCGATGCTCGCACCGCGCTATGACGCGACGCTGCCGCAGCGCGCCGGACGGTTCACCCGCGACGGGAACTGGTGGCGCGCCGGGGCGCTGGACCTCGACGGCGTCCGCATGAACGCCGGTCAGGACGGGTTCGGGCCGGTGCGGGTCGTGGTGCTCGGCGCCCCCGGTGAGCAGCCCGGCGGCTATGCGTTCTACCGCACCCGAGGGCCGGGCGAGGGTCCCGGCGTGGTCCGCGTCGACGAGCTGGAGGCGGAATCCGCACCGGCCGCGGCCGCCCTGTGGTCCTACCTCGCCTCCATCGACCTCACCTCGACCGTACGGGCCGGGTCCCGCCCCGCCGACGACCCGCTTCTGTACCTGGCCGCCGACCGTGACCAGGTACGCGTCACCGGCCAGGAACCCAACCTGTGGCTCCGGCTGGTGGACGTCCGCACCGCGCTGACCGCCCGCTCCTGGGCGGCGCCCGTCGACCTCGTCCTCGGCCTGCGCGACACCGCCCTGCCGGCCAACGCGGGCCGCTTCCGGCTGACCACCGACCCCACCGGCCCCGCCGGCTCCTCCGACACCACCTGGGAACCCACCGACGAGGCGCCCGACATCTCTCTGGACGTACGGGAGTTGGCCTCCTGCTACCTCGGCGGCACCCCCCTGCGGCACTTCGTCCACGCCGGGCTGGCCACCGAGCACACCCCGGGCGCGGTCCGCCGCCTGGACGCCGCCCTGGAGACCGCGTGGCTGCCCTGCACCGGGGAGAATCACTGAGCGACGGGCGCGGGCCGGCCGGGGTGTCCGCCCCGTTGCCTCAGCCCGCGCCCCCGGGCCGCCGCGACCGCAGCGCCGCCATCACGAACACGTCGTGCCACGCACCGTCCCAGAAGAGGGCCTCCCGCATCCGGCCCTCCACCTCGAAGCCGCACTTCTCGTACGCCCGCCGGGCGCGCGGGTTGTAGTCGAAGACCTCCAGCTGGACGCGGTGCAGCCGCACCCGGTCGAAGGCGTGGTCGAGGAGCAGCCGGGTCGCCTCGCTGCCGATACCGCGGCCGGTGGCGCCCGGGACGAGGGCGATCCGGAAGCTCCCGTTGGCGTTCGGCGGATCGATCTGGTTCAGGGCGAGTTCGCCCAGGAAGGCCCCGGTTTCCCGGTCCTCGACCGCGAGATCCAGCCGGTCCGTGCGGTCGGCGCTGCCGGCGCACCAGGCCTGTATCTCCTCCCGCGTGAAGTCGTGGTGGGTGCCGGTCAGCCGACGGGTCTCCGGGTCCAGACAGGCGGCGTGAAAGGCTGCCGCATGCCGTACCGACAGCGGTACGAGACGGACCCGGTCCCCGGTGAGCACCGGCTTCTCACAGAGTGCGGTGGCATCGATCATGGGGGGATGATCTCCGGGCCCCGGGCGGGGCGGCAAGCGAATTGACCGGCGGGGGAGTGCCGGACGGAGGGGGCCGGCCGGCTCGCGGGGAGCCGGCCCACGCCCCTACGGCAGCGCCCCCGCCCGGCGCGCCGCGCTCACCGCCTGCAAGCGGGTGTGCGCCCCCAACTTCCGCATGCAGGACCGCAGATAGCTCTTCACCGTCTCCGGGCCCAGCCCCAGCCGTTCCGCCACCACCGCATTCGTCGCGCCCGACGCGACACAGGCCAGGACGTCCCTCTCGCGCGGTGACAGGGCAGGGACCGCCTCGCCGGCACCGGGCCGCCGTGACGAGGCCGCCGCGAGCCGGGCGCACGCCGCCAGCATCTCCTGCCGCAGCAGCGGATCGGTGACCCGCTGCGCCAGCACGCGCAGCTCGCCGTGCGCCTCCCGTACCTCCTCCCACATCGCCGGATCGGCGGTAGTGGGCTGACGGGCCAGGGAGAGCAGCCGGGCCGCCTCGTCCTGGAGCAGGAGTTCCTGCTCCAGCTCCCGGGCCGCCTCCACCGCCGCCGACAGCGGCCGGTCGCCGAGCCGCACCGGACGGCGCAGCGCCCCGTACAGAACCCCGCGCACCCGGCGCCGGACGATCACCGGCACCGCGAGCACCGACCGCAGCCCCTCCGCCGCCACCGCCGTGTCGTATTCATGGCTGATCACCGGTGAGACGCTGTAGTCGGTCACCGCGAGCGGCCGCGACAGCGCCACGGCCTTCCCGCCCAGCCCGTTGCCCTGGAGGATGTCCAGGCCGCGCAGCACCGTGGTCTCCGTACCGGCCAGTTCATTGATGCGGTAGCGCCCCGTACCGGCCAGCAGACCGCCGAACGCCACCGGCAGACCGCTCGCCCGCCGCAGCCGCGACAGCGCCGCCCGTACGTTCACCGCATCGTTCGCTCCCGGCTCGAGCCGCACGCCGAATCCTCCGCTTCCCCCCGTTCGGGGGTGGTGAGACCTGCGCCACTGATTACACGATGGCAGGTAGCGGTGCGGCAATGAGGAGGACACATGACGGACAGGGAAAACGGTGCGACGGGCCGCGCGCCGGCCGCCACCGAGGAGTTCCGGGCGGCGCGGGATCTCCTGCTGCGGCACCGGGAGGACTACGACGCGGCCCGCGCGGCGTTCCGCTGGCCCCGCCCCGACCACTTCAACTGGGCACTGGACTGGTTCGACGCCATCGCCCGCGGCAACGACCGCACCGCGCTGCACCTCGTCGAGGAGGACGGCACCGAGACCCGGCTGAGCTTCGAGGAGCTGCGCCGCCGTTCCGACCAGGCCGCCAACTGGCTGTCCGCCAACGGGGTACGGGCCGGCGACCGTATCGTCATGATGCTCGGCAACCAGGTGGAGCTGTGGGAGTCCGCGCTGGCGGCGATGAAGCTGCGCGCCGTCGTCATCCCGGCGACCCCGCTGCTCGGCGCCGCCGACCTCGCCGACCGGATCGACCGCGGCCGGGCCCGGCATGTCATCGTGCGCGCCGCGGACACCGACAAGTTCGCCGCCGTACCGGGCGACTACACCCGGATCGCGGTCGGCGGGGCGGCGGCCGGCTGGCTGGCGTACGAGCAGGCCTACGAGAGCCCCGACAGCTATGAGCCGGGCGGGCCCACCCGGGCCGACGACCCCCTGATGCTCTACTTCACCTCCGGCACCACCGCCCGCCCCAAGCTCGTCGAGCACACCCATGCGTCCTACCCCATCGGCCACCTCGCGACGATGTACTGGATCGGCCTGCGGCCCGGCGATGTGCACCTCAACATCTCCTCGCCCGGATGGGCCAAGCACGCCTGGTCCAATCTCTTCGCGCCGTGGAACGCCGAGGCCACCGTCTTCATCCACAACTACACCCGCTTCGACGCGGCCCGGCTGATGGCCGAGATGGACCGGGCCCACGTCACCAGCTTCTGCGCCCCGCCCACTGTCTGGCGGATGCTCATCCAGGCCGACCTGTCGGCGCTGCGCAACCCGCCGCGGGAGATCGTCGCCGCCGGGGAACCGCTCAACCCGGAGATCATCGAGCGGGTGCGGCAGTCCTGGGGCGTGACGATCCGGGACGGCTTCGGACAGACCGAGACCGCCGTCCAGGTGGCGAACACCCCGGGGCAGACCGTCAAACCGGGCTCCATGGGACGGCCCACCCCCGGCTTCGACGTCGTCCTGCTCGACCCGGTCAGCGGCGCACCGGCCGACGAGGGAGAGATCGCCCTCGACCTGTCCACCCGGCCGGTCGGTCTGATGACCGGCTACCAGGGAGACCCGGTACGCACCGCGGAGGCGATGGCCGACGGCTACTACCGCACCGGCGACATCGGCTCCCGCGACAGCGAAGGCCGGATCACCTACATCGGGCGCGGCGACGACGTCTTCAAGGCGTCCGACTACAAGATCTCCCCGTTCGAGCTGGAGAGTGCCCTGCTGGAGCACGAGGCGGTGGCCGAGGCCGCCGTGGTGCCGTCCCCCGACCCCGTGCGGCTGGCCGTGCCCAAGGCGTATGTCGTGCTGGCGGCCGGGTGGTCGCCCGGCCCGGAGACCGCGAAGCTGATCTTTGCGCACTCCCGCGACGTACTGGCCCCCTACAAGCGCATCCGGCGGCTGGAGTTCGCCGAACTGCCGAAGACCGTCTCCGGCAAGATCCGCCGTATCGAACTGCGTGAGCGCACCGCGCAGGGCGACGGCGGTGCCGAGTACCGCGAGGAGAACTACCGATGAGCCAGGCGCACCAGGAGCTGTCGTACGCCGGCGGGGTCGCCGAGCGGCCGCTGCTCGGGCACACCATCGGCGCCGATCTGGCCCGCACCATCGCCCGTTCCGGTGACCGTGAGGCGCTGGTCGAGGTGGCGAGCGGCCGCCGCTGGACCTACACCGAACTGGGCCGTGCGGTCGACGAGGTGGCCCTCGGCCTGCTCGCCAAGGGCGTCCGCAAGGGCGACCGGGTCGGCATCTGGGCACCCAACTGTGCCGAATGGGTGCTGGTCCAGTACGCCACCGCCAAGATCGGCGCCATCCTCGTCAACGTCAACCCGGCTTACGGTGTCCACGAGTTGGCGTATGTCCTGCAACAGGCCGGCATCACCCTCCTGGTCTCCGCGGTCCACCACAAGACCAGTGACTACCGCCGGATGATCGAGCAGGTGCGCGCCGAGAGCCCGGCACTGCGCGAGGTGGTCTACCTCGGCGACCGTACCTGGGGCGGGCTGCTGGCCGCCGGCGCCACCGTCCCGCACGCCCGGCTCGACGAGTGCGCCAAGACGCTGACCGCCGACGACCCGGTCAACATCCAGTACACCTCGGGCACCACGGGCTTCCCCAAGGGCGCCACCCTCTCCCACCACAACATCCTCAACAACGGCTACTGGGTCGGCGAGACCGTCGCCTACACCGAGCAGGACCGGGTGTGTCTGCCGGTGCCCTTCTACCACTGCTTCGGCATGGTCATGGGCAACCTCGGCGCCACCTCGCACGGCGCCTGCATCGTCATCCCGGGCCCCGCCTTCGACGCCGTCACCACCCTCCGGGCCGTCCAGGACGAGCGCTGCACCTCCCTCTACGGCGTCCCCACCATGTTCATCGCCGAGCTCAACCACCCCGACTTCGCCTCCTACGACCTCTCCTCCCTCCGCACCGGCATCATGGCGGGCTCGCCGTGCCCCGAGGAGGTGATGAAGCGGGTGGTCGCCGAGATGAACATGGCCGAGGTCTCCATCTGCTACGGCATGACCGAGACCTCCCCGGTCTCCACCCAGACCCGCCGGGATGATGACCTCGAACACCGCACCGCGACCGTCGGCCGGGTGCTGCCGCACATCGAGGTGAAGGTCGTCGACCCGTCGAGCGGGGTGACGGTGCCGCGCGGCGAGCCGGGCGAGCTGTGCACCCGCGGCTACAGCGTGATGCTCGGCTACTGGGAGGACCCCGCACGCACCGCCGAGGTCATCGACGCCGCCCGGTGGATGCACACCGGCGATCTCGCGGTGATGAACGACGACGGCTATGTCCGGATCGTCGGCCGCATCAAGGACATGATCATCAGGGGCGGCGAGAACGTCTACCCGCGTGAGATCGAGGAGTTCCTCTACTCCCACCCCAAGATCGCGGACGTCCAGGTCGTCGGAGTCCCCGACGAGAAGTACGGCGAGGAGGTCGCCGCCTGCGTCATCCTCCGCGACCCTGAAGACCCCCTCACCCACGACGAGTTGGCCCACTACTGCCGCTCCCGCCTCGCCCACTACAAGGTGCCGCGCTATCTCCACCTCCTCGACGCCTTCCCGATGACCGTCAGCGGCAAGGTCCGCAAGATCGAGCTCCGGGAGCGGCTGGCGAAGGAGCTGGGGCACGTAGCGCAATGAGTCCGCGCCCGGCGATCGGGGGGCGACGGGGGAGGGGCTGGGCACCCCAGCATGCCTCGACCCTCCCGCTCACTGTGCCTCGCCGCTCACCGACGAGGATCGCCGTTCCGTGGGCCGCGGACTACCGTCGCCCGTTACCGACCCGGCCGGGCCGCGTCCACGGAATCAGCGCAGGGACGCGCCCTCGGTAGTCAGCGTAGGAATCGCCGAACTGTCGGGCCATCAGGCCGTCTTCGACCCGCACCCGGCGCAGCAACCAGGGAACGGCAACCATCAGGTAAGCCACCCAGACCCCGAAGCCGCAGGCCAGCATCCCGCCGACGACCAGACCGAGCAGACCGGTGTAGATGGGGTGGCGGACCAACCGGTAGGGACCGTCGGTACGCAGCTCATGGTGCTCCTGCACCAGCGGGACGCTGGCCCACATCGCGCCCAGCGTCCAGCGAGCCCACAGCAGCAAAGCCGTAGAGGCGACGGCGAGCAGAGCACCCAGGAGCGCGAGCCCGGGCTGCCAGTACTGAACGTGCTGCCAGAAGGACGGCGGACAATAACCGACCAGCACCCAGAACACACCGACGCCCACGACCACCGGAATCCGTCCGCGCATGGTGCGCCGCAGCCCGCGCACCCAGCTGCCCAGCCCGTTCCGGCTCTGCACGCCGAAATAGACCGCCCCCACGATCCAGGCCACAAGGAAAATCAGGACGCAGACACCGGTGAGAGCGACAACTGCCGAATGAAGAAAGCCCATGCGACGAGACTGCGCCGCGTGCGGAGCGGTGCACCACCACCCACGGGTGGAACCGCAAGACTCCACCCACAGGTGGAGAACCCGGTGACCCGCCCTGAAAGGGGGCTCATGTGGACCAGGTGAGCCTTTGCAGTATCCCGAGTAAAGCAGCCAGAACCTGGCGGACAAGTTAGACGCGAAGGAGGAACTTACAGTTGGAGTTATCCAAGCCTGTTCGGACTTCCACAGCGAACGGACCCCAGGGCGGATATCTCGACTGGCACAGCATCAACTGGGCCGGAGTCGAGGAGACAGCAGGGATCGACAGGGAACGTGCTCTCACTCCCCAGGCGAGAGCACGGATGGCAGTTGAAATCGACGGCCAAACACAACCCTGGCGGGCCACGCCCGTCAAGCGGGTCTACATCCCGAAGAGCAACGGAAAGCAACGACCACTCGGGATCCCCGTCATGCGTGACAGGGTGATCTAGGCACGTGTGAAAAACGCGCTGGAGCCTGAGTGGGAAGCCCGGTTTGAATCACGTTCTTACGGATTCCGGCCGGGCCGCGGCTGCCACGACGCCATCCAGGCGATCTTCAGCACCGCGAAGGGAAAGGCCGCCAAGCGCCAGTGGGTACTGGACGCTGACCTGGCTGCCGCGTTCGACCGCATCGACCATCCCCACCTGCTCGAAGCCGTCGGGCAATTCCCAGCCAGGGAATTGATTTGGCAGTGGCTGAAGGCTGGTGTGGTCGATGACGGACGCTTCACTCGGACCGATGAGGGAACCCCTCAGGGCGGAGTGATCAGTCCTTTGTTGCTCAACA
>NZ_JOHB01000032.1:0-94084 GCF_000719605.1 Streptomyces sp. NRRL S-1813
GGGGCGGGGCGGGCGGTCCGGGCCATCGGGCAGCCTTCGCCGCGCCCGCGCCCCCTCCGTCCCGCCCCGCCTCCGAGACGTCCGGCTACCCCCGTGCGCCCCGTGCGCCCCGCGCCGCCGCGGTCTGCGACGCCGCCACCGTCACGATCGCCCGCACCTGCCTGGTGATCGCGACCCGGTTCTGCACGAAGGCCGGATCGGTGACCTGGCCGTTCGCCGGGTCCGTGTTGCCGGGGCCGAACTCCAGCACGGGGGTGTGCAGATGCCCGCCCGGGAGCCCCGGGCGCACCGCATCCCTCAGCAGGGTCGCCCGGTAGGCGATCTCGTTGGACAGATAGTCGCCGCCGCCCCCGGCACGGGCCGTGGAGCCCGGGGTCGGGCCGTCCGGCCGCACGACCGGTCCGGTGCCGCCCGCCGGGATCTCGGTGACCTCGGTGTGGTCGGCCACCGGGAACGGACCGGTCCCGGCCGCCACGATCCGCGCGTAGGGCAGGCTGGTGGTCGTCCACTGCGGCTGCGGCCGTACGGTCGGCACCCCCGCCGGAATCGGCACGGTCTCCGTACGGGAGTCCCGCGCGTTGTCCGGATAGCCGCCCCGCCAGGCCCCGTTGGTCCGCTCGACGTCGAACCGGCCCGGCCGCCCCTGGCTGACCGTCGTGAACAGGTCGGCCTGCCGCGGCCCGCTCCGGAAGTGCGGCAGCAGCGTGCGCTCCACGGTGCCGTCGGCGAAGTCGGCCCACCGTACGGGGAAGACCGCGGTCTCGATCCGGGCCTGCTGCCCCGAGGCGGTACGCACCGTCGTCCCGTCCAGTGCGAGCGCCGCGGCCCCCGACGGGTTGCTGCGCCGCGCGTCGGCGTCCAGCTGGAACGGGTCGAACCCGGTCACCACGATCCGCAGGATGTGCTGGCCGGCGGGCAGTTCGATCGAGTCCTGGCCGCGCGAACCCCGCTCCAGCGACCCGAGCAGGGCGCGGCGCGCGGACTCGGGCAGTCCGAAGTCCGGCTGCCACTGCCGTAGTTGCTTCGTCATCCCCAGCCGGGCCCAGTACAGCGGCCGGTCGTCGTCACGGCTCAGGTCGCCGCCGTCGGGCCCGCGCCCCTGCGCCCGGTCCACGGCCCGCCGCCACAGCGCCCGCCCCCCGTCCGCGACATAGCGCCGGGCCTGCTCGTACGTGGTCACCCGCGCCAGCCCGCGCCCGAACTCCCGCTCCGCCGCGTCGAATCCACTGCGCCGCAGGATCTCCTGCGGCGCGGCCTGCGTCAGCCGGCCCTCCTCCACCGTGACATCCGCCGGGGCGGCCGCGGCGGCCGGCGCCGTCAGGGACAGCGGGACGGTGGCCAGCAGCGCGACACCGAGCGCGCCGATCCTGGTACGTATGCGTCTCATGGGGCGAGTAAAGCGGTGCGCGCCGCGGGGCGGTAGGGGTCCTGGCCTGTGCCCGGCGCCCTGAACCGCACCCGCCGGCCGGCCGCGGATAGGGTTCCTGGTTCAGTCCGCCCCGGTACGCCACCGCGTCCGGCGATATCCACGAGACTCAGGGGGATCTCTGTGGCCACCCCGCCACCACCGCACGGCCCGTACCCGCACGCCCAACCGCCCGCGGGGCCCTACCCGCAACCACCCGCGGGGCCCTACCCGCAACAGCCCGCCGGTGCCGCTCCGCACCAGCCGCCGGGTGCCTACCCGCACCAGCCTGCCGGCCCGTACGCCCCGCAGCCGGGATACCCGGCCCAGGCCCCGTACCCGTACGCCCAGCAGCACCCGCACGCGCACCCGCAGCAGCACCCGCAGGCGTACGCCGCCGCCCCGGGGTGCCGGCTCTGCGGTGCTCAGCCCGCCGTGCAGGCCACCGTGCGCGGGCATCAGGGCCTCCTCTTCCTGATGCGGTTCCTCAGCCGCCGCGGCATGTTCTGCCGTTCCTGCGGGCTGGCCACCTACCGCGAGATGTCCGCGAAGACGCTGTGGCAGGGCTGGTGGAGCCCGCTGTCCGTGGCCATCACCCCGCTCACCCTGCTGATGAACCTCGGTCCCCGGGGCCGCTTCCGCAAACTGGCCGCCCCCGTAGGCGGCTTCGGACCCTCGCTCGACCCGGGCAAGTCGCTGCTGCGCCGGCCGGAGGCGCTGCTGTTCCTGGTGCCGATGGCCCTCGTGGTGCTGGCGATCCCGGCCTTGTTCGTGCTCGGCGCGTTCGTCCAGGGGGCCGGCATCGGGAAGGTGCCCACTCTCGCCGTCGGTGACTGCGTACGCAACGAAGGCGACTGGAAGGACCAGGACCTGGAGATCGTGGACTGCGGTTCGGCCGACGCGGAGTACAAGGTGACCCGCAGGCTCGACGCCCCCAAGGACGAGTGCACCGACGGTGAGCTGCTCGCCGACCTCGAATACAGCCCGGACAAGATGACGGTTTCCTGTCTCGCCCCCGCCCGCTAGGGGCACCGCGGCACAGAGGCGCAGCGGCACAGGGCATACGGGTACGGGGTCAGCCCCCGTCCGGCTCCTCGCCGGATGTGTCGCCGTCGCCCTCCCCGCGCCCGAGCAGCGCCAGGAAGTCCCGGAACGCCGCCGGCATGTCCACCTCGTCCGGGTCCAGCAGCCATTGCAGTTGCAGGCCGTCCATCACGGCGGTCAGCAGCGGCGCCGCCCGCTCCGGGGTCAGGCCGCCGGGCAGGGTGTCGCCGTACTCGGCCCGCAGCACCTCGGCCATCGACGCCCGTACGGTGCGGAAACGGGATTCGAAGAAGGCGCGGGCGGGGTGCTCCTCGGTGACGCTGTCGGCGGACAGCACCGTGTAGGTCCGGACGATGCCGGGACGGGTGGCGTTGTAGTCGACGAGCTGGGCGAGGGCGTCGGTGCGCAAGGTGTCGGACGCCGCGGCGGCCGAGGCCAGGTCCCAGCGGTCGCGCGCCTCCAGCACGCCGACCAGCAGCAGCTCCTTCGTCGGGAAGTGGTGCAGCAGTCCCTGCTGGGTCAGTCCGGCGCGCTCGGCGACGGCGGCGAGCGAGGTGCGGCGGTAGCCGCGTTCGGCGATGAGCTCCATGGCGGCCTCCAGGAGGGCCTCGCGCCGCTCCGCGCGCTGGGCCTCCCGCCCGCCACCGCCCTGCCGGGTGCCCGCCCCGCCGCGGCGGGGCCCGTCCTGGTCTTGTGCAGTCACCGGCCGAGCGTAACTCTCGCGTGGAGATCCCGTACGACTGGTGTAACGGAAAAGTAACGGCACCTACCGGCCGGGAGGTGGGGCGGCAAGAATCCGGGACAGGGGGCCTGCCCGTCCACTGAGGAAGTACCGGAGAGCCGCATGACCGACGCCCAGCCCCACGATCCCACTGATCCCGCCGCTTCCACCGATGCCGATGCCCGTCGCCTTGCCCGTGGCCGCACGCAGGACCACACCGCAGCGGTCGAGCGGGCGCTCGCCGCGCTCGACCTCGACACCAAGGCCGGACTGCTGTCCGGCCAGGACATGTGGACCCTGCCGGCCGTGCCCGCGATCGGGCTGCGGTCGCTGGTGATGTCGGACGGCCCGGTCGGTGTACGCGGCCAGGAGTGGAACGCCGAGGACCCGTCGGTCGCCCTCCCCAGCCCCACCGCGCTGGCCGCCACCTGGGACCCCGGGCTCGCCCGCCGGGCCGGCCACCTCCTCGCCCAGGAAGCCCGCCGCAAGGGCGTGCACGTACTCCTCGCGCCGACGGTCAATCTCCACCGCTCACCGCTGGGCGGCCGCCACTTCGAGTGTTATGCGGAAGACCCGCTGCTCACCGGCGTGATCGGCGCCGGGTATGTGCGCGGTGTGCAGGAAGGCGGTGTGGGCACGACGGTCAAGCACTTCGTCGGCAATGACGCCGAGACCGACCGGTTCACGGTCGACAACTGCATCGCTCCGCGCCCGCTGCGTGAGCTCTATCTCGCGCCCTTCGAGCACATCGTCGAACACGCCCGCCCCTGGGGCGTCATGACCGCATACAACCAGGTCAACGGCGTGACGATGACCGAACACCGCGCGCTCGTGCAGGACGTCCTCCGCGGCGAATGGGGCTTCGACGGCGTCAATGTCTCCGACTGGACGGCCGCCCGCGACACCGTGCGCGCCCTGCGCGGCGGCCTGGACGTGGCGATGCCGGGGCCCCGTACGGTCTACGGGGCGTCGCTCGCCGAGGCCGTCCGTGCGGGTGAGGTGGCCGAGTCGGAGGTGGACGACGCGGTGCGCCGGGTGCTGCTGCTCGCCGCCCGTACCGGATGTCTGGAAGGGGTGCCGGCCGCGGTCGGCCCGGCCGAGGTGCCGCAGGGGATCGACGGCCGGGCGGTGGCCCGCGAGATCGCCCGGCGGGGGTGCGTCCTGCTGCGCAACGAGCCGGTGGGCGCGGCGCGACGGGCGCTGCCGGTCGACGCCTCGGCCGTCCGCAGGGTCGCCGTCATCGGGGCGGCCGCCCGTGACGCCCGGGTGCTCGGCGGAGGTTCGGCGACCGTCTTCCCCGACGCGGTGGTCTCCCCGCTGGAGGGACTGCGCGCCGCGCTCCCCGATGACGTCGAGGTCACCTTCGCGCTCGGCGCGGAGCCGCGCACCTGGGTCCCGTACGCCCGCGAAGGCTTCACGCTGCGTGCCCGCTACCTGGCCGCCGACGGCCAACTGCTCGCCGAGATTCCCCAGTTCGACGGCCAGGTGCGGGTGATGGGCCGCCTCCCCGCGGGCGTCACCCGGCAGAACCTGGGCGCCGTCGAGCTGGCCGGCAGCTTCACCCCGCACAGCACCGGCCGCCACACCCTCGCCGTCTCCGGCACCGGCGCGCTGCGGCTGACCGTCAACGGTGCGGTCCTCTTCGACGACCGCTGCGCGCCGGACGGCAACGACCCGTTCGAGGCGTTCATGCACCCCGTCGAGCGGCGGCTGACGGCGGAGCTGACGGCGGGCGAGAGCGTCGGGGTCACCCTGCGGTTCGTGCCCGGCGGCCCGGACCTCGGTGAGGGCCTGGACGGGCTGAACTTCGCCCTCGGCCACAGCGCACCGCAGCTCGATGACGACGCGGAGATCGCCGAGGCCGTCCACGCCGCGGCCGAGGCCGATGTCGCGGTCGTGGTCGTCGCCACCACCGACGAGGTCGAGTCCGAGGGCTTCGACCGCCGCGATCTGCGGCTGCCCGGCCGTCAGGACGAGCTGGTCACCCGGGTCGCCGCCGCCAACCCGCACACCGTCGTGGTCGTCAACTCCGGCTCCCCGGTGGAGCTTCCGTGGCGCGAGCAGGTGCCTGCCGTGCTGCTGAGCTGGTTCCCCGGTCAGGAGGCCGGCGCGGCGCTGGCCGACGTCCTGCTCGGCGCCCACGAGCCGGGCGGCCGGCTCCCCACCACCTGGCCGGCCCGTCTCGGCGACGCCCCGGTCACCGCCGTCACCCCGGCCGGCGGCCAACTCGCGTACTCCGAAGGGGTGCACATCGGCTACCGCGCCTGGCAGCGGTCCGCTCCCGCGCCCGCCTACCCCTTCGGCCACGGACTCGGCTACACCGACTGGGAGTACGAGTCGCTGGACACCACCCCCGACTCGGTGCGGGTGCGGGTGCGCAACACGGGCGACCGGACCGGCCGCGAGGTCGTCCAGGTCTATCTGGCGCCCACCGCGGACGCCGCCCCTGACGCTCCGGAGCGCCCGGCCCGCTGGCTGGCCGGCTTCGCCGTCGTCGAGGCCCGCCCCGGGGAGAGTGCGGAGGCCGAGATCCCGCTGCCGGACCGGGCCTTCGCGGTCTGGGACGAGGGCGACGGCGGTGGCGGTGGCGAAGCGGGGGACGTCGGGGCGGCGGAGGAGGGCGGCTGGCGCCGGGTCAAGGGCGTCTACCTCGTCGAGGCGGCGCACAGCGTCGACGACCGCAGGCTGACGGCCGAGGTCACGGTCGGCTGACGGGGCCGCGTCCGGCGACGGGGCCGGGGCCAAGGCCGGAGACGGGGGCGCTCCTCCCCAGGAACGCCCCCCGCGCCCGCTGCGTCCCCCGCACTCCCTCATGAGGTCACCACCGACACATCACCGCCGCTCGTCCGGGCCGTCACCTTGTGCGCGGAGTTTTCGTCCGTCGGGACGGAGACCTTGCGGGTGCCGCCGCTGGTCGTGGCGTTCACCGCGTAGGAGCCCTTCGGGAGGCGGATGGTGACATTGCCTCCGCTGGTCCGGCCCGACACCTCGTCGGGCGCCGCGGACAGCGCGAGGTCCACATCTCCGCCGCTGGTCTTCGCCTTCGCCGTGCGGGCCGTGGAGTCCGCGACGGTGATGTCGCCGCCGCTGGTCTCCGCGGTGATCCCGCCCGCGGCGCCGTGGACGGTGATGTCCCCGCCGCTGGTGCGCAGGTCGACCGAGGCGTTGCGTGGCAGCAGGACCCGGTAGTTCACCTCGCACTTGCGCCCCATGCCGCAGTCCTCGGCCTTGAGCGTCAGCCGGCCGCCCTCGACCCCGTGTTCGGGGTTCGGCTTCTGGTCGTTGTACACATACTTCTCCGTCACCTTGACCGACCCGCCGGCGTCGACCGGCACGACCTCGATGTTCCCGCCGTGCGTCGTCGCCGACAGCGCGGTGACCGTGCCGCGCACGGTGTACGTCCGCTCCGCGTCCTTCGTCGGGCCGTATCCCGACAGCGAGCAGCCGGTCATCAGCACGGTCAACGCCGCACAGGACAGCACGAGATGGGGAACGCGAAGGCGGGCCATGGTGAGAGGTCTCCCGGAGCAGGCAACGGACACGAAGACCGGATATCCGGTCACTGCTCATCGTTCCTTCCCCGCCACCCCGCGTCGTCGCCGTGCAGTATGACCTTGTGCGGCCCCGCCCTTAAGGGTCCCCCGCACCCCGCGCCCGCACCGAGAACGCGTACACGGTCTCCGAGCGATAGCTCTCGCCGGGCCGCAGCACCGTGCTGGGGAAGTCCGGACGGTTCGGGGAGTCCGGGAAGTGCTGGGTCTCCAGGGCGAGACCGGCCGCCGGGCCGTAGGGGACGCCCGACGTACCGGTCAGGGTGCCGTCGAGGTGATCTGCGGTGTAGAGCTGGAGTCCGGGCTCGGTGGTGGCCAGCTCCAGAGCGCGGCCCGAGCGCGGGTCGTACAGCTCCGCGACCGTGCGCGGCGCCTCGCGCACCCCGCCGTCCAGGGCGAAGTTGTGGTCGTACGCGCCTGCCACCGCGCGCGCCGCCCGGAAGTCGAAGCGGGTGCCGGTGACGTCGGCGGGCGCGCCGGGCACCGGAATGCCGGTGCCGTCGTCCGGCGTGTACCGGGACGCCGCCAGCCGCAGCTCATGGCCCGCGGCGCTGCCGCTGCCGTCCCCGCCCAGATTGAGGTACGTGTGGTTGGTGAGGTTGACGACGGTCGGCGTGTCGGTCGTCGCGCGCGAGACGATACGCAGCGCGCCGGGGGAGAGGGTGTACGTCACGCGCACGTCCAGGGCGCCGGGGAAGCCCTCCTCGCCGTCCGGGCTGACCCGGTGCAGCTGCACACCACCGTCGACCTCCCGGGCGTCCCACACCACCCGGGAGAAGCCGCCCGGCCCGCCGTGCAGACTGTGGCGCCCGTTGTTCGGCGTCAGCGCGCAGGTCCTGCCGTCGAGGACGAAGGACGCCCCGGCGATCCGGTTCGCGTACCGCCCGACCAGCGCGCCGAAGTGCGACCCGCCGTGCGCGGCATACGACGCGAGGTCGGCGAAGCCCAGGGCCAGCTGCCCCCGTACCCCGTCCCGGTCCGGCGCCTCCACCGTCTGGACGATCCCGCCGTAGGTGAGGATGCGGACCCGTAGCCCGGCGGGGGCCGACTCCAGGGTCCAGCGGTCGATGCGGGTGCCGTCGTCCAGCGTGCCGAAGGGTTCCCTGCTGACCTGCGTCCTCATGCGCGTGAGCCTATGCCCGCGGCCCGGCGAGCTGCGTCCGGGGACCGCGCGCAGGCGCTACGGCCGTGCCCGGGTGATCGTGCGGAACGCCAGTGCGGCCAGCTGCTTCTGACCGTTGGTTCCCGGGTGGAACCAGTCCCAGGTGCTCAACTGGCGCCCCGTGAAGCGGTAGTCGAAGACCGACTGGTCGAAGCGGCACAGCGGATCCTTGCCGCACACCTCCGCCAGCGCCGAGTTGTAGGCCCTCACCTGCTCCTGCACCGTTGCCCGGCGGTCCTGCGCCGCCTTCGTCAGATCGTCCGGCTCGCGCAGCATGGACCCGCAGATGCCCAGCTTCCACACCTGTTTGCCGAGCGGGTTCTTGCGCCCCTCGGACCACAGCCGCAGCAGATCAGGGACCGCCGCGACATACACCTGGGTGTGCGGCAGCGCGCGCCGCAGATACTTCATGGACCGCGCGAAGTCGGCCTGGAAGGCGGCCTTCGGGGTCATCGCCGCGACATCGCGCCGGCAGGCGTCGTTGGCGCCGATGAGGACCGTGACCAGCTCGGGCCTGTGGTCGACGGCCTTGGTGAACTGGTCCGGCAGATCGCTCATCAGCGCACCGGTCCTGGCGAAGTTCCAGCTGTGCGTGGCGGGGTGTTTGACCAGCCGTCGGGTGAGGCTGTCGACCCTGGGATCGGTGCCGGTGGCCCAGGAGACCTGGGGGCAGTCGGAGAGCAGCGTACAGGCGTCGAAGCCGACGGTGATCGAGTCGCCGAGTGCCGCGATCGAGCGGGGGGCGGTGCGCCAGACGGGCGCCGGCTTGGCGTGCCGCTTGCCGGGGTCGCCGCCGGAGCTACAGGAGGTGAGGGCGATCACCAGCACGGACGCGACGGCGACGGTGCGTGAGGAGCGGAGGCCGAAACGGCGGTGCCGGGGGCGAAAGGGCCGATCGATCCGCGCCATCCCCTGTCCCCTCCGGCGTGCGAGTGATATCTCTTCGGGTACCGACGGTACGTCACCCCCTCGACCGGCACCGCGCGGTAGCTTTGCCCCGTGCCTGCCGGGCGGTGACCCAATGTGGCCAGTGCAGTCGGCACAGACAAATTACATCACGTCATTTCCTGTCCCTTTTGCGGCAAATTCCGCCCAATGGTGTTTACTGTAGGTCACCAGCATGCTGGTGCCGAAGTGACCACTGGGGCAGAATGACAACTGTCCCGGCCGCAACCGGAACGGGCACGAGGCCGCTGGGGAAGGCGAACCTCGAACCGCACTGGAGGTCCCGGTGACGACACGTGGAGTTCTGTACGTCCACTCCGCTCCGCGCGCGCTGTGCCCGCATGTCGAATGGGCCGTGGCGGGCGTCCTCGGTGTGCGCGTCAATCTCGACTGGATCCGCCAGCCGGCGTCCCCGGGCACCTGGAGAGCGGAGTTCTCCTGGCAGGGGGAGGTCGGTACGGCCTCCAAGCTGGCCTCCGCGCTGCGCGGCTGGCATCTGCTGCGTTTCGAAGTGACCGCGGAACCCTGCTCCACCGCCGAGGGCGAGCGCTACAGCTCCACCCCCGAACTGGGCATCTTCCACGCCGTCACGGGCATCCACGGCGACATCCTCATCCCCGAGGACCGGCTGCGCGCCGCGGCCGCCCGCTCGGCGCGCGGCGAGACCGAGCTGGCCGCCGAGGTCGACAAGCTCCTCGGCAAGCCCTGGGACGACGAACTGGAGCCGTTCCGGTACGCGGGCGAGGGCGCCCCGGTCCGCTGGCTCCACCAGGTCGTCTAGCGCCCCCTGGGCTGCGACACGCGGCAGTGGTTGCCCTGGAGTCCGCTCCACCGCCTAGCGTGCCGTCATGGCCGACAACAACTCTTCCGACGCCCTTTCCGTAGCGGTGCTCGGCACCGGAATCATGGGTGCGGCGATGGCCCGCAACCTCGCCGGGGCGGGCCACGACGTCCGTGCCTGGAACCGCACGCGCGCCAAGGCCGAGCCGCTGGCCGCCGACGGGATCCGCGTCACCGGCACTCCCGCCGAGGCGGTGGACGGCGCCGATGTGGTCCTCACGATGCTGCTCGACGGCGAGGCCGTCCTCCAGGCCATCGGGCAGGCCGCCGCCGCGCTGCCGGCCGGCGCCCTGTGGCTCCAGACGAGCACGGTGGGCACCGAAGCGCTGCCGTCTCTCGCCCGGTTCGCCGACGCGCACCGCCTGCGGTTCGTGGACGCCCCCGTGCTCGGCACCAAGGCGCCCGCGGAGAAGGGGGACTTGACGGTCCTGGCGGCCGGCCCGCAGGACGTACGGGAGCGCGCCGGGCGGGTTTTCGACTGCGTCGGGAGCCGGACCCTGTGGGTCGGTGAGGACGCTGCGAGCGGAGCGGCGAGCCGTCTCAAGCTCGTCGTCAACAACTGGGTGCTGACGGTCATCAGCGGTACGGGTGAGTCCGTCGCGCTCGCCGGGGCGCTCGGTGTGGACGCCCGCGACTTCCTCGACGCGGTCGCCGGCGGGGCGCTCGACATGCCGTATCTCCGGCTGAAATCCGAGCTGATCCTGGCCGAGAACTACCCCGCGAGCTTCACGGTGTCCGCGGCCCGCAAGGACGCCCGGCTCATCCTGGAGGCGGCCCGGGACACCGGAGTGCGGATGGATCTGGCGACGGCGGCCGCGGAACGCCTCCGCCGGGCCGAGCAGCAGGGCCACGGCCAAGAGGACGCAACCGCCGCGTACTTCGCCAGCTTCGACGGCTGAGACATGCACAGGGCCCGCCCCGGTGACGTATCACCGGGACGGGCCCTGACGGTGCGGGTCAGACCGTCCGGAAGGCCAGCACCACGTTGTGGCCGCCGAAGCCGAACGAGTCGTTCAGGGCCGCGATGCGGCCCTCGGCGGGCAGCTTGCGGGGCTCGCCGCGGACGATGTCCGCGTCGACCTCCGGGTCGAGCTCGTCGACGTTGATCGTCGGCGGTGCCACCCGGTGGTACAGCGCCAGGATCGCGGCGACCGTCTCGACACCGCCGGCGCCGCCCAGGAGGTGGCCCGTCATCGACTTCGTGGCGGAGACCGCCATGTGGTCGGTGTCGTCGCCGAACACCTTGCGCAGCGCCTTCAGTTCGGCCAGGTCGCCCTGCGGCGTGGAGGTGGCGTGCGCGTTCACGTGCACGATCTCCGCCGGGTCGAGGTCGTTGGAGTCCAGGAGGTTCTGGAGTGCGTGTGCAATGCCGTTGCCGGACGGCTCGGGCTGCACGATGTCGTGGCTGTCGGCGGAGATGCCCTGGCCGACGGCCTCGGCGTAGACCCGGGCGCCGCGCTTGGCGGCGTGCTCGGCCGACTCCAGGACGATCACGCCGGCGCCCTCACCCATGACGAAACCGTTGCGCGCGGTGTCGAAGGGCCGGGAGGCGCCCTGCGGGTCGTCGTTGGACTTCGACATCGCCATCATGTTGCCGAAGGCGGCGATCGGCAGCGGATGGATGGCCGCCTCCGTACCGCCCGCGATGACGATGTCGGCGCGGCCCGTACGGATCATCTCGATGGCGTAGCCGATCGCCTCGGAGCCGGACGCACAGGCGCTGACCGGGGTGTGCACACCGGCGCGGGCGTTCACATCCAGGCCGACGTTGGCGGACGGGCCGTTGGGCATCAGCATCGGCACGGTGTGCGGGGAGACGCGGCGGACGCCCTTCTCCTTGAGCACGTCGTACTGGCCGAGCAGGGTGGTCACGCCGCCGATGCCGGAGGCAATGACGGCGCCGAGCCGGTCGGGGTCCACCGAGGTGTCCTCACCGGCCCTGGCGGTGAAACCGGCGTCCGCCCAGGCCTCGCGGGCCGCGATCAGCGCGAGCTGCGCCGAGCGGTCCAGCTTGCGGGCCTGCGCCCGGGGGAGGACCTCCGCCGGGTCCACGGCCGCCTGTGCGGCGATCCGGACGGGAAGCTCGGCCGCCCAGTCCTGGTCGAGCGTGCCGACACCGGAACGTCCGGCGAGCATGGCCTCCCAGGACGAAGCGCTGTCGCCACCCAGCGGTGTGGTTGCGCCGATACCGGTGACGACCACGGTGCGATTGGTCGCGTTCACGGGAATTCTTACTCCACGGGTAGAGGGGTCTGAATCGACGGCGCCACCGCGGGGTGGCGACATGCGCAGGAGCTGGATCAGCTCTGGTGCTTGAGGATGTACTCGGTCGCGTCGCCGACCGTCTTGAGGTTCTTGACGTCGTCGTCCGGGATCTTCACGTCGAAGCGCTCTTCGGCGGCGACGACGACCTCGACCATGGACAGCGAGTCGACGTCCAGGTCGTCGGTGAAGGACTTGTCCACCTGGACGTCCTCGGTGGGGATCCCGGCGATCTCGTTCACGATCTCGGCGAGACCGGCAACGATCTCTTCCTGAGTGGCGGCCATGATGGCGCTCCTTCGGTCATTTTATGGGGAAACTGCGTTACTTGCGGTGAAGATCCGTGCGACGGCCGACACATCCGAGGACGTACGGCGCTGCGCAGATCTTGCCTAGGGGAGGGTAACGACCGTCGCGGCGTAGACGAGACCCGCCCCGAAGCCGATGACCAGCGCGGTGTCGCCGCTCTTGGCCTGTCCGGTCGCCAACAGTCGCTCCATGGCGAGCGGAATGGAGGCGGCCGAGGTGTTGCCGGTGGTCTCCACGTCGCGGGCGACCGTCACGCTCTCCGGCAGCTTCAGAGTCTTCACCATCGAGTCGATGATCCGCATGTTGGCCTGGTGCGGGATGAAGACGTCCAGGTCGTCCGGGCTGACTCCGGCCGCGTCCAGCGCCTGCTGGGCGACCTTCGCCATCTCGAACACCGCCCACCGGAAGACCGACTGGCCCTCCTGCGTGATGGCGGGGTAACGGATCTCCTCCGGAGCGGGGCGCCCCTCAGGGGCATCCCCTCCGGGGAGCGGATGGGAGCGGTAGACGTCCCAGCCGAGGGTCTGCTTGATGGTCTCGGACTTGTCGCCCTCCGAGCCCCAGACGGTCGGGCCGATCTCGGGCTCGGTGGCCGGGCCGACGACCACCGCGCCGGCACCGTCACCGAAGAGGAAGGCCGTCGCGCGGTCCTCCAGGTCGGTCAGGTCCGAGAGCCGCTCGACGCCCAGGACCAGCACATACTCCGCCGAGCCCTCGGTCACCAGGCCCTTGGCCAGGGTCAGGCCGTAGCCGAAGCCCGCACAGCCCGCCGAGATGTCGAACGCGGCCGGCTTGCCGGCACCGATGCGGTGCGCGATCTCGGTCGCGATCGCCGGGGTCTGCTTGAAGTGCGAAACGGTGGAGACGATCACGGCGCCGATCTGCTCGGGCGTGATCCCGGCGTCGGCGATGGCCTTGCCGGACGCCTCGACCGACATGGTCGCGACGGTCTCCTCGGGGCCCGCCCAGTGGCGGGTCGCGATACCGGACCGCGAGCGGATCCACTCGTCGGACGAGTCGATGTGCTTGAGGATCTCCTCGTTGGGCACGACCCGGGTCGGGCGGTAGCCGCCGACGCCCATGATCCGCGCGTACGGGGCGCCCTTCGAGGGCTTGATCTTCGAGGTCATGCGCTTCGGACTCCTATTCGGCCGGTGCAGATTGCTCGGCGATCAGCGTGCGGGCCGCGTCGAGGTCGTCGGGCGTCTTGAGGGCGAGGGTCCGCACGCCGGGCAGCGCGCGCTTGGCCAGGCCGGTGAGCGTGCCACCGGGAGCCGCCTCGATGAGCGCGGTGACCCCGAGCTCCTTGAAGGTCTCCATGCACAGGTCCCAGCGCACGGGGTTGGCCACCTGGCCCACCAGCCGCTGCACCAGTTCCCGGCCGTCGGAGACCAGCTGCCCGTCCTTGTTGGAGACGTAGCGGGTGTGCGGATCGGCGACCGACAGCTCGGTGGTCGCGGATTCCAGGGCGGAGACGGCGGGTGCCATGTGGTGAGTATGGAACGCGCCGGCCACCTTCAGCGGTACGACCCGGCGAGTGCCCTCCGGCTTGTTCTCGACCAGCGCGGCGATCTGCTCGGCGGTGCCCGCGGCGACGATCTGTCCGGCGCCGTTCACATTCGCCGGGGTCAGGCCCAGCTGCTCCAGATGCGGGATGACGACGGCCTCGTCGCCGCCCAGCAGCGCGGCCATACCGGTCTCGGTGACGGCGGCCGCCTCGGCCATCGCCTGGCCGCGCCGGCGCACCAGCCGCATCGCGGCCTCGTCGGAGACCGTGCCGGTCAGCGCGGCGGCGGCCAGCTCACCGACGCTGTGGCCGGCCGCCGCGCCGACCTGCGCGGCAACGTCGTCGGCCGTCGCGAACAGCTGCCGGGCGGAGATCAGGGCGGACGCCACCAGCAGCGGCTGCGCCACCGCGGTGTCGCGGATCTCCTCCTCGTTCGCCTTGGTGCCGTAGTGGACCAGGTCCAGGTCGATGGCGTCCGACCAGGCACGGAGCTGGTCCTCGACACCGGGGAGGTCGAGCCAGGGAGTCAGGAAGCCGGGCGTCTGAGCGCCTTGGCCGGGAGCGACGAGTACGAGCACCCTCACACTCTCTCTTGTGGGTGGTTCCGCCCGCCCGTGGGGACAGGGACGAAGAACCATCGGGGGAATTGTTGATGTCCGACAAAAGTCTAGGGTTGCGCCTCACTGTCAGCCAGACGCCCCAGAATCAAAGCGATACGGAGGGTGAACGCCGAGCGCACATCGGAGGGTGACCAGCCGGTGACGTCCGTCACACGTCGCAGCCGATAGCGCACGGTGTTGGGGTGCACGAACAGCATCCGGGCGGCGCCCTCCAGACTGCTCGCCTGCTCCAGGTAAACGCTCAGCGTCTCCAGAAGTGCCGACCCGGCTTCCTCCAGCGGTCTGTAGATCTCCTCCACCAGCTGCTCGCGGGCAACCGGATCAGAGGCCATCGCGCGCTCCGGAAGCAGGTCGTCCGCGAGCACCGGCCGCGGGGCGTCGGGCCAGGCGGCACACGCCCGCAGCCCGGCGGCCGCGGCCTGGGCCGAGCGGGTCGCGGCCAGCAGATCGGAGACCACCGGACCGGCCACCACGGCACCGGCGGCATACGGGCCGATCAGCGCCTTCGCGGCCTTCAGCGGATTGTCCGAGCCGCCCGCGATCACCACCAGGCGGGAGCCCAGCACGCCGGTCAGCACCTGGAGCTTGGCGTGCCGGGCGGCCCGCCGGATCGCCTCCACGGTCAGTTCGCTGTCCCCGTCCGGGGCGGTGCCCAGCACCACACACACATGCTCGGGGGAGTTCCATCCCAGTGCCGCCGCACGGGAGACCGCGCCCTCGTCGGCCTCGCCCGACAGCACCGCGTTGACCACCAGCGACTCCAGCCGGGCGTCCCACGCGCCGCGGGCCTCGGCGGCCTGGGCGTAGACCTGGGCGGTGGCGAAGGCGATCTCCCGGGCGTAGACCAGCAGCGCCTCGCGCAGCACGGACTCGTCGCCCGGGGCCGCGACCTCGTCGATCGCGGACTCCATGACCTCGATCGTGGTCCGGACCATTTCCACGGTCTGCCGCAGCGTGATCGCCCGGGTCAGCTCGCGCGGCGCCGTGCCGAAGACATCGGTACTGATCGCCTGCGGGGTCTCCGGATGCCGGAACCATTCGGTGAAGGCGGCGATACCGGCCTGGGCCACCAGGCCGATCCAGGAGCGGTTCTCCGGGGGCATCGCGCGGTACCACGACAGCGTGGCGTCCATGCGGGCGATGGCCGCGGCCGCCAGTTTGCCGGAGGAATTCTCCAGGCGCCGGAGGGTGGCGGAGTGCGGGTGCGCGTCGCGCGATGCGGGTTCAGACACGGGACAAGCCTGCACTATCGGGGCGGGGAGGTGAGGGGGCGGGGCTACGGTGGCCCCATGATTCAGGTGCGTAGAGGCCATGAACGGTATCCGGGCGGGGACGCGGAGGCCGGGATCGAGTCGCTCCACGCGTTCTCCTTCGGGCCTCATTTCGACCCGGAAAATCTGCGCTTCGGCGCGCTGATCGCCTGCAACGAGGAGCGGCTGACGGCCGGCGCCGGCTTCGACGAGCATCCGCACCGCGACACGGAGATCGTGACCTGGGTGGTCGAGGGCGAGCTGACCCACCGCGACTCGGCCGGCCACGAGACCACCGTACGCCCCGGTGATCTCCAGCGGCTCAGCTCGGCCGGTGGCGTGCGGCACGTGGAGCGCAACGACGGGGCGCAGCCGCTGCGCTTCGTCCAGATGTGGCTGGCGCCGCTCGAATACGGCGGGGAGCCGTCGTACGAGGTGGTGCGCGGTATCGCCGACGGCACCCCGTACGCGGTCGCACGGGCCGGCGCCCTGCTGCATCTGCGCCGCCTCGCCGAGGACGAGCGCACCGCGGTCCCGGATGCCGCACGGGCGTATGTGCACGTGGTGCGCGGCGCCGTACGGATCGGTGCGGAGCGGCTGGAGGCCGGTGACGCGGCGCGGATCACCGACGGGGTGGGGCAGGAGCTGAAGGGGCTGACGGCGGCGGAGTGCCTGGTGTGGGAGATGGGGGCGGAGTCGGCGTACGGGTGAGAGCCGAGCCGACGGACGGGTGAGGAGGGCCGCGGGCCCGGAGCCGCCGGTACCGGTCCGGGCCGTACGGCGCCGTCAGGCGCTCTGTGCCAGCTCGGCCAGCACCGCGTCGGTCAGCTGCGGCCAGGCCTCGACGGCCCACGGCCCGAAGGCCCGGTCGGCCAGCGCCACACATGCCGCGCGCGCGTCCGGGTCCACCCACAGGAACGTTCCGGACTGCCCGAAGTGCCCGAAGGTGCGGGGCGAGGAGGCGCTGCCCGTCCAGTGCGGTGACTTGCCGTCGCGGATCTCGAAGCCCAGCCCCCAGTCGTTGGGCTTCTGGTGGCCGTAGCCGGGCAGCACACCGGTCAGGCCGGGGAAGGCCACCTCGGTCGCCGCCGCGAGCGTCTGCGGCGCGAGCAGCCGCGGCGCCTGGAGCTCCGCGGCGAAACGGGCCAGGTCGGCGACGGTGGAGACGCCGTCCTTGGCGGGGGAGCCGGGAAGGTCCGTCGCGGTCATCCCGAGCGGTGCGAGCACCGCCTCGTGCAGATACTGCGGGAAGGGGATGTCGGTGGCCTTGGCTATGTGGTCGCCCAGTGCCTCGAAACCGGTGTTGGAGTAGAGCCTGCGGGTGCCCGGCTCGGCCATCGTGCGCTGCTCGTCGAAGGCCAGCCCCGAGGTGTGGGCGAGGAGATGACGGACCGTGGACCCCTCGGGTCCGGCCGGCTCGTCCAGCTCGATGGCGCCCTCCTCGACGGCCAGCAGGGCGGCGTACGCGGCCAGCGGCTTGGTCACGGACGCCAGCGGGAAGCGGTGCTCCAGGGGGCCGTAAAATCCGGCCACCGATCCATCGGCTCGTACGACGGCGGCCGCAGCGGTGGGCACCGGCCAGTTCTCGATCATCCGCAGGCTCTGCATGCCCACGAGCCTAAAGGCTGTCCGGACCCGGCCCACGGACAGGCCCGCGCTCCCCAATTTCCGGTCAAGTCTGCCCGTGATCCGCACTTGCCTGGAGTGCACTCGAAGTCTCTAGCGTTGAGGACGTCGAGAGGCACCCGGCGAAGAAGCCGGGAGACATCCGGCGATACAGGGGAGACGGGGCATGACGGTAACGCAGAGCGAACGGGTCACGAGCGGGGCCGCGGCCGGGAGGCTGCCGGCGAGGCCGCGCGACTGCGGCCCCACGCTCTCGCACCCGCGGCCCGCCGGCCGGGACCAGTACACGATCAGTGAGGTGGCGGACCACACCGGGCTCAGTGCGCACACCCTGCGCTGGTACGAGCGCATCGGCCTGATGCCGCACGTGGACCGCACCCACACCGGCCAGCGGCGCTTCACCAACCGCGATCTGGACTGGCTGGGCCTGGTGACCAGGCTGCGGCTGACCGGCATGCCGGTCGCGGACATGGTCCGCTACGCCGAGCTGGTGCGGGCCGGGGAGTGCACCTTCGCCGAGCGGGAGCAGCTGCTGACCGCGCATCGCGAGGACGTACGGCAGCGGATAGCCGAGCTCCGGAGCACGCTGGACGTACTCGACTACAAGATCGACATCTATGCCGACGCCCGTCGGGCGTCCGAGAGGTTCTGAGATCTCCATGGGTAGCAACAAGATCGAGACGGTCGAGCTGGGCACCGGCGGACCGCGGGTCGGGGTGCAGGGCCTCGGCTGTATGGGCATGAGTTTCGCCTACGGTCCGACGGACGCCGACGAGGCACGGGCCACGCTGGAGCGGGCCCTGGAGCTGGGCGTGACGCTCTTCGACACGGCCGACATGTACGGCATGGGGGAGAACGAGAAGTTCATCGCCCCGTTCATCCAGGCGCACCGCGACGAGGTCGTGGTGGCCACCAAGTTCGCGATATCCCCCGACCCGGACCACCCGGACAACCCGTACAAGCGCGTCATCCGCAACGACCGGCCGTACATCCGCCAGGCCGTCGAGGGCAGCCTGAAGCGCCTGGGCGTCGACGAGATCGACCTCTACTACATGCACCGGCGCGCTGTGGACGTCCCCCTGGAGGAATCGGTCGGCGCCATGGCCGAGCTGGTGGCCGAGGGCAAGGTCAAGCACCTGGGACTGAGCGAGGTGACCGGCTCCGAGCTGCGCGCGGCGCAGGCCGTGCACCCGATCGCGGCGCTCCAGTCCGAGTGGTCGCTGTTCAGCCGGGACATCGAGGACGGTGTGGTGCAGACAGCGGCCGAGCTCGGTGTCGGCCTCGTTCCGTATTCGCCGCTCGGCCGGGGCTTTTTGACCGGTGCGTTCGTGAGCGCCGACAAGGAGCTGACGAAGGATGACTTCCGGCGGACCCAGCCCCGCTTCACCGGCGACAACGCGACGGCCAACGCCGCGCTGCTGGAGCCCGTCCGCACGGTCGCCGACGCCCATGGCGCGACCCTCGGCCAGATCGCGCTGGCCTGGTTGCAGCACCAGGCCGCGGCCCGCGGCCCGGCCGTCGTACCGATCCCCGGCACCCGTAAGCGCAGCCGCGTCGAGGAGAACACCGGGGCGGGCCGGATCGCGCTGACCGAGCAGGACCTGGCGCTGCTGGAGCCGATCGCCGGCCAGGTCGCGGGGGCGCGGTACGCGGACATGACGCTCACCTCGGCGGGACGGGAGTAACACCTCGCGTACGGGGCGGGGCAGGGTTTCCGCCCTGCCCCGCCCCGTTTCGCCGTGGCCCGCCCGGCCGCCTCGGGGGATTCCGCGGCGGGCGGCCCGTGCCGCACCGGCCGCCCACCCGGGGCCCCGTCGGGTACTCACGCGGTACTCACGCCAGCCGCAGCGCGAAGACCGCGAACCCGGCGGCCAGCAGCGCCGCGGCAGCCCGGCGGGACCGGGTGACACCGGTCCAGGGGGCCTCGAAGCGGCGGGTGGTGCGGCCGATGAGGAGCAGCGCCGCGGCGAAGACCGGCAGCCAGGCGAGCCGGGCGAGGAGCCAGCCGAGGCCGGCGGGCGGCGCGGTCAGCCCGGGGACCCCGCCCAGGAAGGACGCGGGCACGGCCGCCGAGAGCATCGCCGTCTGGTGCCAGCACAGGACCGTCATCGCGGAGAGATTGACGATCGTGACCGGTGCCCACAGGGCAGACCGCCGCAGGAGCCGGCCGAGCCGCTCACGGAGCAGGACGGCGGCGCCGGACTGGGCGGCGGCCAGCGCCAGGACCAGCAGCGACGGCGGGTGGGAGTTCGTCCGGTCCTGACCGGGGACACCGACCATGCTCGCCGGGTAGTGGAAGAACAGCAGCAGCGCGGCGAACAGCGCGGCACCGCCGAGCAGCAGCGACCAGGCCGCGCGCCTGCCGAGCCGCCGCTCGCCCCAGGAGACCCCGAGCTGATACGCGAACAGCCAGCCGGGCAGCAGATTGAGCAGACTCAGCCAGGACGGCATGGCGTCGGCGAACGGCCCGTAGCGCAGGAAGTCCACGACGGCCACGGCTGCCGCCAGCGGTGCTGCGGCCCAGGCGCCCGTCCGCCGGGCGGCACGCATGCAGTACGGCGTCAGCGCGGTGACCGCCGCGTACACACCGACGAACCACAGCGGCTGGATCACCAGCGTCGCCCCGGTCCGCAGCGTCGCCTCCGGCACCCCCAGGCCGTACAGGACCGGGAGCAGCATCGCCCAGACGGCCGTCACCCCGAGCGCCGGGCGGCCCAGCCGGACGATCCGGCCGCGCAGCCAGGTCCCGGTGGGCTCCCCCCGCTCGGTGGCGCGCCGCAGCGACAGCACCGACGCATGGCCGCCGACCAGGAAGAAGATGCCCAGCATCTGCAACACCCAACTGGCGGGCGAGAGCGCGCCGAAGGCCGTCAGCAGGCTGGTGTTGTGCAGCCCGCCGTCGGCGTCGCGGGTGAAGCCCTCGATCAGCCAGTGGCCGACGGGCACGGCGAGCAGTGCCAGCGCGCGCAGCCCGTCGAGGGCGCGGTCGCGGTCCGCGGGCGTGCGGTCCTCGATCGTGCGGACCGTCGTACGGGCGGCGCCTTTGAGGCGCACGAGGAAAGCGGTGTCCATGAGGCGTCCTTGAGTCCTTGGACCGGTGGGGTGAGGAGCGGCGGAGGGGCCGGGGAAGGAACGGCCTCCCGGGGCGGCAGGCGTGCGTCGGCGGCCGGCGCACGGGCGCGTCGGTGTCAGTGCACGGCGCCGTAGCGGCCCAGCACGATGGCGGCGAAGTTGCGGAGGGAGTCCGTACCGGGGGCGAGATAGCCGGTGTGGCCCACGGCCCGCTCGGCGGGGACCCGGCGGGCGCCGAAGGCGGGGTCGGTGGGATCCGCGCCGTGGCCCAGGCCCAGCAGTTCGACGTTCGGGATGTCGCCGATCCAGTCGGAGGCGTCCCGTGCCGCCCAGACCCGGGCCGAGGTGTGCAGCTCCGCCACGTTGTCCCGGCGGATACCGGGGGAGCCGAAGACGACCAGGTCGGCGATGCCGCCGCCGTCCAGCTGCGGTATGGCCAGCCCGCAGACCACCGAGCCGTAGCTGTGGCACAGCACGACCGGTGCCGGCGCGCCGACGGCGGCCAGGCCGGACAGGAAGCGGGCCAGCCGCGGTGCTCCGGCGTCGGCCAGCCGGCCGGTGGTGGCGTCCGGCGCGATGCCGACCGGCGTGGTGTATCCCGCCCAGGCGATGACCGCGGTACGGGCCCGGGGCGCGTCGGCGCCCAGCCGGGTCCGCAGCGACCTGGCCATGCCGGCCGGAGTGCCGTAGGGGTCCCTGGCACGGTCGAAGGAGGAGAGGTCGATGTCCGAGCCCGGCACGATCACGGCGGTGCGTCCGGCGGCGGCCAAGTCGCCGTACACCTCGGCCACTTGGCCGCGGCCGCGGGGGTCGAAGGCGAGAATCCGGCGGCCGGGGGAGAGCAGCGAGGCACAGCGGGCGGCCGCCTTCCTGGCCCGCCGGTGGTCCTGGGAGGTGCCGGCCGGATCGGTGGCGCGGGCGAGCTGGCGGTCCCGTTCCGCCTTCAGTGCAAGGGAGTTGGCCGCGTACCGCAGAGCGGGGGGCGCACCGTCGAGATTGCCGACGGTGAGCGGGTGCCGGGCCACCAGTGCCCGGCGCTGCCCGTCCGTCAGCGCGGCGAAGAAACGGGCGACATCGGCGGGCCGTGCGGTCGCCGGGTCCGGCAGCCGTACGCCGAGGGAACGGTCGGCGCGCCAGGCGGCGGCGCCGGGCGCCGGGCCCGTGACGGCACTCTGCGCGGTGCCGAACGCCCAGCCGCCGGTGGCGGCGACCACGGCCACCGCGAGCGCGGCGCCGATGAAGGTACGCCGACCGCGTCGAGCGACGGTTCGCAGCCTGGACATGGTGGTGTTCCCTCCCGTTGGTGTGGCGGAGGGAAACGTAGGAAGAGGACGTATGACGCGGCGTCACACCGGAGAGCCAACTGCCGGGTGATACCGGGGTACGGGGGGAGCGGCCTCCCTCGTCCTCAAGGAGGAGCGGAGCGGAGGGGGCCGTCAGGGGCGCGCCACCGTCCCCGTTACCGCTGCTACCGCGCCCGTTACCCCTCTACCGCTCCCCGGGCGACACCAGCCCCGACTCGTACGCGAAGATCACGGCTTGCGCACGGTCCCGCAGCGCCAACTTGGCGAGCACCCGGCTGACATGGGTCTTCACGGTCTGTTCGGCGACGATCAGCGCATCGGCGATCTCCTGGTTGGACAGACCGCGGGCGATCAGCTCCAGGACCTCCGTCTCGCGCGGGGTGAGCCCCTTCAGCCGGAGCGCGTCCCGGCCCTTGCGGGGCGCCGGCCGCCGGCGGGCGAAGTCGGCTATCAGCCGCCGCGTCACGGACGGCGCGAGCAGCGCCTCCCCGGCCGCCACGACCCGGACCGCGGAGATCAGATCGCCCGGCGGCGCATCCTTGAGCAGGAACCCGGACGCCCCCGCGCGCAGCGCCTCGTAGACGTAGTCGTCCACGTCGAAGGTGGTCAGCATCAGCACCTTCGGACGGTGCAGCACACCGGGAGGCGGATCGAGCAGCCGCCGGGCCGCCTCCAGACCGTCCATCTCCGGCATCCTGACATCCATCAGCACCACATCGGGGTGCGTCCGACGGCTCAGCTCCACACCCTGCACACCGTCCGGTGCATCGCCCACCACCTCGACATCGCTCTGCGCGGCGAGGAGGGCGGCGAAGCCCGCGCGCACCATGGCCTGGTCGTCGACGATGATCACGCGCGTGGTCATACGGAGCCGGAGTCCTTCGGTGAAAGCGAAGCCGCCGGGGCGGGCGGCAGGGAGAGGGGGAGCTGCGCGGCGACCCGGAAGCCGCCGTCGGAGAGCGGCCCGGTGTCGAGCGACCCGTCCACCAGCCGCACCCGCTCCCGCATACCGATGAGGCCATGGCCGGTGCCGGTGGTCTCCAGCGGCGCGGACGGTGCGGACGGTGCGGGCGGCGGCGAGTTGACGACCAGCACGGTCAGCCGTGAGCCGTCCGCCGCCGTCGTCACCGACACCCGGGTCCGGGCGCCCGGGGCATGCCGCACGACATTGGCCAGCGCCTCCTGCACGATGCGGTACGCCGACAGATCCACCGCAGGTTCGAGCGGTACCCGGTCCTCGGGCAGCGACAACTCCACCGGTACACCCGCCCGTACGGTCCCCTCGACCAGCTTCGGCAGCATGCCGATACCGGGCTGGGGAGCCTTCTCCGGGCCGCCGTGCCGCTCCGTCTCCTCGCTGCGCAGCACCCCGAGCAGCCGGCGCATCTCCGCCAGCGACTCGCGGGCGGTCGCCGCGATCGACCCGAACTCCTCCTCGGCCTCCCGGGGAAGCCCGCTGAGGCGGTACGGGGCGCTGTCCGCCTGGACCGTGATCACCGACATGTGGTGGGCGACGACATCGTGCAGCTCACGGGCGATGCGGGTGCGCTCCTCCAGCAGCGTGCGACGGGCCCGCTCGGCCTCGCTGATGGTCTCCTGCTCGATCAACTTCCGCTGGGCGTCGCCCCGTTCCCGCAGCGTGGCGCCCATCATCAGCACCACACCGGTGAGGACGAACAGCAGCACCCAGGTGCCGTTGCTCCGGTCCGGTGCCCTCGGTTCGAAGAGGATGCCCGCCACGCCGGTCGTCAGCCAGACGGCGATCAGGGTGCGGCTGCGCTCGCGCAGCGACAGCGCCACCATCAGCGCGAGATATCCGACGATCACCATGGGCGGCCAGGGCCAGGCGCGGCCCGCGACGCCGTCCGAGCCGGTGAGCGCCAGGGCACAGAGGATGTCCGCCGTGAAGATCACCCACCAGGCCTGGAGCGGCCGGGTCACCGCGAGCAGCAGCGGCGCGGTCTGCGCCGTGGCCAGCGCGCTGGCGAGTCCGCCGTCCAAGCCGTAGTCGTGGCTGAGGATGGTGATCGTCGTCGGCAGCAGGGACACCGCGAACCCGAACGCGACGAGATACGGCAGCCGGCGCAGCCAGGGCTTCTGGACGCTGCCGAACAGCGGGGTGCCGGGCTCGGTCGGGGTGCCGAGTTCGACGACGAGGACGTGCAGCGCCTGCCGTGCGGCGCGCAGCACCCGTTGACGGGTCGGCTCGTGTGCTGGGGTGGGAGAGGGTCCGCTCATCGCGCCCTCCATCTAAGCGGAGCCCGGCGGCCACGGCGTCATACCAGGGTCCGGGCTTCCACCCCCTACCACGGTATGAGTCCCCCGGCCGGTCCCCGGCTCCGGCACGTCCCGCAACGCTTCCCCGCAAACTCAGGGAGCCGAGCCGCCATGATCCGTGAAGTGCCCTGGGTGTTGTCCGGACAGGCCCTAAAGCTCCGCCAGCAGCTCGGCCTTCTTCGTGCTGAACTCGTCGTCGGTCAGCAGGCCGGCCCCGTGCAGCTCACCGAGGTGCCGTATCCGGTCCGCGATATCGGCGGGGTCCCGGCGCGCGTCCCCGGTCCGGCGGCGCGGCTCGCCCTCCGGCGTGTCCTGTTCCGGTTCGGCGGCACGTACGGCCTGGAGCACCGCGGCCGCGAACGGCAGCGACTCATGAACGAGGCCGTAGCCCAGTCCGAACACCACCGCGGCCGGATCCTGGTCCGGCTCGCCCGTTCCCGGCTCGTGGGCGCCGCGCTCCAGCAGGCGCAGATAGCCGTTGAGGATCTCCGGTGACCGCCACTCGACCCCGGCCAGCTCGCCGACCGTGAAGCTCTGGTCGCCGCACTTCCATTTCGCCGAGGACGCGCCCGTCCAGAACCACCGGAAGGCGACCGAACGCCCGTCGAAGGACGCCTTGCCGTCGTACGCCTTGAAGTGCAGCGGTGGCTCCGGCGCGGCTACCAGATGGCGGTCGGCGGGCTCCTTCGCGTCGGGGCCGAGCACCGTGCGCAGCTCGTCGGCGTAGTACTCGGCCAGCGTCTCGCGCTCGGCCGGCAGCACCAGCCGGTACGGGTCGGAGTCCTCCTTGAGCTGCCCGTCCGCCGCCTCCATCAAAGGATCGGCGCCGGGCCGGGGCACGGCGTGCAGCACCACCGTGCCGCGTCTGCCCCCGGTCACTTCGACGGAGCTCAGCGCCTCGTACGGAATGCGTCGCTCGCCGAGCGCCTGGAACAGCTTCGGCTTACGGATTCCCCGTTCGAAGCGGATGAGTACGGAGTCCGTGTCGAACTCCCAGACGGCATGAAAACCCGCCAGCACATCACCCATGCGGCTCATCGTATGCGGGCGGTTGCCCGCCCGTCCCCCTTCCGGAAAGCTCGGGGGCGTCTGCCGGAGCCGCGCGCCTCGCTCCGGCCTCCCGCCTCGTCCCTTGCCTCGTGGACGTCCCGGGCGCCGCGGACGGTTCCCGCGGGCACGGCCCGTCCCCGGGCGCCGGGCCGTGCCCGCGGCCCGCCGGTCGTCGGGCCTTGCGGCCTCAGAGCAGGTCCGAGCGGCAGTGCGGGTCGGCGGAGGCGCAGGCGACCGTGCCGGTCGCGCCGACCCCGAGCAGGGCGAAGTTGCGCAGGCTGCCGGTGCCCGGCGCGAAGTAGCCGGCGTGCCCGACGGCGCCGTCGGCCGACAGGATCCGGGAGCCGAAGGACGGGTCGACCGGGTCGGCGCCGTGGCCGAGACCGCCGACCTCCAGGTAGGGCACGTCCTGGATCCAGTCGTCGGAGTCCCGCATGGCCCAGACACGGGCATGGGTGCCCAGTCCTGCGCGGCTCCCGGCCCGCATGCCGGGGCTGCCGGCCACCGCGATGTCCTCGACGTTGGACGGCAGGTCACGGGCCGCGACGCCGCACACCACGGACCCGTAGCTGTGGCAGAACAGCGAGACGGTGTCGGAGGAGGGCAGCGAGTCCACCAGGGCGCGCAGCCGGACCGCACCGGCCTCGGCGAGCTGCCCGGTGGCGGCCTCGACGCCCATGCCGGCCGGTGAGGTGTAGTCGGCCCAGGCGATCACCGCGGTACGGGTGCCGGGCCGGGCCTCGCGCTCGGCGCCGTAGAGGGATTGCGCCATGCCGACAGGGGCGGTGTTCGCCCGCGCGGTGCGCTCGAAGGTGGAGAGGTTGGTGTCCACACCGGGCACCACGACCGAGACGCGTTGTGCCGCCGGGAGGTTGCCGAAGACCTCGGCGGCCCGGCCCCCGCCCGCCGGATCAAAGGCCAGGATCTGCCGGCCGGAACTCATCATCGACTCGAGGCGGTGCATCAGCCGGCCCGCTTCCTGACGGCCGACGGGCGTGAGCCGGTGGTCGCCGGTCCGCTGTTTCTCGATGCGGCGGGCGTCGTCGATGGCCATCCGGTTGGCGCGGTAGCGCAGCTTCACGGGGGCGCCGTTCATATTGCCCACGACCAGCGGATAGCGGTCGGCGAGCTGCCGCTTCTCGGCCCGGCCGAGCGTGGCGAAGAAGGCCCGCAGCGCGGCCGGCGAACCGCCCGCGTCGGGCAGCGGACGGCCGTGGAAGGTGGCGTGCTGCCAGGCGGTCTTGGCGGTGGCCAGCGGGTTGGCGTCTCCCTTGGTACCTCTCACGGCAGTCCAGCCGGTCGTGGCAAGCATCACGAACACCACCGCCAGGGCGAGCGTGGCGCGCCACGGGGAGGACTGGAGGAAGCTGGAGGAGGGGCCGAGGGCCGGGAAGGAAGTCACCGCGAGCCACCCTAGGAGACGCGGCAGGCTGCTCGCTGTGACCGTGAGTGAGATCACGTTCCACAGTGGGTATTTCGACCAAACCGGACACTTGTCGGTCGTTTCCGGTGCTCAGCCGTGCATAGGCGGTCTCATGGGACAACGGAAATGATCGCTTAGCGGTGGATTTCCGTTACGGAGAGTGGGATCATCGGCGCGGGCCGGCTTTCGGGCGGGCCGGCCGCCGGGCCCGCTCGCCGGGCCTGTCAGCGGTGTCCTCGCCCCGTCCGCCAGTCGTCGTCCATCGCCGGCCCGAGGTGGTCCAGATAGGACCGGGTCAGCTCGCGGATGGACGCCACGGTGCAGTCCTGCCCCTCGCCCCACACCTTGCCCGCCACCCGCATCACCCCGCTGAACGCGGCGACCAGCACCCGCGGCCGCGGATCGGCGTCCACGTCCAGCCCCTCGCGCCCGGCGATCAGCCGCGCTATCTGCTCCTCCAGCTCGGAGGAGCGCCGCAGATGCGCGGCGACCAGCGCGGGCGTCGACTCGATCATCTGGAACGAGCGCATGTACAGCTCCACCGGGATCACCGACTCGATCGCGCTGCCGATGTCGTCCCAGGCCACCATCACGGCGCTGCGCAGGGCGATGAGCGGCGCCTCCGCCGCGGGCCGCGCGCGCAGCTCGTCGAGGAAGCGGGCCTCGACCATTTCCTGGACGGCGAAGGTGACGTCCTCCTTGTTGGCGAAGTAGCGGAAGTACGTCCGCTGGGAGACATCCACCGTCTCCGCGATCTCGTCGATCGTCGTCGCCTCGTAGCCCTGCTCCGTGAACAGTTCGAGCGCCGCGCGGATCAGCGCGTCGCGGGTGCGCTGCTTCTTGCGTTCTCGCAGGCCCGTGGGTGCCGTATGCGGCGTCGGGGTCGCCATCCTGAGCCGCCTCTCCGTGGTGTTCTCGCTGCTCAGGTTACCTGTGAGCGAGATGACAGTTACCGACTCATGAATTGCTTTGTCAACTGTCAGTGGCTGACATTAGCCTCGTCGTATGAGTTCTCAGACCCCGGTTGCCGTCGCTGCGCCGGACCTTCCCGCACCGGAGCCCCCGAAGGGGCTGCGCGGCCATCCGTGGCTGACCCTCTTCTCCGTCGCCATCGGCGTCATGATGGTCGCCCTGGACGGCACGATCGTCGCCATCGCCAACCCCGCCATCAAGGAAGATCTCGGCGCCTCGCTCGCCGACGTGCAGTGGATCACCAACGGCTACATGCTCGCGCTGGCCGTCTCACTCATCACGGCGGGCAAGCTCGGTGACCGCTTCGGCCACCGCCAGACCTTCCTCATCGGCATCCTCGGCTTCGCCGCCGCCTCCGGCGCGATCGGGTTCTCCCACGAGGTCTCGCTGGTCATCGCCTTCCGCGTGCTGCAAGGCCTGTTCGGCGCGCTGCTGATGCCCGCCGCGCTGGGCCTGCTGCGCGCCACCTTCCCGGCCGAGAAGCTCAACATGGCCATCGGCATCTGGGGCATGGTCATCGGGGCCTCCACCGCCGGCGGCCCGATAGTCGGCGGACTGCTGGTCGAGCACGTCAACTGGCAGTCCGTGTTCTTCATCAACGTCCCGGTCGGCGTGCTGGCCCTGGTTCTCGGCCTGGTGATCCTCAAGGACCACCGCGCGCAGAACGCCCCGCGCTCGTTCGACATCCCGGGCATCGTGCTGCTCTCCGGAGCGATGTTCTGCTTCATCTGGCCGCTGATCAAGGCGTCGGAATGGGGCTGGGGCGACATGAAGACCTGGGGCTTCCTGATCGGCGCGGTGGTCCTCTTCGCGCTGTTCGCCGTGCTGGAGACCAAGGTCCGCGAACCGCTCATCCCGCTGCGGATGTTCCGCTCCCTGCCGCTCACCGCCGGCACCGTCCTGATGGTGCTGATGGCCTTCGCCTTCATGGGCGGCCTGTTCTTCGTGACGTTCTACCTCCAGAACGTCCACGGGATGACCCCCGTCGACAGCGGTCTGCACCTCCTTCCGCTCACGGGCATGATGATCGTCGGCTCGCCGCTGGCCGGCGCCCTGATCACCAAGTTCGGCCCGCGCATCCCGCTGGTCGGCGGCATGGTCCTCACCGCCGTCGCCATGTACGGCATGTCCGGCCTCGACACCCACAGCAGCACCGGCCCGATGTCCCTGTGGTTCGCGCTGCTCGGCCTGGGCCTGGCGCCCGTCATGGTCGGCGCCACCGAGGTCATCGTCGGCAACGCCCCGCTGGAGCTCTCCGGCGTCGCCGGCGGTCTCCAGCAGGCCGCGATGCAGGTCGGCGGCAGCCTCGGTACGGCCGTGCTCGGCGCGGTGATGGCCTCCCGCGTCGACAACGACCTCCCGGGCAACTGGAAGTCGGCCGGCCTCCCGCCGGTCCCGCCCGCGAAGATGTCCCAGGCGGCGGACGCCGTCTCGGCCGGTATCGCGCCGGTCCCGAAGGGCACCCCGCCGGAGTTCGCCCAGAAGATCACGTCCGTCGCCCACGACACCTTCGTGTCCGGCATGGGCCTGGCCTTCACGGTCGCCTGCGGTGTGGCGGTCGTCGCCGCCGTCGTCGCCGTCTTCACCAAGCGTGGCGCGAACGCCGAGGCGGGCGCCGGCGTCGGCCACATCTGACCGGCGTCCCGGCCGTACGGCACAGGAACCGCGGCCGGGTACTCGCTGCGGGGCGTGGCACGGTCCGCGGCGCGAGGCACGACCGGCATCAGTGCGCGGCGCCCGGCGCGCGGCAGGCACGAGGCTTCTTTCCTCGTCCGGCCGCGCGCCGTCGCGTGCCGCCGTCAGCACCGGGCGTCAACCGGCCGTCCCGGACCGCTCCCGGCCCCTCCCGCCGTGCGCCCCGCGGCAGTTGGCCGCCGCCGGAGCGCCGCATCCCTCATCCGGATGAGCCCTTCCGGGAACCGGACCGGGCACCGGCCGCCTCCAGGGGCGGCGCGCCCCCTCCCGAACCCCGGCAGGCCAGGGGACGAACGGTTTCCGCAGTCGGCCCGCCGCTCCCTCCCCTCCGTCAACGCCGTGCACCGGCGCCCCGCTCCGCGCCGTTGCGCGTATCCACATACCTGATCCGGGTGGCGGCCCCGCCACGGCCTTGGCAACCGCGCCGCACCCTCGCGAAGCTCGACACGCAGCACCCCGCCGCGGGCAGACCGCCCGCAGCGGGACGCCATCGTCGTACTTCACGGGGGAGATTCCTATGCGTCTGCGTCTGCGCACGTCCCACACCACCGCGCTCCTCACCGGCCTCGCCGCGCTCACCGCGGCCCTCGCCGTCCCGCCCGCCCTCGGCACCCCCGCCGCACACGCGGCCGGCGGCGGCCGTACCGCGGCCGCCTCGGGCGACTGCGCGGCCGGACAGCTGTGCCTCTGGCCGAAGGCCGACTTCGGCGGCGAGCGGCGCACCTACGAGCTGTCCGACACCGACATCGAGAGCTGTGTCCGGCTGCCCGGGAACACCAGCGCCGCCGCGCTCGCCAACCGCACGGGCCGGCCGGTCACCACCTACCAGAGCGCGGAATGCGCCGAGACCGCCGAGTTCGACACCTACCCGGGCGGCGGCAGCTGGGTGCCCCGGTCGCCCTACCAGGTACGGGCGTTCAAGGTGTGGGAGCGCTGAGCCGGCCGCCCGCCGGCCGCCCTGTACGCACCCTCCGGCCCCACCGCACGGCGCCGCGCCCCCCGACCGGCGGAGAACGCTGGTCGGGGGGCGCGGCGGAAGGGATGCGGCGGACGGCCGCGGAGAGATCAGGCGTCGCCGCCGGCCTCTCCGGCTTCGGCGGCCGAGACGTCCAGGAGCTGGTAGCGGTCGATCGCCTGCTTCAGCAGCGACCGGTCGACCTTGCCCTCCTTGGCGAGCTCGGTGAGCACGCCAAGGACGATGGACTGCGTGTCGATGTGGAAGAAGCGACGGGCCGCACCACGGGTGTCCGCGAAGCCGAAGCCGTCGGCGCCCAGCGACTGGTACGTGCCGGGAACCCAGCGCGCGATCTGGTCCGGCACGGACCGCATCCAGTCAGAGACCGCGACCTTCGGGCCCTCGGCGTCCTGGAGCTTCTGCGTCACATACGGGACGCGCTGCTCCTCCTCCGGGTGCAGAAGGTTGTGCTCCTCGATCTCCACCGCATCGCGGCGCAGCTCGTTCCAGGACGTCGCCGACCAGACATCGGCCTTGATGTTCCACTCGTCCGCGAGGATCTGCTGGGCCTCGACCGCCCACGGCACCGCGACACCGGAGGCGAGGATCTGGGCCGCGTGCTCGCCCTTCTCACCGGCCTTGATGCGGTGCAGACCCTTGAGGATGCCCTCGACGTCGGCGTCCGCCGGCTCCGCCGGGTGCTGGATCGGCTCGTTGTAGACGGTCAGGTAGTAGAAGATGTCCTCGGCGTTCTCGCCGTACATCCGCCGCAGACCGTCCTTGACGATGTGCGCGATCTCGTAGCCGTAGGCCGGGTCGTAGGCGACACAGGCCGGGTTGGTCGAGGCCAGCAGCTGGGAGTGGCCGTCGGCGTGCTGGAGACCCTCACCGGTCAGCGTCGTACGGCCGGCGGTCGCGCCGAGCACGAAGCCGCGTGCGAGCTGGTCGGCCATCTGCCAGAACTGGTCGCCGGTGCGCTGGAACCCGAACATCGAGTAGAAGACGTAGACCGGGATCAGCGGCTCGCCGTGCGTAGCATAGGCCGAGCCCGCCGCGATCAGCGACGCGGTGCAGCCCGCCTCGGTGATGCCGTCGTGCAGCATCTGGCCGGTCGGCGACTCCTTGTAGGCAAGGAGCAGTTCGCGGTCGACCGACTCGTACTGCTGGCCCAGCGGGTTGTAGATCTTGGCCGACGGGAAGAACGCGTCCATGCCGAAGGTGCGGTACTCGTCGGGCGCGATCGGCACGAAGCGCTTGCCGATCTCCTTGTCCCGCATGAGGTCCTTCAGGACACGGACGAACGCCATGGTCGTGGCGATCTTCTGCTGCCCCGAGCCCTTCTTGGCACCCGCATAGGCCTTGTCGTCCGGCAGCTGGAGCGGCTTGGCGCGCACGACACGGGTGGGCACATAGCCCCCCAGCCCCTTGCGGCGGTCGTGCATGTACTGGATCTCTTCGGAGTTGCGGCCCGGGTGGTAGTACGGCGGCAGGCCGTCCTCCAGGTCCTTGTCCGGGATCGGCAGGTGCAGCCGGTCACGGAAGCCCTTGAGGTCCGCGACCGTCAGCTTCTTCATCTGGTGGGTCGCGTTGCGGCCCTCGAAGTTCGGGCCGAGCGTCCAGCCCTTGACGGTCTGCGCGAGGATCACCGTCGGCTGGCCCTTGTGGGCCTTGGCCGCCGCATACGCCGCGTAGATCTTCTTGTGGTCGTGACCGCCGCGGCCCAGGTGCAGGATCTGGTCGTCGGTCATGTTCTCGACCATCGCGCGCAGCCGCTGGTCGTCGCCGAAGAAGTGGTCGCGGATGTACGCACCGGTCTCGGTGGCGTACGTCTGGAACTGACCGTCGGGCGTGCTGTTGAGCTTGTTGACCAGGATGCCGTCGCGGTCCTGCCCGAGCAGCGGGTCCCAGCTGCGGTCCCACACCAGCTTGATGACGTTCCAGCCGGCGCCGCGGAACTGCGACTCCAGCTCCTGCATGATCTTGCCGTTGCCGCGGACCGGGCCGTCGAGGCGCTGGAGGTTGCAGTTCACGACGAAGGTCAGGTTGTCCAGGCCCTCACGGGCGGCGATGGACAGCTGGCCGAGCGACTCGGGCTCGTCCATCTCGCCGTCGCCGAGGTAGGCCCATACGTGCGACTTGGAGGTGTCGGCGATACCGCGCGCCTCCATGTAGCGGTTCATCCGCGCCTGGTAGATCGCGCCGAGCGGGCCGAGGCCCATCGAGACGGTCGGGAACTCCCAGAAGTCCGGCATCAGCCGCGGGTGCGGGTAGCTGGACAGGCCGTTGGGAGCCTTGGACTTCTCCTGCCGGAAGGCGTCGAGCTGCGGCTCGGTCAGCCGGTCCAGGAGGAACGCGCGGGCGTAGACACCGGGCGAGGCATGGCCCTGGAAGAAGATCTGGTCGCCGCCGTCACCCTCGTCCTTGCCCCGGAAGAAGTGGTTGAAGCCCACGTCGTAGAGGGAGGCGGAGGAGGCGAAGGTGGCGATGTGGCCGCCGACGCCGATGCCCGGACGCTGGGCGCGCGAGACCATCACGGCGGCGTTCCAGCGGGTCGCGTTCAGGACCTTGCGCTCGATCTCCTCGTTGCCCGGGAAGAACGGCTCGTCCTTGGTCGCGATGGTGTTGACGTAGTCCGTGCTGCGCATCTCGGGCACGGCCACACGCTTCTCGCGCGCACGCTCGATCAGGCGGAGCATGAGGTAGCGGGCACGTTCCCGGCCCCGCTCGTCGACGGCTGCGTCGAGCGAGTCGAGCCATTCCTGGGTCTCTTCGGGATCGAAGTCCGGGACCTGGCTGGGAAGGCCGCCAATGATGATCGGGTTTCGATCGGATCCGGAAGCCACGCTGTTCCTTCGTGTTCGGTTCGTGTCGTGCTTCGCAAACTATTGATGCTGCACACGGGACGAATGCTGTCGCTGCCTTGGTGTCGCGCCGTCTTCCATCGTGTACCGAGCCACAGGGATACGTCACCTCTACTGATGGGTAACCCATCCGTAGAGAGATGGCGCTGAAAAGGCCGATTTCTCGGGTCGGCCAAATCGCAACCATACGCCCATGTCGAAAGTGCTTCGCGTACGGACGTGCGGCACCCGAAATCAGGTCCGGAACCGGCCGCCGCCCCCCGAAGGGACCAGTCCGGCGCGAGTACCCGATAAACTTCACAGAAAGCTGTGGTGTGAATCACTTCAGCCTGGCCTGCTGGGGTCGCGCTTGCGGCGAGACGCCTCCAAACGTCACCGTTTCGGCGGTCTGAACCGCCGGGTACTTGCGCGATCCGCCCGGCCCGTGTGGACTACGCCCAATGCTCCGCGCACGCGCGGGGTCCCCGAGCATTTCCGAAACATGACAGGAGGCAATCCGTGAGCGCGACCGCGGACCACGCGGAGGAGCGGACCAACCCTGCCGCCAGGCTGGGGTTCGAGCCCGGACAGGTGGTCCAGGAGATCGGATACGACGACGACGTCGATCGGGATCTCCGCGAAGGCATTGAGACCGTGATCGGCCAGGAACTCGTCGACGAGGACTACGACGACGTGTGTGACGTCGTTCTGCTGTGGTTCCGCGACGAGGACGGCGACCTCACGGACGCGCTGGTGGACGCCATCGGGCTGATCGACGAGGGCGGGCAGATCTGGCTGCTGACCCCGAAGACCGGCCGCGACGGCTACGTCGAGCCGAGCGACATCAATGAGGCCGCGCAGACCGCGGGTCTGTCCCAGACCAAGAGCATCAACGCGGGCAAGGACTGGGCCGGCAGCCGACTGGTCACCCCCAAGGCCGGCAAGCGCTGAGCCGTACCGTCCCCAATATTCGCCACCGAGCCCCCTCCGCCCTGTTCCGGAGGGGGCTCCGCCCTGTTCAGGACAGGTTCCCCGGACGTGCACCCCGGCGCGTAGGGTTGGTCGCGTCCTGTTGCGAGTGAGCGGAAGGGAAGCACCCCATGGCGATCGAGGTCGGCACGAAGGCTCCGGATTTCGAGCTGAAGAACCAGCACGGCGAGCTGGTCAGGCTCTCCGACTTCCGCGGCGAGAAGGCCGTCGTCCTCCTCTTCTACCCCTTCGCCTTCACCGGTGTCTGCACCGGCGAGCTCTGCGCGCTCCGTGACGAGCTGCCGAAGTTCGTCAACGACGACGTCCAGCTGCTGGCCGTCTCCAACGACTCCCCGTTCTCGCTGCGCGTCTTCGCCGAGCAGGAGGGCCTGGAGTACCCGCTCCTGTCGGACTTCTGGCCGCACGGCGAGGCCTCGCGTGCGTACGGCGTCTTCGACGAGGAGAAGGGCTGCGCGGTGCGCGGCACGTTCATCATCGACAAGGAGGGCGTGGTGCGCTGGACGGTCGTCAACGGCCTGCCCGACGCCCGCGACCTGAACGAGTACGCCAAGGCGCTCGACACCCTCTGAGACGGGCGCGCCCCCAGGCATCGCCGCGCCCGCCTGGCCGACATCCGCACCGATCCAGGTGCGATACCTGCGATCGGCGGGAACCGGTCACTAGGATCAATTCGTTGATCCGATGCCATGCACGATGGGGGCGCAAATCTTTACGTACCCCTCGAATCTATGGGAGGACTCGTGGGAGTCAGCCTCAGCAAGGGCGGCAACGTCTCGCTGACGAAGGAAGCCCCCAATCTGACCGCCGTCGTCGTCGGTCTGGGCTGGGATGCGCGTACGACCACCGGTACGGACTTCGACCTGGACGCCAGCGCCCTGCTGGCGAACGACCAGGGCAAGGTGGCCAACGACCAGAACTTCGTGTTCTTCAACAACCTGAAGAGCCCCGACGGTTCGGTCGAGCACACCGGCGACAACATCACCGGTGAGGGCGAAGGCGACGACGAGCAGATCAAGGTGAATCTGGCCGCGGTGCCGGCCGATGTCTCCAAGGTCGTCTTCCCGGTGTCGATCTACGACGCCGAGACCCGCCAGCAGAGCTTCGGCCAGGTCCGTAACGCCTTCATCCGCGTGGTCAACCAGGCCGACAACGTCGAGCTGGCCCGCTACGACCTGAGCGAGGACGCCTCGACCGAGACCGCCATGGTCTTCGGCGAGCTGTACCGCAACGGCGCCGAGTGGAAGTTCCGGGCCATCGGCCAGGGCTACGCCTCGGGTCTGCGCGGCATCGCGCAGGACTTCGGCGTCAACGTCTGACCGACAGATCGCCATCTGATCGTCGACGTCCGGACCGGGCAGCGATGCCGCAGCCGCTGCCCGGCCAAGAGTGACCGCGTCCGGCGCCGTACGCCCCTGCCCGGGGAGTGCGGCGCCGGACGCGCTCGAAGGGTTATGGGCCGCGCCGGACACGGCCCGCACCGACACCGGGGAGGAAGCGAACGATGAGTGTCACGCTTGCCAAGGGGGGCAATGTCTCGCTTTCCAAGGCCGCTCCGAATCTCACACAGATCATGGTCGGCCTCGGCTGGGACGCGCGGTCCACGACCGGCGCACCGTTCGATCTCGACGCCAGCGCGCTGCTGTGTCAGTCGGGGCGGGTGCTGGGGGACGAGTACTTCGTCTTCTACAACAACCTCAAGAGCCCCGAGGGCTCCGTCGAGCACACCGGGGACAACCTCACCGGTGAGGGTGAGGGCGACGACGAGTCGGTCCTGCTGGATCTCTCGCAGGTGCCCGAGCAGGTCGACAAGATCGTCTTTCCGGTCTCGATCCATGAGGCCGATGCGCGCGGCCAGAGCTTCGGCCAGGTCAGCAATGCCTTCATCCGCATCGTCAATCAGGCCGACGGCTGTGAACTCGCCCGTTACGACCTCAGCGAGGACGCCTCCGGCGAAACCGCGATGATCTTCGGCGAGGTGTACCGCTACAACGGCGAATGGAAGTTCCGGGCAGTAGGACAGGGGTACGCGTCAGGCCTGCGGGGCATCGCTCTAGACTTCGGGGTCAACGTTTCGTAAAGCGCCGCGCGCACCGCGCGGGGGACCCCATACAGCGAGGGATTGGGTAGGCAGTGCTCCTGAAAACCTTTGGCTGGTCGTTCGCCATCACGGTGGCCGGCCTCGCCTTGGCGGGCGTGCTCTGGGGGTGGCAAGGGCTCGCGATTGTCGGGATCCTGTCCATCCTGGAGATCTCGCTCTCGTTCGACAATGCCGTCATCAACGCAGGCATCCTGCGCAAGATGAACGCCTTCTGGCAGAAGATCTTCCTCACCGTCGGCATCCTCGTCGCGGTGTTCGGCATGCGGCTGGTGTTCCCGGTCGTCATTGTCGCGATCACCGCGAAGCTGGGACCGATCGAGGCGGTCAACCTCGCCATCAACGACAAGGCGCAGTACCAGGAACTGGTCACCAGCGCCCACCCCGCCATCGCGGCCTTCGGCGGCATCTTCCTGCTGATGATCTTCCTCGACTTCATATTCGAGGAGCGCGACTACAAGTGGCTGTCGTGGATCGAGAAGCCCATGGCCAAGCTGGGCAAGCTCGACACGCTGTCGGTGATCATCGCGCTGGTCGTCCTGCTGGTGAGCGCGATGACGGTGGCCACCGAAGCCGCGCACGGCGCCGGTGACAAGAGCGCCACGGTCCTGCTGGCCGGGGTCGCGGGCCTCATCACGTATCTCGTCGTCGCCGGTATCTCCGGCTACTTCGAGGACAAGCTGGAGGACGCGGACGAGGAGAGCGAGGAAACCGCGGCGGCTCCCGCGAAGACGGGCAACGGCGCGGTCGTGGGCCTGGCCGGCAAGGCCGCGTTCTTCATGTTCCTCTACCTCGAGGTCATCGACGCGTCCTTCTCCTTCGACGGCGTCATCGGTGCCTTCGCCATCACCAACGACATCTTCATGATGGCGCTGGGTCTGGGCATCGGCGCGATGTACATCCGTTCGCTGACGGTCTTCCTGGTCCGCAAGGGGACCCTGGACGACTACGTCTACCTGGAGCACGGCGCCCACTACGCGATCGGCGCGCTGGCCGTCATCTTGCTGGCCACGATCAGGTACGAGATCCCCGAGGTCGTCACCGGCCTGGTGGGCATCGGGCTGATCGGTCTCTCCTTCGCTTCGTCCGTGATCCGGAACCGGCGGGAGGGCAAACCGGGGGAATCCTCGGAAGCGCAGTCGGAAGTCGCGCGCGGAGTGTGACGCGACGCTGATTGAGGAACGCTCTCTGCGGGGCGGCCCTGAGGTGCAGACCTCGGGCCGCCCCGCAGTGATGTGGGGTCTAGCAATGGGGTGGGCAACGTGTCGTTCCTGGGGAACCTGTGGCGTGGTGGCACGTCGAAGTTCGACTTCGACAGCGGCGGAGCGTCGTATGTCGTCGAGCTGACGAAGCGGAATCCGGTGGTCTCGCTGACCAAGCAGGGGGCGGCGACCGGGCATCTGCGGGTCAATCTGCACTGGCAGATGAGGACGTCGGACCTGCATGAGCGGGGCGGGCCCGGCAAGGGCAGTCTGCTGCGGCATCCGGGCAAGCTGTTCAAACCCGAGGTGGTGCAGGCGCAGGGTCCTGCCGTGGTCAATGTCGACCTGGACCTGGCCTGTCTGTACGAGCTCAAGGACGGCACCAGGGGCGTGGTGCAGCCGCTGGGCAACTTTCTGGGCGACCTCAACGGACCGCCCTTCGTCAAGCTCAGCGGTGATGACCGCTTCGGTTCGGGCTCCGGCGAGACGCTCTACATCAACCTGGACCACCGCGATGAGATCAAGCGGATGCTGATCTTCGTCTACATCTACGACGGCACGCCGGCGTTCGACCGTACGCATGCGGTCGTGACGCTCTATCCCAGCAGCGGACCACGGGTGGAGCTCAAGCTGAACGAGCGGGCGCCGCAGGCCCGCTCCTGCGCCGTCTTCATGCTCGAGAACGTCAAGGGCGAGCTGATGGTGCGCCGCGAGGTGAAGTACGTCTACGGCTTCCAGGCGGAGCTCGACCGGCTGTACGGATGGGGGCTCCAGTGGGGGCGGGGTTACAAGACCACCGCGTGAGCCGCGCGTGCTGCGGTCCGCCGGTGCCGGGGACCGCTCCTGCCGCGTCCCGCCCGTACCGCGTTCCGCCCGCCCTGCGCCCGCGCCGTCAGGCGGCCCGGCCGGGTATCCCTAACGGCGCTGGAACTGCGGGCCCTGGGGCGGCAGGACGAAGGACGGGTCCGGCACGAAGGGCTGCTGCAACGGGTAGCCGTACGTCGAGGCCGGGTGCGGCTGTTGCTGCGGCGGGACGCCGTACGGGGCCTGCGTGGGCTGCTGGGGCTGGTACTGGGGCGGCGGCCCCGGGTAGCCGTAGGCGGGCTGGGCCGGGGGCTGCGTGGGCGGTGGCGGAACGTTCTGCGGGTAGCCGTAGCCGCCGCTCGTGGGCGCCGGCGCCGCCGGGGACGTGGTGGCGGACGACGGCAGCGGGGCGGACGAGAACGGCTCCGGCATGGCATCGGCCACATGCTGGGTGACCGCTTCCGGGTCCGACGCCGGAGGTGCCTGCGGGTCCGCCGCGGACGGGGGGTTCGAGGCCTCTTCGGGCCAGGTGCTGGGCGGCGGGGTCGCGGCGGACGCGGGCGGGCCGCTCGCCTCCGCCGGGGCGGCGGTGGCCGGGTCGGTGGAGGGGCCGGGGTCGTCCCGGGGAGCCGGGTCGACGGGCGCCGCGGGCTCCGGGCCGGGGGGCGCCGACACCGGTGCCTCCGAGGACGGCGGACCGTCGGCGGCCGCTTCGTTCTCGTCCACCGAGATCCCGAACTCGGTCGCCAGACCGACCAGGCCGCTCTCGTACCCCTGGCCCAGGGCGCGGAACTTCCAGCCCTCGGCGCGGCGGTACAACTCGCCGCAGATCAGGGCCGTCTCATCGCCCGTCTCGGGCACCACGTCGAAGACCACGAGCGGCTCGCCGTCGCTCGCCGTCGCGTCGTACAGCAGGACCCGCAGATCCGTGACGCCGGCGAACGCGCCACCGTCCGACGACGCGGCCAGCACCACCCGGTCCACCGACGCGTCCAGCGCCGTCAGATCCGCCTCGATGGTGTCGGCCAGACTGTCCGCGACCCGGGTCTTGGGCAGATGCCGCACCCTTCCGCTGGGGTGCCTCGGTTGGTTGTAGAAGACGAAGTCCTCGTCGGATCGCACGCGTCCCTCCGGCCCCACCAGCAGAGCCGAGGCGTCGACATCAGGGACACCGGCGCCGGGCGTCCAGCGCAGGACAGCCCGGACAGCCGTGGCATCGAGGGGTACGTTCGACCCTTTCAGCATCGCGTGCGTCATGCGGCAATCCTGCCTTCCCTGAGGTCGCAGCGACAACGCGGGGGGCCGCGAGCCGTGCCGGGGGCGCGGCGGCGGACACCCGGATGCCTCGTGCGGGTTACGTGATTTTCACTCACGCGGGAACTAACCACGCCCCCACACACGTACGATTACCGGCTGGATCCAGACAGCGAGACGCAGCGGGGGGCCCGGGTCCCGCATGGAGACGGGGAGTTATATGCGTCATTTTGGGCACCTTCCGCCCGACATCCGGAAGACACTGTTCCACCAGGAGCCGGTGGAGTTCACCGCCGACTCCCCGGCCCGCACGCTCGCGGTCGCCCTGGGTGCCACGCTCTACAGCCCTGCCACCCGCCCGCGACTCGCCGCCGATGTGCTCAAGCAGGCCGGTCTTGGCGTGAAGTCCATGGTGTTGTGTCTGGAAGACTCCATAAGCGACGGGGATGTCGAGGCCGGCGAGGAGAACCTCGTGCGGCAGCTCGGCCTTCTCGACGAGGCGGCCACCGCGGGCTCGGACCTTCCGCTGCTGTTCATCCGCGTCCGCACACCCGGTCAAATACCGGACCTGACGCGCCGGATGGGCGCTGCCGTCCACAGACTGTCTGGATTTGTACTTCCGAAGTTCACCGAGGAGCGTGGAGTCCCCTTCCTCGAGGCGCTGGCCACGGCCGAGTCCGACTGCGCCCGGCGGCTGTATGCGATGCCGGTGCTGGAATCCCCGCAGCTGCTGCATCTGGAGAGCCGGGCCGAGACCCTCCAGGGCATCGCCGGGACCGTGGACAAATACCGGGACCGGGTGCTGGCCCTGCGGCTCGGCGTGACGGACTTCTGCTCCGCCTACGGACTGCGCAGAGCCCCCGACATGACGGCGTACGACGTCCAGATCGTCGCCTCGGTGATCTCCGACGTGGTGAATGTGCTGGGGCGGGCGGACGGCACGGGCTTCACGGTCACCGGCCCGGTGTGGGAGTACTTCCGGCTGCAAGAGCGGATGTTCAAGCCGCAGCTGCGACGCAGCCCGTTCCTCGGACGCGCCGAGGAACTGCGTACGGCACTGATCGAGCACGACATGGACGGTCTGCTGCGCGAGATCGAACTCGACCGTGCGAACGGCCTCCAGGGCAAGACCTGCATCCACCCCTCGCATGTCGCGCCGGTGCATGCCCTCTCCGTCGTCAGCCATGAGGAGTTCAGCGACGCGGTCGACATCCTGCGGCCCGAACGCGGCGACGGCGGGGTGCTGCGCTCCGCCTATACGAACAAGATGAACGAGGTGAAGCCGCATCGTGCCTGGGCCGAGCGGACCTTGCTGCGCGCGGAGGCGTTCGGGGTCGCCCGGGAGGGCATCGGGTTCGTGGAGCTGCTGACGGCGAGCCTGCCGCAGACGTGAAATGCGGTGAATGACATGAACGCTACGACGGAGGAGACGGAACGCGTGGTCTGGACGGGAGAATGGGTCGCCGGTCGGCTCGGAGTCTCGCTGAGCGGCGGGGACGAGCTGCCGGAACTGCTGGGACTTGCGCTGCGGCGCAACCCCAAGCGGGCCCATCTGCTCGTGTCGAACGTGCTCGGCAAGCACGTGCCACAGCGGCCGGGTGTGGTCCATGGCGCCGGCTACGGGCTGGGGCTCCGGGTGCGGAAGCTGCTGGGCGACGAGGCCGCGGCCCGCTCCGTCGTCCTGGGGTACGCCGAGACCGCCACCGGCCTGGGGCATTCGGTGGCCGACGGCCTGGCGCTCGCGCCCTGTCTGCACTCCACCCGCCGGCCCGTGGCGGGCGTGGCGCAGGTGGGCGGGTTCGAGGAGGAGCACAGCCACGCCACCTCGCATCTGCTGCTCCCCGAGGACCGCGAACTCCTCGCCGGGGACGGCCCGTTGGTGCTCGTCGACGACGAGTTCTCCACCGGCAGGACGGTCCTGAACACGATCAAGGCGCTGCATGCGCACTTCCCCCGCGAGCGGTATGTGGTCGTCGCCCTCGTCGATATGCGCTCCGACGCGGACCGCAGCCGTCTGGAGAAGTTCGCCGCGGAACTGGGCGCCCGCGTCGACCTCGTGGCACTGGCCGCCGGCGGCGTACACCTGCCCGCGGACGTCCTCACCCGCGGCCAGGAACTCGTCGCCGCGCAGGAGGCCCTTGCGGCGCAGGCTGCCCCGGCGCCTGCCACGGGGAGCACGTCCGGGAGCACGTCCGAGGGCGTGGGCCCCGTGTCCGTCGGTTCCGCACCTGCTGGTTCCGCACGTGCCGAGTCCGGTTCGGCGAGTGCTCCGCCGGCGGCCGGCGGCCGTGGTGCGGACGTCGTACGGGTGGACCTCGACTGGCCCGCCGGGCTGCCGGACGGCGGGCGGCACGGTTTCACACCGGCGCACCGCGAACGGCTGGAGGCCGCACTTCCGGGCATGGCGATCCGGATCGCCCAGGAGCTGGACGGCGCCCGCCGCATCCTCGTCCTCGGCAACGAGGAGTTGATGTACGCGCCGCTGCGGATGGCCGAGGCCCTGGACGCTCTCGTGACCGGGGAGGGGCGCGGCGCCACCCCGACGACGACGGACGACGGCACCGGGGCGGGGAACGGCGCCATCGCGCCACGCCCCGGTCGGCTGTCCGCCCCGACCGGGGGCACGGGCATCTTCTTCTCCACCACCACCCGGTCGCCGGTGCTCGCCGTCGACGACCCGGGTTACGCGATACGGACCCGGCTCTCCTTCCCCGCCCACGACAGGCCGGCCGACGGACCGGGGGAGCGGTACGCCTACAACGTCGCGGCCGGCGCCGACCCGGAACGCCGCTTCGACGCCATCGTGGCCGTCGTCGACTCGCACGGCGACCTCCCGGAGCTGCACGCCACCGACGGTCTGCTGGACCGGCTCGCCGCACACACCGACCGGCTGCTGCTCGCGGTCGTCCCCTCGTACGCCCCGCAACCACAGGCCGGATCCATGCCCCTCCCCGAGCCGCTGCGCGGCCCCGCCTTCTCCTCCTACACCGCCGACGAGGTCGGCTGGCTGCTCCAGGACCTTTCCGACGTCACCCTGGAAGCGCCGACCGAGGAACGCGAGGAGGCGATTCAGCGCGGTGGTGCCCACTACGCCGAGTCGCTGCCCGTCGAATACCAGCCGAACGAGCAGTACCAGGCGCTGTTCCACAGCGCGCTGGAGACCTCCGCGAGCCGGATCGCGCGGGCTGTCGGGACCGTCACCGAGACCGTGCTCGCGGAACGCAGCCCGCGACCCGTGCTGGTGTCGCTGGCGCGGGCCGGCACACCCGTCGGGGTGCTGATGCGCCGCTGGGCCCTGCACGCCCACGGCCTGGAGGTTCCGCACTACGCGGTCTCGATCGTCCGCGGCCGGGGCATCGACACCACCGCGCTGCGCTGGCTGGCCGCCCATCACGACCCGGCGGATGTCGTCTTCGTGGACGGCTGGACCGGCAAGGGCGCCATCACCCGCGAACTCGCCCAGGCCCTGGAGGACTTCCCGGGCTTCGATCCGCGGATCGCCGTGCTCGCCGACCCCGGCGGCTGTGTCGACACCTATGGCACCCGGGACGACTTCCTCATCCCGTCCGCCTGCCTCAACTCCACTGTTTCCGGCCTCATATCCCGCACCGTCCTGCGCGACGACCTCGTGGGGCCGGACGACTTCCACGGCGCGAAGTTCTACCGTGACCTGGCCGCGACCGATGTGTCGCGCGCGTTCCTGGACGCGGTCAGCGCCCGTTTCGACGACGTGGCCGCGGACGTCGCCGCGGAGGTGAAGGAGCTGGCCGCCGCCGACCGGGCCCCCACCTGGGAGGGCTGGGCGGCCGTCGAGCGGATCAGCGAGGAGTACGGCATCCATGACGTCAATCTCGTGAAGCCCGGGGTCGGCGAGACCACGCGCGTACTGCTGCGCCGGGTCCCCTGGAAGATCCTGGCCCGGCAGGGCGCCGGGGCCGACCTCGATCATGTGCGCCTCCTGGCGGAACAACGGGGCGTGCCCGTCGAAGAGGTCGACGAACTGCCCTACACCTGTGTCGGGCTGATCCACCCCCGCTTCACCCGCGGAGCGACGGGTGCCGACGGCAAGGCGGTGACCTCCTGATGAGCGGCCGGCCCCTCGCCCACCACCACCCTTCCCTGGAAGCGCTGCGCGCTGCCCCTCTTTTGGTCGCCAGCGACCTCGACCGCACGCTGATCTATTCGGCCGCCGCGCTCGGCCTCGCCATGCCGGACGCCGAGGCACCCCGGCTCCTGTGTGTCGAGACATATGAGCGCAAGCCGCTGTCCTATATGACGGAGACGGCCGCCGGGCTGCTCGCCGAACTGGCCGGCAGCACCACCTTCGTGCCGGCCACCACCCGCACCCGGGAGCAGTACGGCCGCATTCATCTCCCCGGACCGGCACCGGAGTTCGCCATCTGCGCCAACGGCGGCCATCTGCTCGTACGGGGCGAGTCGGACCCGGACTGGCAGCGCACCGTCGCCGAGCGGCTCGCCTCGCAGTGCGCCCCTCTGGACGAGATCCGCGCGCACCTCGTCCGCACCGCCGACCCGGCCTGGCTCCTCAAGGAGCGCGTCGCCGAGGACCTCTTCGCCTACCTCGTCGTGGAGCGGCCGCTGCTGCCCGACACCTGGGTGAAGGACCTCACCGGCTGGGCGGACGAACGCGGTTGGACCGTGTCCCTGCAAGGCCGCAAGATCTATGCCGTGCCGCGGCCGTTGACCAAGAGCGCGGCCGTGGCGGAGGTGGCGCGCCGTACCGGGGCGTCCGAGATCCTCGCGGCCGGGGACTCTCTTCTCGACGCCGATCTGCTGCTGGCCGCGGACCGCGGATGGCGGCCCGGCCACGGCGAGCTGGCGGACTCCGGCTGGCACGCCCCGCATGTCACGGCGCTCGACGAGCGGGGTGTCGCGGCCGGCGAGGAGATCGTGCGGGCCTTCCTCCGCGGCGCCGCATCCCCGGGCCACGCCGGCTGACCCGGGCGGCTGTGAAGACCGCCACCGCCGGCGCGGCCGCCGCAAGGACCACCCTCGAATGCACCTCCACCAGCGAGGGCCCGGCACGCGGGGGGAGCGGGCGAATAGCGGCCGGTGGAGGCGGGGCTCGGGTTAGTCTCGCGAGGCGGTCGGCTGCATCGTCCGGTGATCGGCCGAGACCGCAATCCTTGATCAAGAGGAGAGCCCGTGGCTGAGTCCAAGAGCACGCCGATCACGGCGGAGATGTACGAGTACATCCTCGCCCACAACCCACCGTTGGACGCCGTACAGCGGGACATCGTGGAGATCACCCGCCAGCAGTTTCCCGAGGCGGCGGGGATGCAGTCGGCGGAGGAGCAGGGACCGCTGCTGGCGTTCCTGGTGCGCCTGATCGGGGCCCGGCATGTCGTCGAGGTGGGGACCTTCACGGGGTTCTCGGCGCTGTCCATGGCTCAGGCGCTGCCCGCGGACGGCACGCTGATCGCCTGCGATGTGTCCGAGGAGTGGACGGCCTACGGCCGGGAGGCATGGGCCAAGGCCGGTGTCGGGGACCGTATTCAGCTGCGGATCGCGCCCGCACTGGAGACCCTGCGGGCGATGCCGGCCGGCCCCCACATCGATCTCGCCTATCTCGACGCGGACAAGGGCGGCTATATCGCCTACTGGGAAGAGCTGGTGCCCCGGCTGCGGCCGGGGGGCCTGATCGTGGCGGACAACGTGCTGTACCACGGGGAGGTCGCCGACCCGGCCGCGACCGGGAGCGCCCTGGCGATCAGGGCGTTCAACGACCACGTCGTGGAGGACCACCGTATGGAGGCGGTGATCCTCACCGTGGCGGACGGCGTGACGCTGGCGCGCAAGCGGTAGCGAACCGAGGCGTCAGGAAGCACGGCAGCGGGGCATGGCCTCGGACCGACTGTGGTCCTGGTCCTGGCCCTGCCCCCGGACATGGCGGGGCCGCTCCGCAGTGCGCCGCCGGGACGTGTCACGGCCGGGCCCCAGGGCGCGGCTCGGCCTCAGCCGCAGCAACCGCCTCCGCAGCAGCCGCCGCCTCCGCCGCCCCCGCCCTTCGGGGCAGGAGCGGTTGCGGAGCCGCCGACGGCGACCGTGGAGAGGAGCTTCACGGTGTCCTCGTGCCCCTGGGGGCAGACGGCCGGGGCGGAGGACTCGGCCATCGGCCGGTTCAGCTCGAAGGTGGAGCCGCAGGGGCGGCACCGGTATTCGTAACGGGGCATGGGCACAGGTTAGCCGTGGCGTTCCTCAGCGGACGACGGTGCCGGGCGGCGCGCCCAGCATGCCCAGCTCCGAACGGGTCGGCGCGCCTTCCCAGTCGCCGCGGGACGCGACCGCGAACGCTCCGGTGGTGACGGCGCGCTCCAGGCATCCGGCCGGCTCCTCGTCGTCCAGCAGTGCCGACAGATAGCCCGCCACGAAGGCGTCGCCGGCGCCCACGGCATCCACGGCCCGTACCGTCTTGGCGGGCTGGTGCAGGGAGCCGCCGTGGGTGAAGGCCGTCGCCCCGTCCGCGCCGAGTTTGACCACGACTTCGCCGACCCCCAGGTCCAGCAGGAGCTTGGCCTGCGACGCAAGGGTGGCGGCGGCGCCGTGGGTGGCTCCTTGGGGTGCGCTCTCGGCTCCCTGTGCCCCCTCGGTCCCGTGTGCCCCCTCGACTCCCTGTGCCTCTTCGATTCCATGGGACCCGCCCGGCGACCCTGTCCCGCCCGGCGACCCTGCCTCATCCGATGACCCGGCCTCACCCGGCGACCCGGCCCCGCCTGCCCCTTCCGGCAGGCAGAGCGGCAGCTCGTCATCGGAGGCGATCAAGACATCCACGGAGGGAATCCACTCGCGCAGGATCCCGGCGGCCTGCTCGGCGGTCCACAGCCGAGCGCGGAAGTTGACATCGAGGCAGACCAACGAGCCGTAGTCCTTGGCAAGTTGGAGGGCGTGCCGGGCCGCCGAGTGGGCCGTGGGGCTCAGGGCAGGGGTGATGCCCGTCAGGTGCAGCACGCGGGGCGGGGCGGCGGCGAAGGCGCGCTCGACCACGCCTGCCGTGAGCCGTGAGCCGGCCGATCCCGCACGGTAGTAGTGCACCCGGGTGACCTCGGGCAGCCGCGGCTCGAAGAGGAGCAGCCCGGTCGGGGCACCGGGATCGGTCGCGGCGCCGGACACCCCGATGCCCTCGGCGCGCAGCGTACGCAGTACCAGCTCCCCGGCCTCGTCCTCGCCGACCGCGCCCGCCCACCGGACGTCGTGCCCGAGCCGGGCCAGGCCGATCGCGACATTGCTTTCCGCTCCGGCGATGGAGACGTGCATCGTGCCGCCGAGCTTCAGCGGCCCGCTGCCGCGGAGCGCGACCATGGTCTCGCCGAAGGTGAGGACGTCCGGGCGCCCCGGTTGCCGGGGAACCCGTGGGCGGCCGGACGCGGCCCCGGGCCGGGGAGCGGCGCCGCCTCGCTCCGCGTCCTGCCCGCCGCCGGAATTCGGCTGCCCCGTCATCGTGCGCACACCGCCCTGAACTCCGCGGCGCGCTTGCGCAGCCCGTCCAGGTCGCCGCCGTCCGCCGCGTCCCCGACCAGCGGCGAACCGACACCCACCGCGACCGCCCCGGCGGCGAAGTACGCCTGTGCGGCGGCCGCGTCCACGCCACCGACCGGCACGAACGGCAGCTCGGGGAAGGGAGCGCGCAGCGCCCGCAGGTACGCGGGCCCGCCGACCGACGCCGGGAACAGCTTCAGGGCCGAGACACCCAGCGCATCGGCCGCGATCACCTCGGACGGCGTCATCACTCCGGCGAGCGTCGGCAGCCCCTGGCGTACGGATTCCTCCAGACCGGCTCCCAGACCGGGCGTGACGATGAGATTCGCCCCCGCTTCGGCGGCGCGCCGGGCGTCGGATGCGGTCAGGACGGTGCCGGCGCCGAGCCAGGCCGCGTCGCCGAGCTCGGCGCGTGCCCGTCGGATCACGGTGAGGGCGTCGTGTCCGCTGAGCGAGATCTCGATCAGCGGCAGGCCCGCTTCCGCAAGCGCCATGACCGTGCGGAAGGACGCCTCCGCATCCTTGCCCCGGATGATGGCGACCAGCCGCTCGGTCCGGAGCGCTGTGCTGAGGTCCATGGCGTTTCCTGCTTTCTCCTGCACCCCGCCGCGTGCGTACTGCGCGGCTGGGTCGTTCGGGCGCGCGGGTGACACCTTCGATTATTCCGGGCCGGAGGGACGGGCGGGGGGAGTGTGCAGCATGGGACAAGCCTGGAGTGTTGGGGTTGACCTGTGTGTTCGCCGCCGGTACCGGTCGCGGGTACCAGGGGCGCGTGCACCGGCGGGCCGGGGTTACGGGTTCCCCACGACGGGGGACAGGCCTTCCCATACGGCGGCAGGTCTTGCCTTACGGGGACAGGTCGTCTCCTGTGGGCGCACGTCTTCCCCTACCGGGACCCCTCACCATTCCGCGAACGCCCCGTCCTCATGGCGCCACACGGGGTTCCGCCAGGCGTGGCCCCGCTCGTCCGCCGCCCGCACCGCGGCCTCGTCCACCTCCACACCGAGCCCGGGGCGGTCGGTCCGCAGCAGTGACCCGCCGTGGAAGCGGAACGGCTCCGGGTCCACCACATAGTCCAGCAGCTCGGCGCCCCGGTTGTAGTGGATCCCGATGGAATGCTCCTGGATGAGGAAGTTCGGGGTGGTGAAGGCGACTTGGAGGCCGGCGGCCAGTGCGACCGGGCCGAGCGGGCAGTGCGGGGCGAGCTGCGCTCCGTACACCTCCGCGAGCGCGGCGATCCGGCGCAGCTCGGAGATGCCGCCCGCATGCGAGATATCGGGCTGGAGGATCGCGACGCCGGCCTGGAGAGGGGCCAGGAACTCTCGCCGGGTGAAGAGACGTTCACCGAGTGCGATCGGGATGCTGGAGGCATTGACCAGATCAGGGAGGGCCTGCATGTGATCGGAGAGGACCGGCTCCTCGACGAACATCGGGGCGCAGTCGGCCAGCAGGGGGAGGAGCCTGCGGGCGTTGGCGGGCGAGACCCGGCCGTGAAAATCGAGGCCGAAGTCTCTTTCGTCGCCGAGGACTTCGCGGGCTGTCTCGGCGCGCAGCAGGCATTCCCGTACCTCGGCGCGGGTCGCCACGGGCGTCATCCGCCCGCAGCCGTTCATCTTGACGGCGGTGAAGCCCGCCTCGATCTGCGCGGTGACCGCGTCGCGGATGGCATGCGGTTCATCGCCGCCGACCCATGCATAAGCGCGGATCCTCTCGCGGACCGGCCCGCCCAGCAGCTGATGGACCGGGACACCGTGCCGCTTCCCCTTGATGTCCCACAGCGCCTGGTCCAGGCCGGCGACGGCGGACGACAGGACGGGCCCGCCGCGGTAGAAGCCGCCCTTGGTCATGACCTGCCAGTGGTCCTCGATACGCGCCGGATCCTGGTCCAGGAGGTACTCGGACAGCACCTCCACGGCCGCCCTGACCGGCTCGGCCCGTCCCTCGACCACCGGCTCACCCCAGCCGACGACGCCCTCATCGGTCTCCACCCGTACGAACATCCAGCGCGGCGGGGCGAGGAACGTCTCGATGCGGCTGATCTTCATGGACCGGTCCGTCCTTTCGGCGTGCGGCGTGCAACGGCGGCGTGCGATGTGCGGCGTACGGCGTGGCGCGCGCGATGCGTTCCGCGGTGTCCGGCCCGTGCGGCGCGTTGCGCCCGGCCCGTGCGCGGTGTTCTGCCCACCGAGGTCATCGCGGTAACCGGTGCCGCGCTGCTGCCCTGCCGCCCTGCGGACGTACCGGGCGGACGTACGGGGCGGACGCGCGCCGGGTGGACGCACAGGCCCTATCGGAAACCCGCCCCGGAACGCGGAACTCAGAACGCCGCCGCCGTCCCGGAAGCCCCCCGCCCCCACGGCCCGCCCCCTACGGATGCTCCCGCGCCGACAGATCAAGCAGTTCGAGCATCGCCATATAGGCCCCGTCGACGTCCCGGTTCCGTACGGCCTCGACGACCGCGGCATGGACCGCGTGCGGATGCTCGAACGCGCCGTCCGCGGCGAGCACCGCCCGGTCGCGCTGGACGAGTACCGGCACGATCACCCGGTGCATCTGCGCGTAGAAGCGATTGTTCGACGCGATCAGTATCGCCGTGTGGAATGACGCATCGGCGCGGATGAGCAGCACCGGATCGTCGTCGGTCGCGGCCATCGCGCTGAGTGCGGCGTCCAGTGCCGCCAGATCGTCGTCCGTACGGCGCTCCGCGGCGAGCGCGGCCGCCGCGGGCTCGATGGAACGGCGCAGTTCGAGCACATCGGCGAAGAAGTCGGACGAGACACCGGCCGCGAGCTTCCAGCGCAGTACGTCCGAATCCAGGAGGTTCCAGTCCTCGCGGGGGCGGACGAACGTGCCACGCTTCTTGTCGGTATCGAGGAGGCCCTTGGTGGTCAGCACCTTGACCGCCTCACGCAGTACGGTCTGGGTCACGTCCAGCTCCGCCCTCACCTCCGGCATGACGAGGCTGTCGCCCTCGCGGTAAGTGCCCTTCAAGATCCGCCTGGCGAGCGCTTCGACCGCCACATTGTGGCTCCCGTGCCCCAGGATGGAGGAGTCGGCGTCGTGCCCCATGGAGGAGTCGGCGTCGTGCCCCGAACGGCTCATCATGTGCTCCCTGCTCCACTCCCCGTGTCCGCCGGCCCGGCCGTCCCGCCCGCGCCGTCTCCCGCGCCACCGTGCCGGACCAGCCGTCAGGGCGTACCGAGCACCCCAATCCCACCTCGGTACGCCCTGGCGTCTCCTCGCCCCGGCTCAGGACTTCTTGCCGCCGGTACCGGTGCCGGTGCCCGTACCGGTACCGGTGCCCGTGCCGGTACCGGAACCCGTACGGGATCTGCTCCCGCTGGTGCCGGCGCCGAGCGAACCGCGTCCGGCATGCGAGGCGCCCTGCATCCTGACCCGCGCGGCCTGCCGTGCGGCCGTCATGCCGGAGACGGGACGCAGCTGTCCGCGGTCGAACCGCTGCGCTTCCTCCGGGTGCCGGGCGCGCCAGTACGGATTGTCGTGGGGAAGGCCGCCGCTGACCCGTCCGTACATCCCGAAGACCAGCAGCATCAGCCCGACCACGAAGCTGAAGAGGACGTTCTGGAGCTGGAAGGCGAGGAAGTTCGCGTCGGTCTCCAGCAGCGCCAGGTTCACAAAGCCGCTCAGAAGGAAGAGGCAGCCGAACACGATGTTGAGGGTCGAGGCGAAGTTCCCGCCGAACACCATGCCCGCGACGAGAATCGCCCCGAAGACGATCGAGAGCACGCTCAGGGCACCGTTGGTGTTCAGCCCGGCCACGGTGTCGCCGCCGGTGTCGAAGAGCCCGATGTGGTGGGTCAGTCCGAGCACGCCGAATGCGACCAGGACCAGGCCCATCAGCCCCGCGCCGATGCGGTAGACCTTGCTGAGCCGGTGGTCCACGGGAAGATGCTCATCGAGCCGTGTGTGGTGGGTTTTCACCCGGTGCAATGGGTTCGAGGGCCCGTGCAGGGTCTGGCCAGTAGCCCCTGTAGCCATCTCCGGCCTCCTTTGCGCAGGTGTGCCGCCTGGGCCGTGCTTCTCTCCAGGATCCGTCCACGTGGGACATCACGCCATCGCGCCCGGACAGCGAGCAAAGCAGGCCGGGCCCCCGCGGGTCCTCAGCCGTTGGCCCCGGTGCCGCCCCTGGCGTCGCGAATCTCCTGCACCACCCGGGCCGCGGTCTGCCGTACCGCCTCGGTCTCCGTCAGGAAGTGCCACCAGTCCGGATGCCGTCCCTCCAGATCCGCCACGGCACGGTCCAGCCGCGCCACCGCATCGTCCAGGGGCCCGGCATGCCGCGGATCGGGGGTGCTGCGTCCGGCCATCGCCAGCCGCTGGGCGTCCCGGATCGCGAAGCGCGTCCGCTCGATCTCCTTCTGCCGGTCGAACGACACCGCATCCAGCCGCTGCAACCGGTCACCGGCCGCCGACACCGCCTCGTCGGTGCCGTCCAGCAGCGCCCGTACGGTCGCCAGCAGGCTCGTGGCGTCCGCCCAGCGCTGCTCGTCACGCGCCTGCTGCGCCTCCCGCAGTTTGACCTCGGCCTGCTGCACGGACTGTGTGGCCTGCTCCGGTACCTGCTGAAGGTCCTGCCAGCATGCCGCGCTGTACCGCCGGCGCAGCTCGCTGAGGACCGGGTCGACCTTGCCGGCACGCGTCGTGATCGCCTGCGCCCGGGTCCGCAGCGACACCAGCCGCTTGTCGAGCTCCGCCGCCTTCCCCGGCAGCCGCTCGGCCTCGGCCCGCACGCCCTCGGCCTTGCGCAGCACATCGTCGGCGCGCCGGATCGTCTCCTGCACGCCGTGCTGCCCGGCGCCCTGATTGAGCTTGGTCAGCTCGGGCCCGAGCGCCGCCAGCCGGGTCGCGAGATCATCGGCCCGCAGCCCCTGCGCACGGACCGCGTCCAGCGCATTGCTCGCCGCCAGCAGGGCCTGCCGCGCCCGCTCCACGGCCGGGGCCAGCCGCGCCAGCTGTGTCTCGGCGGTCTGCAACAGGGGGCCGAGCCCCTGCGCGAACCGTTCGAGCTCGCCCTTGACGCGGTCCAGCTCCTCCTTGGCCCGGGTCAGATCGGCGCGGGCCCGCGCCACCGCGGCGCCGTCCAGATCGTCACGGTCCAGATCGTGGGAGTCGACCGCGGTGATGTACCGCTGACTCGCCTCGTCGATCCGCCGGCCGAAGCCCTCGTAGTCCTCCGCCGCTTTCCGCGCAGACGGCGAACTGTCGACCGCGGTGATCGTCTCTATGGAGATCCGCAGGTCACGGTGCGCGGTGTCCAGCTCGTAGAACGCCGCCGCCGCGGCATCCTTCGCGGCCTGCGCATCGGCCCGCTGGCTCTCCCCGCGCCCGAACCAGCGCCGGGTCCCGCCGCCCGCGAACGACATCGGCGCCATCGCCACCAACAAGGGCAACGGCAGCAACACGAGCCCCACCACGTCCCGGAGCGTGCCCCCACGGCCGCGACGGCGTTCTCGCTGCTCATGCGGCTGCGTGTCTGTCGCCGTCACTTCCCTCTCCCGATCGGATCGCCCCAGAACCGAATGTCATTCTCCCACTCACCGGAAACGAACACACCGGCCGGTAAGTTCGCACTTCGAGCACTGGTTTGCAGTGCAGCCCAGAAGGCAAGGTAGTCTGTCGGCTCGGCCAGGGCGCATAGCTCAGCGGTAGAGCGCTGCTCTTACAAAGCAGATGTCGGCGGTTCAAATCCGTCTGTGCCCACCAGTCAAAAGACCCCCTACTGATCATGGTAGGGGGTCTTTGACATCCGGAATTGACATCAACGGCACGGGTCAGCCGGCAGCGGGCCGCCTCTTCAGCAGCCGGTCCATGTGGCTCACAGCCTCACGCTGCGTGTCCTGCACGACGTGCGTGTACGTGTTCATGGTGATGGCGATCTGACTGTGTCCCAAGATCTCCATCACCACTCGGGGAGCGACGCCGGCTGCGGTGAGCAGCGTGGCGCAGCCATGCCGGGCGTCATGCAGGCGGATCACACGAAGGTCCGCGTTCTTCGCTACGCGAGTGAATGATCGGTACAGATTCCGCGGCTCGATCGGCCGACCCGTGCGAGTCGTGAATACATATCCGGTCTCCGCCCAGCTCTCCCCGGCACGCTCCCGCATGCCGGCCTGCCTCATTCGCTGCCACCGGAGCGGGGCGAGGCATATGGCCGGCAGCGGAAGAGTCTGCCGACGTCGAGCGCGATGGCGAGCACGAAGGCTGCATACAGCGGGTCGCGACGGGAGGCCGAGAGGAACGCCAACGTCCCGTCCAGCGACCAGGGCGAGAGATCGCGAGACTCCGGCGACGGCGGCTCGACGAGGGTGGCGACGTTCCGGGTGATCAGCTCTTCCCGGCAGGCCGCCATGAGCGCAGTACGCAGTACCCGGTGAGACTCCTTGGCGGTGGCGGCCGACTTCTGCTGTTCCACCTGTCGCAGGAATCGCCGTACGTCGCCGACGCTGAGCGATTCGAGCCGCTCGTGCCGAGTATTGGCACCAGGTAGAGCCGCACGTGGATCTCATACTTCGCGTACGTCGTGCGCTTGCGACGCGGCCTGATGATGTTCTCCAGCCAGTACGGCAGCCGCACGTCCGCCCTTAGCTGAGACGCTCTGTAGCGCGGCCATTTGCGCTGTGAACGTCGGGGCCATCCGGGTTAGGAGGACACTGAGCGTATGGCCCTCCCCGAAACGCATCATTGCTCGGCCTGCTCGGACGGTCCCGCGCCGGGCACAGCCCTTCACGAAGACCTCGTCGTCGGAGCACCGTTGTCCATGGAGGATCTCACCGACGCGCAGCGCCTCGACCGGTTCGCCCGCAAGTATGCCCACGACGGTTGCCAGGTCAGAGAAGTCCGGCGGGTCCCGCACGACTGCTCGAGCGGCTACGCCTGGTCCGTCCGCTTCACCGAGAGTTCGTGACAAGTTGATCCCCGAGCAGCTCCGGGAAGGTGCATGAGGAGGAGCCCGACCCGATGGACATCGAGCTTCGCGTAGCGGGACGGCGACGCCGCGGCCTGTCTGAGCGGGGGCTTCCCCGTTCGCGGACTGACATCCACCGCTGACATCAACGACGGCGGACAGTCGCAGAAGTGGACGTCCGAGGACAGCCAGTCCGACGGGCGCTCCGCAGGCCAAGATCAGCCCCGCGCTCGAACTTACAAAGCAGATGTCGCAGGTTCAAATCCTGCTGTGCCCACTTACCCCGTAAATGACAAAGGCCCAGGTCATCCGGTATGAACCCGGAAACCTGGGCCTTGATCATTTATTTCCTCGAAGTGGTCCCGAAAGCCCCTGAAGCGGCTGGAGTCACTCGCCGGACGGCGGCCTCTGCCAGTCGAGGCTCACCCCTCGGATGTCCCTCGCGTGTCCCTCACGCGTCCGCGCGCGCCGACGATCACCGCTCGCTACCCGAGCGGATACCCCTGCTCGAACGCCCAGCGGTGGGGCGGATAGGCCGCCTCCACGAACTCCAGAGGATGATCCTGGAGGTCGTAGACGAGATGGTGCACGATCAGCACCGCGGACCCCGGCTCCAGCTCCAGGCCGGAGGCCTCGTTCTCGGTGGCGGGGCGAGCGCACATCCGGTCCTCGGCGTGGCTTCCCTGACGTCCGGTCATGTGCTCGACGTACCTCAGCGGCCCGTCCGGGATCCGGTCGGGATCCAGGAGCTTCGGCGCGCGGTCGCCCAGGTCAGGAGCGAACCAGGAGGTGGCGAGGGCGATCGGCCCGGAATCGCTCCTGGTGACCCATTGGCGGTGCACCGCGCGGGTGCCGGCTGCCAGGTTCAGCGACTTCGCCACGTGATCCGGGGCTTCCGAGCGGCCCGCCGACGTCATCACCGAGTGCTCGCCCTGCGGGGAGATCCTCGCGGGCTGTTTGGTGCGGCCGTGCAGGTCATGGGCGCGGCGATGGGCCGACGGGTCCCGCACATACGTGCCCGATCCCTGCCGCTTCTCGACCAGCCCCTGGTGCCTCAAGGTCTCCAGCGAACGCGCGGCGGTCGGTCGCGACACTCCCCAGTCCGCCGCCAGGTGGCGCTCCGACGGCACTTCGCCGCCGGGCCGCAAGTCGCCCCGCAGGATCTGATCGCGGAGGTGGTGGGCGATCTGAAGGTACTTGGGCCGGGTCTCCTCGATCTTCGGCATCCGTTCCCCTGAAGTAAGTGGCTATGGCCACTGGCCACTATAGAGTGAGTGGCCAGCACGGCAGCCCGTACGCTGACGCACGTGGCGCGCTTGATCGTGGCAGCAGGAGGAGGCGGTGACGCCGTCGCCGCCGCGATGCTGGATGCGGCCCTCTACGGGGGTGAGACTCCGGCGGTGGTGTTCACCTACGCATGGGACCGCCTCTTGGCCGACCCCGTGCCGGGCCCCAGAGGTCCGGCCAACTTCACCGGTCTTCGCCCCCTCACCCGAAGCGTCCGGGCCGTTCCCGCCGACGCCGCCCCGATCGCTCCCGCGGGCTCCACCCTTCCCCGGCTGGCCGCGGAGCTCCCGCAGACCTTCGCGCTCATCGACCCGCACCATGGCGCCGAGGGCGTCATTCGCCAACTCGAAGAGCTCGTACAGCACCTGGAGCCGGACACCGTGGACCTCCTGGACGTGGGCGGCGACATCCTCGCGCACGGCGACGAGCCCACCCTCCGCAGCCCTCTTGCCGATGCGCTCACCCTTGCTGCGTGCTGTGAACTCAACTTTCCGGTACGGCTTCTGGTCGCCGGCCCCGGCCTGGACGGTGAGCTCCCCGCCGACGTCCTGCGCGACCGCCTGGGCCCCGTGGCCCTGACCTTCACCGCCGAGCACGTCCAGCCGGTCGGCCCGGTACTGGAGTGGCACCCTTCCGAGGCCACGGCCATGCTGGCCGCCACGGCACGGGGCGCCCGCGGTATGTGCGAAGTGAGAGACGCCGGGCTCCCGGTCCCGCTCACCGACGAGGGCCCCACCGTGTACGAGGCCGGCCTCGACGCGGCCCTCGACCGCAACCAGCTCGCCGGTGCCATCCTCGCCACGGAGAACCTGCACGAGGTCGAGCAGCGGAGCCGCGAGATCTGCGGCTTCTCCGAAATCGACTACGAGCGCGAAAAGGCGGGCCGGATCGGCAGCCGGCCCGCCCAGCAGCTCGATCCGGAAGCCGTAGGCCGCCGGCTCGACGCGTTCGAGGCCGAGGCGCGGGGCCGTGGAATCACGCACACCACGTTCCGCCGGCTCACCGAGGCGTTCGGGCTCAGCGGCAACCAGCGCCAGAACCTCAGGTCCCTCCTGCTCAGCACCCGTCCCGAGCAGTATCGGGCCCCGCTCTGGCACATCCCGTCCGGAGCCTGAGGCACCGGAAGCGCAGCCTCCTACACCTCGGTTTCCGCGAGCTGCCGGATCAGGAGGTCGGCGAACGCGCTGACCACCGCCGGGAGTTGGCGGCCCGCCATGGCCTGGATCTGGATGGTGCGCAGGTGCATTTCCGGGTTGAGGAGGGGGATGGCCTTGAGGCCTTCGATGCGCAGGCGTTCATGCACGCTGATGTGGCCGGTCAGCGAGACGGCGTTCGTCTCCTTGACGAAGGTCGCCAGGGCGGTGGAACTCGAGCTGACCAGCAGGGGTTCGAAGGTGATGCCCTCGATGGAGCAGCAGAGGTCGAAGAGGCGTCGGTTCGTGGTGCCCACTTCGGTGAGTGCGACCGGGTAGGGGAGGAGGTCGTGGAGGCGGATCTCGTCGCGCTGGGCCAGTGGGTGATCGGATCTGACCATGGCCTGGATCGGGGCCCGCTGGGCGTGTACGACACGGACGTCGGGTGCCGGGGCGAGGCTGAAGGTGACGGCCAGGTCGACCGAGCCGTCCTGGACCATTTGGGTGGCCAACGAGGGCGCCACCACGGGCAGTTGGAAAGTGGTGCCCGGATTTTTCCTGCGGAAGTCGGCCATGACGTGCGGGAGGAATTCCTGCGCGGCTCCCTGTGAACTCGCCACACGGACGACGCTTCCCACCCGGCCGCGACCGCGGATATCCGCGAGCACCTGGTCGGTTTCCAGTGCGGCGCGGCGCGCATAAGCGGCAAGGAGGGCACCTGCCTCACTGGGCACCATTCCGCGTGGCCGGCGCTCGAAGAGCGGGACGCCGATTTCCTGCTCGAGTTTGCCGATCTGCCGGCTGATGGCCGAGCCGGCGACCAGCAGCCGTCTGGACGCCTCGTTGACCGAGCCGGTGCGGACCACCTCGAGGAAGTACTCAAGAGCCGGACTGTTCAGCATGACGCCAGCTTATGGAGCTATTGCATTTCAGGCAACGGTTTGTTCTATAAATTGCGATTGTGCGAATGGTCGGGCCGTGCCTACCGTCGTCCTATGCCCTGCGGGCTCACCGGCCGGGCGGACCACCCGACGAAACGGGCGCCCCTCCTTGCGGCGGCTTCGTCGATCAGTGGTCGGCCCAGGGCCCCTCAGTTACCCAGGTGTGCATCCTCCCCCGCAGGCAGCCGAGTCAGGGGATAACGATGAATGCGACAGCCCCCAGCGAATTCACCGGCTCGCACGCGATGCCGTACCGGGACGCGGATTTCCTCTGTCCGCTGCCGCATATCCCGGAGGCTGTCGGGTTCGTGCGCCGCCGCGCGCAGACGGTCCTGACCGGCTGGAATCTGCCTCCCGCCACCATTGAGGACGCGGTTTTGGTGATCTCGGAACTGGTCACCAATGCGGTCAGCCATGCCCTTCCCCCGGCTGTGCTGCAACTGTCGCGGACGGGTGCCGAAGGGCCCTGTGCGCTGCGTATCGAGGTCACAGACGCGGGTCCCGCGGCGGGTGCCCGGCGACCGGCCGACGGCGAGCAGCCGGAGGAGCACGGGCGGGGGAGCGGCATCGTCATGGCCCTGTCCGTCCGGCACGGCATCCGTGCCCACCGCGGCCGGATCACTCGATGGGCGGATCTTCCGGCGGCGTGAGAGCGTTCGCCGCCGCGTTGCCATCTGGGCAATCAGGTGTTCTAGAAGTTGCGATTGTGTGAACACTCCGACGCCTCTAGCGTCATCGCTCAACGAGTTCACGAGTCCCCGTCTTCCGCTTCGGACTCACCCATCGGCGGTACCACCCTGCGCGACAGTTCGCCCTGCTCGATTCGAGGGAGTAACACTCATGACGACCGCTAGAGAGACAGGTCAGATGATTGCCGAAAAGCCCCGGGGCAAGAATCGGGCGAGGCGTGCCGTACTCGCGGCCACGGCCGGAAACACGCTCGAATGGTACGACCTGACCTCGTACGGATTCTTCGCGGCGTCGATCTCCAGAGCGTTCTTCCCGGCCGGCGACCCGGCCGTTTCCCTGATGCTCGCCTTCGGCACGTTCGGGGTGTCGTATCTGGTCAGGCCCGTGGGCGCACTCGTCCTGGGGACTTATGCGGACCGCACCGGACGTAAGGCCTCGCTGCTGCTCACGATTCGGCTCATGATGATCGGCACCTTGCTGATCGCCTTGATGCCCACCTACGAATCCATCGGCATGGCCGCACCGATCCTGATTCTGGTGGCCCGCCTGTTGCAGGGATTCTCGGCGGGCGGCGAATTCGGCAGTGCGACAGCCTTCCTGGCCGAACAGGCGCCGGAGCGGCGTGGTTTCATGGCGAGCTGGCAGTTTGCCTCTCAGGGCCTGGCGACTCTGCTGGCCGCGACCTTCGGAACCGTACTGAGCCTGACACTGACCGGAGCGCAGCTGGATTCCTGGGGCTGGCGCATTCCCTTCCTCATCGGCCTGCTGATCGGCCCGGTCGGGTATGTGATTCGCCGCCAGGTCCCGGAGACTCCTGAATTCGTCGATGCCGCCGAGGCGGGAGAAGTCGCGACGACGCCGGTCCGGCAAGTGCTCCGGGATCAGAAGCTGCGGGTGCTCCTCATGGTCGGCGCACTGGTGATGTCCACCGCCGTGACCTACGTGATCGTCTATATGCCGACCTACGCACACGAGGTCCTCGGTCTGCCGCCGTCCGCAGGCTTCATCGGGGCGGCGGTGTCCGGCGTGGCACTGACGACCGTGACGCCCCTGGTCGGTCACCTCTCGGACCGGGTCGGCCGTGTCAAGATCATGCTCATTGCCGGGATCGCGATGGTGCTCAGCATCTACCCCCTGTTCCTGCTGCTGTCGGGGAGCCCGTCGCTGCTGGTCATGGGCGTGGTGATGTTCATCCTCGGCGTGTTGAAGGCCTGCTACTTCGGTGCGCTGCCCGCGTTGATGTCCGAGGCCTTCCCGACCGCGACCCGCAGCACCGGTCTGTCCCTGAGCTACAACCTCGGCGTGATGTCCTTCGGCGGCTTCGCTCCCGTGATCATCACCTGGATGATCGGCGCGACCGGCAGTCATCTCTCGCCGAGCTTCTACATCATGGTGGCCGGCGCCCTGAGCATCGCCTCCCTGCTGGCGAGCCGGCGCTTCCTCGCCCTGCGCTGACCCGGCAGCCGGGTGCCGCGGCCCCGTGCCCGACGAGGCAGCCGGACCCCGTGCCCGACGAGACAGCCGGACCCCGCGCCCCGTCACGGGCGAAGCACGCGGACCCGCACCCGGTGCCCGACGAAACCCACCCCTGACGGCCCCGAGCCCGACGCCGTCCCACGCCCGACGACCCCATGAAGGAAGAGGCCCACCATGACGGATGCTTCCCCGATCCGCGCCCAACTCCCCGGCAGACCGCGCTCCCTTGTGGACGCGTGCCAGGACGAGCTGATCGCCGGACTGATGGACTACGTCAGCCAGCCCGCGGTGAGCGCGACCGGCGAAGGGTTTCCCGCCGCGACCGACCGCGCGCTCGAAGAGGTCAAGCGGGCCGGGCTGACCCCGACCGTGCTCGTCGGCGACGGCCGGCCGCTGGTCGTCGGCCATCGCGCCGGGCCGGCCGGAGCGCCGCATGTGCTGATCTACGGCCACTACGACGTCCAGCCGACCGGCCCACGCGAGCTGTGGGATTCCGAACCCTTCGCCCCGGTCGTACGTGACGGGCGGATCTGGGGGCGCGGCACCGGTGACAACAAGGGGCAGCATTACGCGCACCTCCAGGCGCTGCGCCTGTTCGACGAGCATGCCGGCGCAGTGCCCTGCTCGGTCACGGTGGTGCTCGACGGTGAGGAGGAGATCGGCAGCCCCTCACTGGCGGGCATCCTGCGCGCGCACCCCGAGCGGTTCGACTGCGATCTCGTCGTCTGGAGCGACCGGTCGGTGCACGAGTCCGGTGAGTGGTGCGTCTCGCACGGGGTGCGCGGCATGCTCCGTCTCCGGCTCCGGGCGAGGGGTGCCGGCCGCCCCCTGCACTCCGGCAACTTCGGCAATGTCGCGCCCAATCCGGCATGGCAGCTGGTCCAGGCGCTGGCCAGCCTGAAGGACGCCGGCGGCCGGGTCCTCGTCGAGGGGTTCGAGGACGGGCGCGAACCGCTGTCCGACACCGACCGTGCCGCGTTCACCGCGCTTCCGCTCGATCTGCCGCAGGTCCTCGGGGACATCGGGCTGACCGAGATGGACCCCGCCTTCAACGGGCTGTCCTTCTACGAGCGGCTGGCCGACCGCCCCACGCTGACGATCAACGGGATCACCACGGGTGACGTGGACCGGACCATCATCCCCGACACCGCCGAGGCGGGCGTCGACATCCGGCTGACGGCGGGCCAGGATCCGCAGACCGTCTTCGAGCGCGTGGCCGCACACCTGCGTACCCACGCCCCCGAGGTGACGGTCACCAAGAAAGGCGGCGTACCGGCCTCCCGGACCCCGATCGACAATCCGTACACGCCCAGGGTGGCGCGTGCCATCTCCCGGGTCAGCGGGCGCGACCCGCTGCTGATCCCCGCGTACGGCGGCACCCTTCCCGACTGGATCTTCACCGGAATCCTCGGCGTGCCGAGCATCGGTCTGCCGCTGGCCAACGCCGACCAGGCCAACCACGCGCCCAACGAGAACCTGCGCGTCGACTACTTCCTCGACGCCACCGCCATCTGCATGGAGCTGCTGCTCGAACTGGGCGACTGACCTTCCGGACCCCCGGCGACACCACAGGAACAGAGGCGTGACACCGCAATGCGCACCACACCCCACCCCCCGCCCTGGCTCGTCCACGACGGCGTACTGACCGGTCTGAAGATCCTCGATCTCTCCCGCATCCTGTCCGGGCCGTTCTGCACCATGATGCTGGCCGATCTGGGCGCCGACGTGATCAAGGTCGAGGACACCGTCTCCGGCGACGACACCCGCGCCTGGGGTCCCCCCTTCCAGGGCGAGGACGCGGCGTACTTCCACAGCGTCAACCGCAACAAGCGCGGCATCGCCGTCGACCTCAAGGACCCCGACTGCCTGCGCCTGATACAGGAGCTGGCCGGCACCGCCGATGTGATCGTGGAGAACTTCCGGCCCGGCACCGCGGCCCGCCTCGGCCTCGGCTACGAGGACGTCCGCGTCCGCAATCCCGCCGTCGTGTACGCGTCCATCAGCGGTTACGGGCAGACCGGGCCGTACCGGAGCGAGCCGGGCTACGACGCGATCGCGCAGGCGGTCAGCGGCGTCATGAGCGTGACCGGGGAGCCCACGGGCCCGCCCGTGCGGTTCGGGGTGTCCCCGGCCGATCTCGCCGCCGGGATGTGGGCCGCCATCGGCATCCTCGCGGCCCTGCGCAACCGCGAGCACACCGGCAGCGGCGAGTGGGTCGATGTCTCGCTGCTGGACGGGCAGGTGGCCTGGCTGAGCTATGTCGCCGCCGGGTACTTCGCCTCCGGCAACGTCCCGCAGCGCTATGGCTCGGCGCATCCGACGATCGTGCCCTACCAGGCGTTCCCCACCGCCGACGGTCACCTCATGGTCGCCGCAGGAAACGACGGTCTGTGGCGCCGCTTCGCCACCGCGATCGGACTCGCCGCGCTGGCCGACGATCCACGGTTCGCGACCAACCCCGACCGGGTCCGCCATCGCGAAGAACTGCTCCCGCTCATCGAACGGGCGCTGAGCGCACGCGGTGCGCAGGAGTGGGCCGAGCTGCTCACCGAGGCGGAGATACCGGTCGGACCGATCAACACCGTCGACCAGGCCCTGCGGCACCCGCAGGTCCTCGCGCGCGAGATGGTCGCCGAAATCGAGCACGCCGACGCCGGCACCCTGCGCACCGTCGCCTCGCCCATCAAGCTGTCCGGCAGTCCGGCGGCCGTGCGCACCCCGCCGCCCCGGCACGGGGAGCACACCGCGCAGGTCCTGACCGGCCTCGGTGTCGGCCCACGGCAGTTGGCCGCTCTCCGCGCGCGAAAGGCCGCGAAGTGACCTCCCGGCCCGCTCCCGAAACCGTCATCGCCACGTCGTGGTCCGGCGGGGTCGCGGAGATCCGTATCGGTGACGGCAGCCGGCGTAACGCCCTTCCCGGCCGGGCCTGGGCGCAACTGGCCCGCCAGGTCGGAGAGTTGGGGGATGACCCGTCGCTGCGGGTGCTGGTGATCCGTGGGCACGGCGACACGTTCTGCGCCGGCTCGAACATGACCGACTGGGTGGATGCGGATTCCGGATACGTCGAGGAGTCCTTCGCCCGCATGGAAGCGGCGTTCACCGCGATCGAGGACTGTCCCGTTCCGGTGATCGCCGAGATCCGCGGTGTCGCCGCCGGGGCGGGCTGCCAACTCGCTCTCGCCTGCGATCTGCGGTTCATGGCGGACAGTGCACGCATCGGGATGCCGATCGCCCGGCTCGGCATCCTCGCCAGTCCGGCCTTTGCGGCACGCATGGTCGCGCTGGCCGGACCTGCCGCGGCGCGGGAGTTGCTCTACACCGGCCGGCTGGTCGACGCCCGTACCGCGGTGGGCCTCGGGCTCGCGGACGACAGCGTGCCCGAGGAGCATCTCGCCGCCCGCACCTCCGGCCTCGCCGCCGCTGTCGCCGAGCAGCCACCCGCGGCGATCCGGGCCGCCAAGCTGGCGGTGGCCGCGGCGCTGGCGCCGCAACGGGAGGCGGCCGCCGCCAATCCGCGGCCGGCGGTGGCACGGTCCGACTTCGACCGGGCGATCGCCGCGTTCCTCGGGCAGCGGTCGGCAGTCGCAGCGGTCCCGCCCGCCGCACCCTGACCGGTGCCGGGCCGGGCAGGCGGGGATCACGGCAGGGCGTGGGGCGGGCGGGGGGTGTTCTCGGGACCGGCCCTACGCGCTGTTGTTCGTGGTGGGGCCGCTGTGTATCGTCGGGACGTGACTTGAAGTTTCAAGTAATTCTCCGCGGCGCCTCGCGGACCCGTCCCCGACATGCGAAAGAGCGCTCCCCATGACATCCCCCCTCGGCACTCTCCAGTCCGCCCGTATCGGCACCTCGACGCGCCATGCCCCCTCGCCGCACGGCTACGACACCGGGCTGTTCCTGCTGCGGATCGCGCTCGGACTGACCATGGCCGCCCACGGCGCCCAGAAGCTGTTCGGCTGGTTCGGAGGTCCGGGGCTGGACGGGACCGCGCAGTTCTTCACGATGAGCGGCTATCCGGCGGGCAGGACGATGGCCGTCGTCGCCGGGCTGAGCGAGACGCTCGGCGGGCTGGGGCTCGTGGCCGGGCTGCTCACGCCGCTCGCCGCGGCAGCGGTCGTCGGCACGATGATCAATGCCCTCGCCGTGAAGTGGGGCGGGGGCTTCTTCGCGCCCAAGGGCGTGGAGTACGAGCTGCTGCTGACCGCCGGTGCGGCGGCGCTGGCGCTGACCGGGCCCGGCCGCTACGCCGTCGACCGCGTCCTGCCGGGCCTGCGCGCGCACCGGGCGGGCTACGGCGTGGCCGCACTGGTGCTGGGCGTGGTGCTGGCAGGCGTGGTGCTGCTGGTCCGGAAGTGAACCATCCCCCGGACCTCGGTCCAAGGGCCGGAGACCCTCCGGATACCGGCCCGGGGATTCCGGGCAGGGACGGGGCGGGCGGGGTAGATCAGAGTGGGGAGGGCGCAGCGGCCCCTGGTCGTACTGCTGCGGCAGAAACGGAGAGCAGGCTTCATGTCCGTACGACGTCTTAACCACGCGGTGCTCTACGTCCGCGATGTGGCGCGGTCGGTCGCTTTCTACACCGACACCCTCGGGCTCACGGTGGGGACCGAGATTCCGGGACGGGCCGCGTTCCTCCGCGCCCCCGGCTCGCTCAACGACCATGACCTGGCACTGTTCGCGGTGGGACCGGACGCACCGGGGCCCGAGGCCGGCCGGGTCGGGCTCTACCACCTGGCCTGGGAGATCGGCACGCTCGGCGAACTCGTCGCGGCACATGCGCGGCTCGTCGAGCGGGGTGCGCTGGTGGGGTCGAGTGATCACCTCGTCGCCAAGTCGCTGTACGCCAAGGACCCGGACGGCAACGAGTTCGAGGTGATGTGGCGGGTCCCGCGGGAGGACTGGCCGGGCCCGGACCAGCCGGACCGGCTGCTGCCCCTCGACCTGGCGGCGGCGCTGGAGCGCTGGGGGCCGGATCTGATGACGGGCGCGGCGGCCGGTTCGGCCACCTGACCGGGCAGCCGCGCCCACGCGGCGATACGGGCACGGGCGGCGGCTGCGTACGGGGCTGCTGGGGCTGAGGTGCCTCAGGCGCCCAGCGCGGCCTGCTCCGCCTGCTCTGCCTGTCCCGCCTGCGTCGTCGGCTTCGTTCGCGCCGCCCAGCGCTTCTCGACGCCGGCCAGTCGCCAGTACGCCAGCGCCGCTGCCCACACCACCACGAAGAGGCCGACGATGAGGAAGCCGACATTGTCGAGGTCGAGGCCGGAAATCCAGCCGGTGAGCGGGTCGTTGAGGGCGAGCTTGTCGTGCAGCACGGTCACCAGCTCGATCGTGCCGATGAAGAAGGCGACGGCGATCGACAGGCCGGTGATGGTGAGGTTGTAGTAGACCTTGCGCACCGGGTTGGAGAACGCCCACTGGTAGGCGAAGTTCATGAAGGTGCCGTCGAGGGTGTCGAACAGGCTCATCCCGGCGGCGAAGAGCAGCGGCAGGCACAGCACCGCGTACCAGGGCAGGCCGGCCGCGGCGCCGCTGCCCGCCATCACCATCAGGGTCACCTCGGTCGCGGTGTCGAAGCCGAGCCCGAAGAGGAAGCCGAGCGGGAACATCTGGCCGGGACGGGAGATCGAGCGGGTGAACCGGCCCAGGAAGCGGTTCATGAAGCCGCGTGCGTCGAGGCGCTGTTCCAGTTCGGCCTCGTCGTAGTGGCCGTTGTGCATACCGCGGAAGACCCGCCAGATCCCGGCCAGTGCGATGAGGTTCAGGGCGGCGATGAGGTAGAGGAACGTCCCCGAGATCGTGGTGCCGATCGTGCCCAGGATCTGGTGCGTACGGGATTCGTCGTTGAGCAGCGTGCCCGCGAGCTGGGCGCCGCCCGCCACCAGAGCCGCCATCGCGACGACGACACTGGAGTGGCCGAGGGCGAACCAGAAGCCGACCGACACCGGCCGCTTTCCGTCAGCCATCAGCTTGCGGGTGGTGTTGTCGATCGCGGCGATGTGGTCGGCGTCGAAGGCGTGCCGCATGCCGAGGGTGTAGGCGGTGATGCCGAGCCCCACACCGAAGACCTGGCTGCCCACGGCGTAGTGATGGGGCACCACGAGCAGGAAGAGCACGCCGAAGGCGACGACGTGCAGACCGGCTATGACGGCCATCAGGCCCGCGGTGCGGACGGTGTCCTGCCGGCGCCAGCGGAAAGCGGCGGAAGCAGGGGTGTTGCGGGTATCGGTGGACAGGGCCATCCGGCGGTCACGCTCCAGCACCTCGTGGATCAGTTCGTGAGATGCCGTGGCCGGTCTCCTGGCTTGGGGGAGGGTGTACGCGTCCGCCCCCGCCTTCCCGGCCGCGGGCTGCGGTCAGTGGCGCCACCGGCGCGCCGTGCGCCTGTGGAAGGGGTGAAGATCCCCGATCACAGTGGCGAGGGCCGCTCCGGACTGGGACCACACGGTCCGTCACCGGTCTTCCCGAACACCACGGCCCGGTCACTCTAACCGCCGCTCGGGAGGAGCGAGGTTCGCGGGGGCCGGGCCGTGGTCGGTGGGCGATCGGTGGTCGCGGGGCGTCAGTACTCCAGGGCCGAGAGGAAGGCATGGAGTTCGTGGTCGAAGAGCGCGGTGTTCTCCAGATTGACCATGTGGGCCGCGCCCGGTATCCGGACTCTTCGGGCGCCGGGGACGGTCAGCGCTATCGCATGGGCATTGGCGGAGATGTCGCTGCTGTCGAGGTCACCGTCGAACACGACCGTCGGCACCCGGATCTCGCCGAGGCGGTCGGCGGCGCCGATCTCGAGGGGCATACCGGCGCCCATCCCGTCGGCATGCACCTCCACATTGGCCTCGGCCGAGGCACGCATCCGCTCACGGAATCCCGGGTGCACCGCGGACGGTTCGCGATGCGGTCCGTCCACCCACATCCGCAGGAAGTGCTCGACATAGCGTTCCGCGCCGTCGGGGGTGCCGATCGCCGCCACCTGCGCCTTGATGTGCTCCAGGAGGAAGGGGTCGGTGAAGGCGCGGCCGCTGATCCCGGGGGAGGCGAGCGCGAGGGCCGTCACCCGGTCCGGGTGGGCCATGGCGGTGTCGAGCGCGACCCGCGCACCATGGGAGAGGCCGACGAGGACGGCGCCGGGGACATCGAGCGCGTCGAGCAGGGCGCACAGGTCGTCGTGGTTGGCGTAGTCGCCGGCCACGGTGGAGGACAGGCCATGGCCGCGGAAGTCGTAACGGATCGCGCGCAGGCCGGAGTTCACCAGCCAGGCGAACTGCTCGTCCCACATGTGCTGGTCGAGCATGCCGCCGTGGAGCAGCACCACCGCGGGGCCCGAGCCGGCCGTTTCGTAGAACAGCTCGCCGTCGTCGACCGGCACGATGCCGTTGTCGATCTCGGACCAGGCGGTGATTCCTCGGGTCATCTTGCGGGCCGTCCTTTGTGTACCTGATGCGGTGAAGCGGGCGTGATGCCATTGTCATCGCTATTGCCGCCACTGCCGCAACTGCCCTGACTGTCGCTTTCCTCCGGTGCTCGGCGCGGGCCGTTCGCCAGGTGCCGGAATTCCTCGCCGAGCCGGTCCAGTACATGCAGTGCGGTACGGACGTCCCCGGCGGGCAGATCGGCCAGCCGCCGGCGCAGCTCCGACGCCTCGAACGCCTGGATGCCGCCTATCGCCGCCGTGCCTTCGGTGGTGAGCCGGATCAGGGAGGAGCGGCGGTGTGCGGGGTTCGGGGCCGTCGCGACCAGGCCCAGCTCGGCGGCGTGATTCACCCAGCGCTGCACCGGCTGCCGGTCGAGCCCCATGACACGCGCCAACTGCGGGACGGTCTGCGGGCCTTCGCTGCGCAGCACGTCCAGCAGGGCGTGTTCGCCGGCCGTCATGCCCGTGCCCGCCAGCTCGTGCTCCACCGCGCGGACGACCGTGCGGTGCAGTGGCCACAGGCGTCGGATGACGCCGTACAGCAGGTCTTCGGCGGGGGTCGGATCCCCGCCGCCGGCACGCTCGGTATGGCTCGCGACGACACTCACGGCATCCCCCTCGGCGTCCCCTTCGGCATCCTCTTCGATACTCCCTTCAACATCCCCCTCAGTGACACTCATGATGTCATGATGACATCGGCGATGTCGTTTGGGAAGAGGGTTGCCGCGGAAAGGAGTTGATGAGGCGGCGGGCATGACGGGGCCCGCTCGGCCGGTGGACGAGAAAGGTGGACGGCCCATGAAGGTCGGTCTGTTGCGTGCGGTCGGGGTGGCCACGGCCGTGTACGGAGTAGCGGTGGCGGTGGTGCCCGATCTGCTGGCGCGGCCCTCGGGGCTGGTCGACGCCGAGGGGCGGACCGCGCCGGCGACCCGGACCTCGCTGCGCCCGCTGGCCTGGCGGGATGCGGTGAGCGGGCTGGCGATGGCGCTGGCGCCGGAGGGCCAGGCGCTGCGCACCGCCGCGTATGTGCGGATGGCGGCGGACTTCGGGGACGCCGTACTGCTCGGCGCGACGCTGCCGGGCCGCGACCGCAAGCTGAAGGCGGTCGCGGTGTCCGTGGGGTGGGGCGCGCTGTCGGTGGCCGGGCTGCTCGCCGGAGGGCAGCGGCGGGGGAGCGGGGTTATGCGGTCGGTGGAGGCGGGGCCTCTTCGGGTGCGAAGGTGATGACGAGGTCGGCGCGGTCGCGAGTGGCCGCCACGACACGGGCGTTGGCCTCGTCCGAGGCGTGCACAAAACGTTCGGCGTCGGCGCGCGGACGACCGAAGCGCTCATGCCGGTCGACCAGCCGCCGGATCCGCTCCGGCGTGTCCAGCTCCACGTACCAGACCTCGTCGAGCAGCGCCCGGACCCGCGGCCACGGGGCGGATTCGAGGAGGAGGTAGTTGCCCTCGGTGACGATGAGCGGAATATGGGGTGCCACGGGAATGCTGCCGGCGACCGGCTCCTCGATGCGGCGGTCGAAGGCCGGGGCGTAGACGGCGGTGTCCGGCTCAGGGGAGCGCAGGCGCGCCAGCAGGGCCGCATAGCCGGCCGGGTCGAAGGTGTCCGGCGCGCCCTTGCGGTCCGTACGGCCCAGCCGGCGCAACTCCGCCTCGGCGAGATGGAAGCCGTCCATCGGCACGAGCGCCGCCTGCCCGGCCAGCTCCGCCACGAGGTGGGCGGCGAGGGTGGACTTGCCGGCGCCGGGCGGTCCGGTGATGCCGAGCAGCCGGCGTCGGCCGGGAGTCGCGGAGGCGGCGAGCCGACGGGCGCGGGAGAGGAGGTGCCGGGAATCCATGGTGCGTCCATCGTGCCTGAGGGGTGGGGCGCCGGCCGGACGCGCCCCCGGTCGGCGGCGGGCCGGTGGCAGGCCGGGATGCTCAGGGGCACGGCACTACGGGAGGGGCGGCCCCGAGGGGCGCGCCCTCGGGGGACGGTCCTCGGGGCCGGCCGGGCGGAGCATGCCCTATCGGGGGTCGGACGCACCCCGGTCCGCGAGGCCCAGCCGCCACAGCGAGGTGACTTCGGCCGCGCGGGCCACATGCAGCGGGTCGGAGGCGTCGCGGGCGCGCGGATGGCGTGGGGTGATGTCGAGCCGGTCCAGGACCGTGAGGCCGGCCTTGGCGAAGGCGTCGAGGAGTTCGGCGTGCGGGCGCAGGCCGAGGTGTTCGGCCAGGTCGGAGAGGATCAGCCAGCCCTCGCCGTCCGGGGTCAGATGGTCCGCGAGGCCACGCAGGAAGCCGTGCAGCATCCGGTTGCCCGGGTCGTACACCGCGTGCTCCACGGGGGAGGTCGGTTTTGCGGGCACCCACGGGGGGTTGCAGACGATCAGCGGGGCACGGCCGGCCGGGAACAGATCGGCCTCGATCACCTCTACCTGACCGGCGACGCCCAGGCGTTCGGTGTTCTCGCGGGCACAGGCCAGCGCCCGCGGATCCTGGTCGGTGGCCACGACCCTGCGCACACCGCGCCGGGCGAGCACCGCGGCCAGTACGCCGGTGCCGGTGCCGATGTCGAACGCCAGCTCGTCGTGGGGCAGCGGCGCCTCGGCCACCAGGTCGACATACTCGCCACGGGCCGGGGAGAAGACCCCGTAATGCGGATGGATACGGTCGCCGCCGAGCGCCGGGATCTCGACGCCCTTCTTGCGCCATTCGTTGGCGCCGATGAGCGCGAGGAGTTCGCGCAGCGAGACGAGGGAGGCGGTCGGGTCCGGGCCCTCGGTGCCGCCTGCGGCTTCCGCGGCGGCGGGCTCGCCGGGGCCGTACGCCCTGGCGCAGGCCTCGCGGACATCGGGGGCGCGGTGCAGCGGGACGGCGAGGGTCGCATCGAGCGGGACCAGCAGCATGCCCAGGATGCGGGCGCGGTGATTCTGGGCCGCGCGGTGCACATGGAACGCCTGGGTGGCATCGGCGGGCGGCGCCTTGCGCGGGCGGCGGTCGATGCGGCGGGCCAGCGCCGCCAGCAACTGGCGGGCGTTGTGGAAGTCGCCGCGCCACAGCAGCGCGGTGCCCTCGCAGGCCATTTTGTAGGCGTCGTCGGCCTTCGTCCGGTCGTCCGCGATGACGACGCGGCGGGGTGGCGGGGCGCCGTTCTCGGAGCGCCAACGGGCGGAACGGGGCTCGTCGGCCTCGGTCCATTCGACGACCGGCGGTTGGTTCACCGAAATGTGCCTCGCGTGTGGGTTCGGGCCCGTCCCAGGGGTGCCGCGGCGCGGCGCCGGTCCGGCGCCGGGGGCGCGGTGAGGCGCTCGCAGGAGTCGGTGGGCGGGGTGGTGTGACGGTTGACTTTACTCCGGATCGGGATCGCCCCCGGCCATACCGTCGGCAGCACGGGCCGGACCAGGCCAGGTCGGCGCAGGCCGGACCAGCACAGCGCAGCGCCGAGGGCTGGAGGCCCCGAAGCCGGGCAGGGCGGAGCCGGCGTCAGGCGATGCCGAACGCCGCGGCGTAGCGCACCGTGCCGCGCGGGGGCAGGGCACCGTCCAGGGACAGCGCGGGGAGTGCCGCGCACGGGGCGAGTGTGACGGCCGGGACCGTGCCGACATGACAGCCCGTCAGCAGGGCATGGGCGGCGGGTGTGCCGTCCGGTGCCTCGGCGACGTAGGACAGGCCCGGCAGCCAGGCCGCCGGGTCACGGCGCAGGGCATCGACGAGGTCCGCCTCGCCGGCCGTCTCGAAGGCGGCGAGGTCGATCCGGCGGACGGCCGGCACGTCCCCGGCGGTTTCGGGGCGGGGGTGCCAGGTGGAGGGGACCGGGGCGCGGGGCGCGCTGTCGCCGGTGGTGTGCGGGCCGTTGCTTTCGTGGGTGCCGCTCATGCGCTTCATCGTCGCACCGGGGTCCGACAACCGGCCAAGGGTTTTCGCCCCGCAGCGCGGAGGCGGCTGTCCGGGGCAGCGGCTGCCGATGGCCTCTCCTCCGGACGCCGGGCGGTTCGACGGTCCCCGGCCGTCAGTGCGCCGTGCGGCGGTCCGGGCGGCGCATCAGGAAGGCGGCGGCCGACCCGGCGGCGAAGAGGGCGATGACGGAGAGGGCGGTACCCACCCAGGACGTGCCGAGCCAGTGCCCGCCGAAGTAGCCGAGGCTCACGCTGTAGGCGGCCCAGGCGAGACCCGCCAGTGCGGACCACGGGAGGAACTCGCGGACCGTGCGGTGCGCGACGCCGGCGCCCAGGCTGACCACGGAGCGCCCGGCGGGTGCGAAGCGGGCCAGTACGACGATGCCGCCGCCGCCTCGCGTCAGCGCCGCGCCCAGCCGTTCCTGCGCCGCCGTCAGACGACGGGAGCGGCCGATGGCGCGGTCGAAGCGGTCGCCGCCGCGCCAGGCGAGCCGGTAGGCGACCATGTCGCCGAGTACCGAGGCGGTGGCCGCGCACAGCATCAGGGAGAACATCTCGGCCAGGTGGGCGCCGGTGTGCACGGAGGCGGCATCGACGCCGCCGACCGCGTCCGCCGCGGTACCGGCGCCGGCGGCCGTGGTGGCCGCGGTGATCACCAGGACTCCGCTGGGCAGGATCGGGACGAACACATCGAGGACGATCGAGAGACTGACGATCACATACACCCACGGGGTGCCGCGAAGGGACCCCAGGCTCTCCAGCAACGTCCTACTCCCGGTACGGATCCCCGCCGCGACGTCGCTCGGTGCGGCAGGGGCGGCCCTACAGCCATACAGCGTACGCCTGGCCTTTGCGGGCGGGAGGCCGGGGGTGGAATGCGGGGGAAGGCGAGTGAATGCGGGGAAAATGAAGAGGTGCGAGGGAGGCGGTATCGCGCCGGGACTGCCCCGCGGACGCCGAACGGCCCGTACGGCGGCGGTGCCGTACGGACCGTGCGGGGGCGGGCCGGCAGTGCCGGGCCCGCCGGGGTGATGCGTCAGGCGGCGGAAGGCTCCTGGTGAGCGGTGGGAGCCTGGGCCTGCTCGCGCTCGCCGAAGAAGACCCGGTCGAGAGCCCACGAGCCGGGGCCGATGAAGAAGATCAGCAGGAAGGCCCAGCAGAACATCGCGGACGCCTCGCCGCCGTTCTGTATCGGCCACAGCGCCGAGCCCTGGTGGGCGGAGAAGTACGCGTACGCCATCGAGCCGGAGCTGATGAACGCCGCGGGGCGGGTGCCCAGGCCGAGCATCACGAGGATGCCGCCGGCCAGCTGGATCACCGCGGCGTACCAGCCCGGCCAGGCGCCGGTCGGGAGGGTGCCGCCCTGGCCCATGGCGCCGCCGAGGACGCCGAAGAGCGAGGACGCTCCGTGGCAGGCGAAGAGCAGCCCGACGACGATGCGGAAGAGCGCGTGCGCGTGCGGGGCCGATCTCTGGGTGAAGGACGTCAGAGGTGCGGACATGTGGGGGCTCCTACGGTTTCTGGGGACGAGGTAACCGATGGAGGCGAAGGTTAGGGGAACCTAATCAGTACTTGCAAGTTCAACCTCTGGCCAAATGGGACCTTTGGCCCGAAGCGGCCGGGCCGGCGTCCGGAACCGGGCCGGCACCCGCTCCCGCACCCGTCACCGCGGCCCGTAGCGCCGCCCGCGCCACCGCGTCCGTGTCGGCCAGGGTGACCGACCCCACCCCGGGGCGCGCCCCCGCGGCCGTCACCCAGTGCACGCCCTCCGTCGGCACCCCGACCGCGAACCGCCGCGGATGGAGCCCGCCGTCGGCTTCGACCAGGTGGTACGGGCTCGCCGACACATCGATCCCGCCCGTTTCGTAGCCGTCCGCGGTGTGCGGCCGGCAGCCGCCGTCGGCCAGCAGCCGGGCCAGCAGTGCGTCCGCGGTGCGCCGGACGTCCGGTTCCGGCAGCCGCGCCTCGATCAGTGCCGTCGCCGTCACCTGCGACCCCGGAACGTCCGGTGAATGCGCCGTGAAACCGGGCCCGTTGCCGTCGGCGGCGCCGAGCCGGACCGTCATCCGGGGACCGACCACCTCCAGCACCCCCGCCTCGATCAGCGCGGTCATCTCCTCGATCCGGCGCCGCGGCGGCCCGATGGACAAGAAGGCGTTGAGCGGGGTGTACCAGCGGTCCAGGTGGTTGCGGCGGGATACGCCGGCCAGCCCGCCGTGGTCGACGATCTGCCGCAGCTCGTTGCGCAGATCGCGCAGCACGTCGAGGGCCGCCTTGAGCGGTCCGGAGACATTGTCCTGCCGGGCGTGTGCGACGTCCTCGCGCAGATGCTCCAGCAGCCATGTACGGAAGGCCGGGCGGCCGGCGAACGACCGGTCCACGTGCGGCCGGGCGACCCGGTCCCAGTCCCAGCGTTCGGCCGGCGTGATCCCGCAGGCGTCCAGGGCCGCGGCCTCGTCGGTACCGCGGTGCGCGCCGGCCAGGAAACGCTCCCGGAAGCGGAGCCGCGACGCACCGTCCGCACCGCGCCGCACCAGCAGCGCCTCGTAGTAGACCGCCTCCACCTCCTTGGCCACCAGGGGCCAGACCTCGGTCAGGAAGTCGGGCAGATCGCCGGATTCCGCGCGCTTGCGGAAGGCCGCTATCACGTCCGGTGTGAGCAGCAGCGGCAGATGACGGCCGTGCGCGCCCTTCGCGTTGTCACCGCGTGCGTGGTACGGGATGCCGCGCCGGGAGCCCGCGTACAACCGGGGTTCGCGTCCGGACGGCAGATAGCTCAGCGACCCGTCGCGGCCGCGGACGAACCGGCCGCCGCGGGCCGTCGTCAGCAGCGCCATGTGGTCGAAGAAGTTGAGGCCGAGGCCGCGCAGCAGCACCGGGCGGCCCGGGGCCAGCGCCTCCAGGGCGGCGGAGAGATCGGCGGGGTTGGCGGGCGGCAGATAGCGCAGACCGTGCCCGGCGGCGTAGTCGGCCAGGCGCCGTTGCTCCGGGTCAGCGACGGCCGGCAGATGCCCTTGCGCGAGGACCACCGCCCCCAGGCCGTCCAGCGTCCGGCCGTCGTCGAGGATCAGCGACTGCGAGCCGTCGGGCCCCTCGGCCAGCCGCACGGCACAGGCCCGGTGCGCCACGACCGTCACCTCCTCGGGAGCGGCACGGACCGTGTGGCGGAAGACCCACTCCAGATAGCGGCCGTACAGCGCGCGCCCCGGATAGTCGTCCGGGCCGACCTCGCACCCTTCCCACGCGTACAAGCTCGGCCCGGTACGTATCGGACCTGCGCACTCGACGCTGTCGTCGGTGAACAGCGTGACCTGCGACGCCACGGTGTTCATCAGCAGCTCGGGCGGCTGGGCGGTGCGCCACACCTGACCGGCGCCGGGCGGCGCGGGATCGATGACATGGACGGTGAGACGGGCGCCCGGGGCCAGTTCGGCGGCCGAGGCACAGATCCGCTCCAGAACGCTCGTCCCGCGCGGCCCCGCGCCGACGATGGCGAGGGCGGGCCGGGTCCGGCGGTCGGCGGGATGGTCGGCTGCCAAGAGGGGCTCTCCCTGGGGCGGTGGACGGCCGGCGCGCGGGCGCGGCCGTCCGAGAGTGCGGGTGACGGGCAAAGGTGCGCCCCATCATCACCGCCCGATCCGCCGATGCGGCACCGGGGGTGGGCAAAAAAACGCCGGATACCCGGGGCAATTGCCCGGCGCCCGGAGCCAGCCGGCCGTTCACCGGCGCCGGAGCGCCCGCATCATCCGGACTTGGAACGTTCGGTTCCCGGTGCAGGGCCGCCCGTACCACCGGATTTCCCGGCAACTCGTGCATCGGACAACGCCGCCCGCCAGACCGTGACGAGCCGGACGCCGCCGCTCTTCTCCCGGCGAGCCTGGTCCAGGGCGAGGCGGGCCGTACGGCCCGCCAGGGTCAGCGTCATCAGCTGGTTGCCGAACCACGGGCCGCCCGTACGCCGCCACTTCACCGCCGGCCGGGTCAGCCGCCCGTGCCGGGCCAGCAGCTTCCCCAGCCAGCGGCCCGACCGGCTCCAGCCGAAGCGGAAACCGGCCTGGAGCGAGCCGGGAATGCTGTTGTGGACGGGGGAGCAGGTCAGCTGGAGCACCCGGCTCGCGGGGTGCGGTCCTGCGCCGCGCCAGTGCGGCTCCGCCACGTAGGCGTGGTGCACATCGCCGGACAGCACACAGACCGTCGCCGGCGCCTCCGGGCCGGAACCGGCCTCGGCGATCAGCTCGGTGAGCGCGGCGAACGAACCGGGGAAGGCCGCCCAGTGCTCCAAGTCGGCGCGCTGGCGCAGGAACTCGCCCCGACGGGCCCAGCGGGGGCCGCGCTCGCCGGCGCACAGCGCGGCGTTCCAGCCCTCCGCGGCATGGATGAGGTGCGGCAGCAGCCAGGGCAGCGAACTGCCGAGCAGCAGATGGTCGTAGCTGCCGCGCCCCTCCAGCACGGCCTGCCGCAGCCATTCGCCCTCGGTCTTGTCGAGCATCGCGCGGTTGCTCTCGTCGAGCACGCGGGTCGCCCTGGTGTCGATCATGACCAGACGCACCCGGCCGAACTCGCGGCGGTAGCTCCAGCGCGCGCAGGCCGGATCGGCGTCCGTGTCGGCCGCGAACTCCCGCACCGGGCCCGTCCCGTCCGGCACCGCCCGCACCCGCGCGTACAGCTCGTCGGCGGCCAGCTCCGCGGGCGAGAGATTGCCCAGATGCTGGTACACCCAGTACGACATCAGGCCGCCGAGTATCCGCTCGCGCCACCAAGGGGTCGCCCGCATCCGGGCCAGCCAGGCCGCCGAGGTGTTCCAGTCGTCGATCACATCGTGATCGTCGAAGATCATGCAGCTGGGGACCGTGGACAGCAGCCAGCGGACCTCCGGGTCGAGCCAGGACTCGTCGTAGAGGTGGGTGTACTCCTCGTAGTCGGCGACCTGCTTCCCGGGCGGCTCGCCGATGTCGCGGCGGGCGGCCAGCACCTGGGCGGTCGCGTCGGAGGTCTGGTCGGCGTAGACCTGGTCGCCCAGCAGGAGCAGCACGTCAGGGCGCTGCCGGCCGGAATCGGCGGCCAGTGTGGCGGCGAGGGTGTCCAGGGCGTCCGGGCCGACCGGGTCGTGCGCCGCGTTCGAGGGCGTCGCCGACCAGCGGCAGGAACCGAAGGCGAAACGCAGCGGCTCGTCGGCGGAGGCGGGGAGGGTGCGGATCGTGCTCGCGGGGAAGCGGCTGCCGCGCGGCGGCCAGACCTTCTCCCCACTACTGCCGGGAGGGGCCCCCGGCGCGTCGAGCAGGACCTGGTAGGGCGTCTCGCTGCCGGGCGCCAGACCGGTCACCGCGACCAGCGCGTAGTGGTGCCCGGCCACCTGCCAGGTGCGTTCCGTGCCGACCGGCCCGTCGTCGCAGCGGATCTGCACCACGCACGGCTCGTCGGTCTCCACCCACACCGTCGCGCTCTGCGCGTCGACGTAGCGCAGCAGCGGCCCCAAGCGCAGTCCGGCCATCGTGCCTCCCCACTTGTCGTGGTCAGAGGATAGGAGCACAACGGGGACGGTGGGGGACCGGGGCGGCGGTGCGCCCGCCGGCCGGTGGTTTCCGGTCGACGGGCGCGCAGGGCCGGTGAGCGCGGCTCAGCAGCCGTCGAGGATCTTCTTCAGTGCGGCCTTCTCGGCGGAGTCCGCGGTCATGCCGTACTCATGCTTCACCCAGACCCACATCCGGGCGTACTCGCAGTGGTACGAGGTCTTCGGCGGCAGCCACTTCGCCGGGTCCTTGTCGCCCTTTTCCTGGTTGAGGTTGTCGGTGACGGCGATCAGCTGGGAGTGGGTGAGGTCGTTCGCCAGCTCCTTGCGGCGCTCGGTGGTCCACTGCGCGGCGCCGGACTTCCAGGCCTCGGACAGCGGCACGACATGGTCGATGTCGAGGTCGGCCGCGTTGGTCCAGGTCGCGTCGTCGTATGCCGAGACCCACTTGCCGCTCTTCGCCGCACAGCTGTCGTCCTGCTGCACGTCCGTGCCGTCACGCTTGAGCACCACCTCGCGGGTGTTGCAGTTCTTGCCCTGCTCGATCCAGTGCGGGAACTTGTCGCGGCTGTAGCCGTCCTGGGGGCCCTCGGCCTGTTCCTTGATGTCGGCGAGGTACGTCCGTGCGGTGGCCGCGTCCGGCGGGCTGGGCGGTGCTGCCTGGGCGGTCTGTCCGCTGAGTACCAGCGTGCAGACCAGTGCCGCGGCCGATCCGGCGGCGAGCGAAACGCGACGCGCGTAGACCTTTTTCATCGAAACTCCCGGAATGTGGGGGGGAAGTTGCCGTGTGGTGCCGACCCATGGTGGCGATGTGGGGTTTCCACAGGATGGGCACCAGGTAACAGAGTGGCGACATGCCCACGTCAGTTCAAGGGGAGCTGACGGGGCGCCATAAATGCATCACGGCACTCCGGTTGAGTCGCCCCCGCGCACGCGCCCCTGTCGCCGCCCTACAGTGAGCGCGTGCTGCTGCCGGTCAACGCCACCCTCGGGGTCGTTCTCGCCGTCCTGCTGACCGCCGCCGTGGCCCTTGCCGCGGTGGCGCGCCTCGGCCACGCACGGGCCATCGCCGTCGCCGGACTGCGCGCGGCCGCCCAACTCGCCGCCGTCTCCTACCTCATCGGCTGGGTGGTGCACGCCCTCCCCTGGCTGCTGTGTTTCCTCGCGCTGATGTTCGTGGTGGCCGTACGGACCGCCGGCCGCCGGATCACCCAAAACCACACCTGGTGGTGGGCCGCCGCGCCGATCGCCGCCGGGGTCGTGCCGGTCGTCGTTCTGCTGCTGCTCACCGGCCTGGTGCCGCCGCGCGGTCTGACCCTCGTCCCCGTCGCGGGCATCCTCATTGGCGGCGCGCTGACCGCCACCGTCCTGGGCGGACGGCGGGCGCTGGACGAGCTGGAGACCCGGCGCGGCGAGTTCGAGGCGGGCCTCGCGCTGGGACTGCCGGACCGCGACGCGCGGATGGAGGTCGCCCGCCCGGCCGCCTCGGACGCGCTGCTGCCGGGGCTCGACCAGACCCGGACCGTGGGATTGGTCACACTCCCCGGTGCGTTCGTCGGCATGCTGCTGGGCGGCGCGTCCCCCGTGCAGGCAGGTGCGGTGCAGTTGTTCGTGCTGGTCGCCCTGCTGGCGGTGCAGGCGGCGGCCTGTGCGACGGTGCTGGAACTGGTCGCGCGCGGACGGCTGCACCGCGTACCCTTGACGGCAGCAGAAGGGGAGTAGCTCTCTGCCGGACCGTCGACATACTGCCCTCCCGTCGCCCGACCATCTCTGGTGGAGCGCGTTCCGCGCGCTGAGACGACGTGGAGAGCCGGCGCCCGGAGCCCGGTACGGACACGTACCGCGCCAGCGAGACCTTCGGCCGCAGTGTTTGACGCTGCCGTGCCGAAGCGACCCCCTTCCCGGGCCCCTTTGGTGCGGCCCGACCGATCGAGGTATGCCACCCCGTGTTCAGCCTTACCGTCGCCGCCGTCGTCTTCGGCGTCGTCTTCCTCGCCGAGCTGCCCGACAAGACCGCCCTGGCGGGTCTGATGCTCGGCACCCGCTACCGCGCTTCGTACGTCTTCGTCGGCGTCGCCGCGGCCTTCCTCGTGCATGTGGCGCTCGCCATCGCCGCCGGCAGCGTGTTGACGCTGCTGCCGCACCGCCTGGTACAGGGTGTGGTCGGCGTCCTCTTCCTGGCCGGCGCCGCGGTGCTGCTGTTCCGGAAGGGCGATGACGAGGAAGAGGTGAAGAAGCCCGCCGACCAGAGCTTCTGGAAGGTCTCCGGGGCGGGCTTCATGATGATCCTGGTCGCCGAGTTCGGTGATCTGACCCAGATCATGACCGCCAACCTCGCGGCCCGTTACGACGACCCGCTCTCGGTCGGTGTCGGTGCCGTCCTGGCCCTGTGGGCGGTGGCGGGCCTGGGCATCCTGGGCGGCCGTACGCTCATGAAGTATGTGCCGCTGGGGCTGATCACGAAGATCGCGGCGGGTGTGATGCTGCTGCTGGCGGGCTTCAGCCTGTACGAGGCGATCGCCGGCTGAGACGTTCGCGGGCCGAGTCGTTCGCAGGACGCGACGGGCGAGGGGGCCGGGGACGCTTTGCCGGCGCCCCCGGCCCCTCGCCCCGCGTCGGGTGTGGGCTCTCAGCCCGTGATGTGCACGGCGATCATGCCGTCCGGCAGCGCCTCGACGCGGATGCCGGTGAGGTCGCTTACCTGCGCGGTGGGCGCGAACGCGACGGCCCGGTCGCCGACGCCGACCACGCGCATCCCGGCCGCCCGCCCCGCCTCGATGCCCGCCTGGGAGTCCTCGAACACCAGGCAGTCCTCGGGGGCGTACCCCAGCTCGGCGGCGCCCTTGAGGAAGCCCTCCGGATCGGGCTTGCTGGCGCTCACGCTCTCCGCCGTGATCCGCACGGCCGGCATGGGCAGCGCGGCCGCGCCCATCCGGGCGTCGGAGAGCGGGATGTCGGCGGAGGTCACCAGGGCGTGCGGGAGCGTGGCGAGGGCGGCCATGAAGGCAGGCGCGCCGGGGACCGGCACCACGCCGTCCGTGTCCGACGTCTCCTGTGTCAGCATCCGGCGGTTGTCCGCCATGTTGAGCTCCATCGGGCGGTCCGGGAGCAGCGCGGCCATGGTGGCCCAGCCCTGCCGGCCGTGGACGACCTTGAGGACCTCCTCCGCGTCCAGCTCCTGCTCGGCCGCCCAGCGGCGCCAGCAGCGCTCGACGACGGCCTCGGAGTTCACGATCGTGCTGTCCATGTCCAGCAGCAGGGCGCGGGCGGTGAGCGTGGTGGTGGCCGTCATCGGCGGGCTCCTGGGCGCTACGGGCATACGGACGGTGCGGCCGCATGCGGACGGTGCGGATCGCGCATGGGAAAACAACGTGGCCCCGCCCGCCGGTCAGGGAGTGCGGGCGGAGCCACTTTGTTTCTTCACGATACAAAACGGATCCGGGTCTCGACAACCGGGCCTGGTCAGCGCGGCGCCACGGGCCGTCCGGCCCGGCCCGCCGGGCAGCCCCTACGGCTCGCGCGTGCGGGACTCCAGGGACGCTCTGGTCCGCGTGCCGTAGACGCCGTCGGGGTCGCCCGCCACCCCGTAGGCCTGCTGGTAGCGGGATACGGCGGCCCGTACCTCCGCGCCGTAGTGCCCGTCGTCCGGGCCGGTATAGACGGCCAGTTGGCGCAGCCGCCCCTGTAACTCCGCCACCTCCGGGCCGTCGGCGCCCTCGCGCAGCACGATCGGCCCCGTCGGCGGAGCGCTGGGGCCGTGGCTGCCGGGGGAGTCCGTGACGCTGCCGGATGCCCGGGTGGGAGCGGGAGGCGCGGGGCTCGTGGTGCGGTGGCGCTTCTCGGTGGCCGTGGGGGAGCGGAGCCCGGTCGCGTCCGGTGACGGTGAGCGGGCCGCGGAGCGGGAGGGGGCGGCGTCGCTCCGGGTGGGGGCGGCCGCGCCGTCGGTGGGGAAGCCGGCGCTGGGGGAGACGGTGCCGAGGTCGGGCGGCGCCGCCCGGTCGTGGGAGCCGCCGGACAGCGCATCGGTGGTGATCAGGACCGCGGCGGCGGCCACCGCGGCTCCGGCGGCCGCCAGTACGGCCGATAACGCGCGCGGACGGCGAGGGGGCCGGAGCAAGGGGCCGGCGGACGGCTCCCCCTCCGACGCGCGGAACGTCCGGGAGGCCGGGCCGGGGCGGCGGCGCGCACGGGGCAGCAGGGGCGGCCCGGAGGCGGAGCCGGAGCCCAAGCCGGAGTCGGCGGAGGCGGGAGAAGGCAGAGAGGCGGGCGCCGGGGCCGCGGTGTCCGCCGGGACGGACAAGGGGACCGGTCCGGTGGCGGAACCGCGGGCGGGGGAGGGGGTGTCCGCAGGTGAGGGTGCGTCGGCTCGGTGCACGGCCGCGTCCACCCCGGGTAAGTCCTCCAGCCGGTCACCCCCGCTGAGGGAGGGCCAGCCCCTCCCGTCGTCGTACGGGGCGCCGCCCGGACCGTCATTGCACGCGGCGCCGCCCGAGTCGTTGTCCTCGTCCTCGTCCGGCAGTGACACGTACGGCCGAATGCGCAGCGGGTCAAAGTCCTCCGCGTCGGCCGCCGCACACAGGCAGGTGGGGTGGCCGCCGCCGCGTACGGGGGCGGAGCAGTGCGGGCATGTCCGTGCCGTCACGAGCGGTCCCCTCCCTGGAGGCCTCGAACCGGCAGCGATTATCCAGAGGCCGCACCCGTTCGCGCAGGCACTCGAACACATCCGTACGGCAGGCCCCCGGTGTCCCCTGAACGGCCCCGGATACCGGACGCCGTTCGGCGGGCCATATCAGGCCGAACCGCCCAGGATGGAAGAAGCCCGAAGGGCGGTCCACTACGGAAAGGGCAGCCTGGCGGAACACAGAGGGAGAGCTCATGGCGCAGGACACCAGCGCTCCTGCCGTCCCTGGGGAGGACCGGTCCCGGCGGACGGTCCTCGTCGCGATCGGCGCGCTGTTGCTCGGCATGCTCCTTGCGGCGCTCGACCAGACCATCGTTGCCACCGCGCTGCCCACGATCGTCAGCGAGCTCGGCGGCCTGGACCACCTCTCCTGGGTGGTCACCGCCTACCTTCTGGCCGCGACGGCCGCGACACCCCTGTGGGGCAAGCTCGGTGACCAGTACGGCCGCAAGAAACTGTTCCAGACCGCCATCGTGATCTTCCTGATCGGCTCGGTGCTGTGCGGTGTCGCGCAGAACATGGGGGAGCTGATCGCCTTCCGGGCCCTCCAGGGGCTGGGCGGCGGCGGTCTGATCGTGCTGTCGATGGCGATCGTCGGCGATATCGTGCCGCCCCGCGAACGCGGCAAGTACCAGGGGCTGTTCGGCGGCGTCTTCGGCGCTTCGAGCGTCCTCGGCCCGCTGCTCGGCGGGCTGTTCGTGGACCACCTCAGCTGGCGCTGGGTGTTCTACATCAACATCCCCGTCGGCATCGTCGCGCTCGCCGTCATCGCCGCCGTGCTGCACATTCCGCGCCGCCGCACCCGGCACCGGATCGACTACCTGGGCACCGCCCTGATCGCCGCGGTCGCCGCCTGCTTCGTCCTGATGACCTCGCTCGGCGGCGTCAGCTACCCCTGGGGCTCCTGGCAGATCGTGGGATGCGGCGTGCTCGGCGTCGTGCTGCTGGGCGTGTTCCTCGCCGTCGAGAGCCGGGCCGCCGAACCCGTGCTGCCGCTGCGCCTGTTCCGGAGCCGCAGCTTCACACTGACCTCCGTCATCGGCTTCATCGTCGGCTTCGCGATGTTCGGATCGATGACGTATCTGCCGACGTTCCTACAGGTCGTGCAGGGGGTTTCCCCGACGCTGTCCGGGGTCCACATGCTGCCCATGGTGGTCGGCATGCTGCTGGCCTCCACCGGCTCCGGGCACATCGTCAGCCGCACCGGCCACTACAAGGCCTTCCCGATCGCCGGCACCGGCGTCGTGGCCCTCGGCCTGCTGCTTCTGCACCAGCTCGACCGGTCCAGCGGCTTCGGCGAGATGAGCGCCTACTTCTTCGTCTTCGGCTTCGGACTCGGCCTGGTCATGCAGGTGCTGGTGCTCATCGCGCAGAACGCCGTCGCCTACCAGGACCTGGGTGTCGCCACCTCCGGCGCCACATTCTTCCGCTCCATCGGTGGCTCGTTCGGCGTGTCCCTCTTCGGCACGATCTTCACCAACCACCTCCGTCCGCGGATCGCCGAGGCGCTCTCCGGGTCGCAACTGCCGCCGGGCATCGCCCCGTCCACGATCGCCGAGGACCCGCGGACCGTCGCCCGGCTGCCGGCCGGGCAGGCGGCCGGGGTCCTCAACGCCTACGCGGTCTCGATCACCGATGTCTTCCTCTACGCCGTCCCGGTCGTCCTGATCGCGTTCGCCCTGGCCTGGTTCCTCAGGGAGGAGCCGCTGCGCAGCAGCGTCACCGCCCCCGACACCAGCGAGGTGCTCTCCTCCAACCCCGTCGAACGGTCCTCGCGCGACGAATGCGCCCGCGCGCTGTCCAAACTCGGCAGCAGGGAAGGCCGTAAGCACATCTACGAGAAGATCACTGCACGGGCCGGACTGGACCTCAAACCGGCCGCCGGCTGGCTGATCCTGCGCATCCACCGCCACGGCACGGTGGAACCGGCGCTGCTCGCCGAACGCAGCACGGTGCCGCTCGGCGTGATCGCCGAGAGCATCCGCCAGATCGAGGAACGCGGACTCGCCACCCGTGACGGGCTGCTGCTGCGGCTCACCGACCGCGGCCGGGAGACCGCCGACCGGCTCTCGGCGGCCCGCCAGCAGTCGCTCGCGGAGATGCTGGGCGACTGGTGGACCAGGGACCGGCCCACCGACCTCACCGAACTCGTCCGGGAGCTGACGGCGGAACTGTGCGGCTCGGACGCGGAGGAGCCGCACAACGGCGACGCCCGGCCGCTGTTGCCACGCACCCATCCGCCCGCACCGCAGCCGCCGGACCTGGCGAAGTGAGGGCGGGGGTGATGGCCGCGGGGGGATGACCGTGGTGGTGATCTGACCACGGTCGTGAACGGAATACTGCCGGTGGGCAGACGGCGGGCCGGTCAGCCCGTCAACGGGCCCGTGTCCGCTTCCACGTCCAGCCGCTTCTCGAAGTAGACCTCCGCGTAAGGGTCGTCGTGGTACGGATCGATCTCCGTGAAGCCGTGCCGCCGGTAGAGCGCGACGGCCTCCACCAGGTCCAGCCGGGTGTCGAGCCGGACCCGCTCGGCGCCCAGCTGTGCCGCGGCCCTCTCGGCGGCCGTGAGCAGCGCGCCCGCACCGCCCCGGCCGCGCCGGGCGGGCCGTACGAACATCTGCTTGAGCTCCGCGGTCCGTGCGTCCAGCAGCCGCACTCCGACACAGCCCGTCACCGCCTCGCCGTGGCGGGCCACCAGCAGCACGCCGTTCGGCGGCGTCAGATCGGCGCTGGGGTACTCCGCCACGCCCTCGTCGATCTCCTCCGGCGTCGAGCGGCGGCCCTCGTGCAGCGCGAAATAGCGGTCGGCCACCTCGGTGTAGTACTCGCGCAGCAGCGCCTCGGCGTCCGGCGAGCCGACCGGCTCGGCGGTGACGGTCCAGGGGAGACGGAGGGTGGCGGCGTCACTCATGGCGCCATTGTCGCGGACGGGGTGGCACGCGGCGCAACGGATTTGAGTGACGCCGCCGAGGGCGGTCAGCCCTGCTTCGGCCCGGTCTGCTGCACCACCTCGAAGGACCACAGGGTGGAACCGGACGCGGCGGGCTTGGGACGCTCGCCGCCCTCGGCGCCGGCGCCCTGCTGGTGCGCGGCCTTCATCGGGCCCTCCATCCACGCCTGGAACGACTCCTCGTCCCGCCACCGGGTGTAGACGAGGTACTGGTCGGTGCCCTCCACGGGGCGCAGCAGCTCGAACCACTCGAAGCCGTCCGAGGAGTCCACCGTGCCGGCACGGGACGCGAAGCGCTTCTCCAGGACCTCGCGCTGTTCGGCGGGCACGGACAGTACATTGATCTTCACGATGCTCATACCGCCCATCGTGCCGCATGGTGCGAAAGGGGCGCAGGCCAGGGCCGAAAGGCACGGCCGCTCAGCCGTGCAGCTTCAGTCCCTTGGTGATTTTGTCGACGATGCCGCGCGGGCCGTAAACGGCGAGTCCCACCAGATCGAGGCTGTCGATAGAAGTTCGTGCAAGTTGCTGGCACGCGGAGGTGATCACGCACAAGCTCGGACATGTCGATCGTCACCCAAGGCAGCGGAGGTCACCATGGCTTTGCACCGGCTGGGCAAGGACCCCGAGAGTCCCAACAACGGTTCACCCACTGTGTACCTGGACGACGAGACCGGAAACTACGTCCTGCAAGGATGGCGGGTCACGGACGCTGAGCGGCTCGCCCAAATGGACATCCCGGCTCATGAAACCGTGATCGAGTTCCCCAGGCGCATGATGCAGTTCTTCCCGGAGGTGAGCGACGGTGCCGACGTTTGAGGATCTGTTCCGGTCGGCCCAGCACAGCGCGTGGCACTTCGAGGCCAGGGACGCATACGCGCTGGATGAGGACTACCTGGAGTGGACGGCGGGCAACCACTTCGATCCCTCCGAACGCTGGCCGTGGTGGATCGATCTGGTCTCCGCTTCGGTGACCCGTGGCGTGGATGTGTGCCGTGCACGCGTCGTGTCGGAACCCGTCTCCGCCTACATCCGGTATGAGCACGCACTCACCAGCGGGCACAATGCCAAGGCCGGCGAGTCGGTGCGCTGGCTGCCCCGTCGGCAAGCGTCCTCACTGCTGCTGCCGGGTAACGACTGCTGGGTGTTCGACCGGACATCCGTGCTGTTCAACCACTTCAACGGTGATGGCGAGATGACCGGCGAAGAGCTGGTGACCGACCCCGCCGTGGTGCGCGCGTGCGTGTCGGCGTTCGAAGCGATCTGGGAACGGGCCACCCCCCACGACGCGTACCGGCCGATCTGACGGCTCTCACTCGGAACCCTCGAACGTGACTTCATCGTCCAGTGTCCGGCAGGCCCGAGAGGCCCTGGGCAAGCGCCTGCGCGAGATGCGGAAGGACTCGGGTCTGACAGCGCGGGAGCTGGCCGCTCGGGCCGGCTGGCATGAGAGCAAGTGCAGCCGCATCGAAAACGGCCGCACTGGGCCGTCTGACGAGGACCTGCGGGTGTGGACGCTGCACTGTGGTGCGGAGGGGCAGACGGCTGACTTGATCGCCACCGCGCGCAATATCGACGGTGCGCATGTCGAGTGGCGACGCATGGAGCGGTCCGGACTCCGTCGGGCACAAGAGTCGGTCATCCCCCTGTGGGAACGAACGCGGCACTTCCGCGCCTACTCGTCGTGGCTGATCCCCGGCCCCCTCCAGACCCGTGCATACATCGAGGCACTCCTCAGGACGATTCGTGACCGGCGTGCCCTGCCTGACGATCTGGAGGAAGCCGTCCAAGTCCGCGTGGACAAGCAGCGCATCTTGCACGAGGGGCCACGCCGCTTCGCTCTGATCCTGGAGGAGAGCGCACTGCGACACCGGATCGGCGGCCCTGCGACCATGGCCGGTCAGCTCGGACACCTGCTGTCGCTGGCCACACTGCCCAACGTCAGCCTTGGCGTGATCCCGCTGAACGCGGACCGTACCGCGCTATGGCCGGTGGAAGACTTCTGGATCTTCGATGACGCTCAAGTCAACATTGAGCTGGTGTCCGCATTCCTCACCATCACCCAGCCGCACGAAATCAGCATGTACGCCCATACCTTCGCGGACCTGGCCGACTTGGCGGTCTACGGGGCATCGGCACGGGCTCTGATCACCGCGGCGATCGACTCTCTCGGGTGAGCGCGCGCAAGTTCGCACAAGTTCGTTGAGGCCAACTCTCCATCATTCCTAGCTTGTTGCCATACAGGTGACATCTGAGTGAATGACGGAGAGGCCGTGATCAGCCTGATTTGGTACACCCAACCGCCCGTGGAGCTGCCGCTCGACGGCTGGCTGCTGGAGGGCGAACCGGTCCCTGATTGCAAAGTGTGTGCCGCCCTGGACCTCCAGCGGAGCTGGGCGCGGAAGCGGAACGACTGGGCGGCCGCATGCGCTGCTGCTCGGGAGATCAGGAACCACGGCCGTGGGCACGATGAGGCGGCATAGTGCACCCGAGCCGGCCACGTCGGACGCTGACAGCGCCGAGGGCTGGTGTGGGCACCACTCGGCGGACCCCTCGATCCGCGCTCGGATGCGGTGCCTCGTGAAGGTGCTACCGCGCCCGTTTCCGTGCCTCGGCTACTGCGCCAAGAGCGTCGGTGAATGCTCTGCCGACAGGGCCACGCGCCGGCCGACGCGTCCGCCAGGTGGCTGTGCCACGTGTGCGCAGTGATGGCCGGCGCTTAAGACTCCCGCCCCGGCGGCGGAAACCTGGACAGTCGAGCAGCCGGAGCGGGTGACCAACCGCAGGGAATCCCTGCGGCCCTACGGGCCATGCCTTCGACGGTACGGCGGCATGGCCCCGCACGGAAGAGGAGGTTGGTGGATGAGCGTCGTAGCCGCTGAGACATACGAGACGCGCAAGCCCGACGCCGAAGGCTGGCGCGGAGTGCCGTTCCGGCATCCGGCCGACATGGAGGTGGACGGCGGCAAACACGACGGCGGGCCCATGCCCCCGGAGGCGCCCCGCGAGCCCGCCCCGCAGGGAGGCGGCGGCGAGTAGCCCCTGACGGCCGGCGTGGCTGGCTGAACCGCCCCCGCCCGTACGCTGCGCGGTACGCGCCACACGGGCGGGGCACGGCCGCTCAGCCGTGCAGCTTCAGTCCCTTGGTGATTTTGTCGACGATGCCGCGCGGGCCGTAAACGGCGAGTCCCACCAGATCGAGGCTGTCGTACAGCGCGGTCGGCACGGCACGGCTGAGCGCACGGGCATGCGTGCGGGTCAGCGCGCCGGCATCGGCGGTGTAGCACAGCACCGGCTCCCGGAGCAGCGCCAGATAGTCGTGGCCGGAGGCGTCCTCGTAGCGCTTGCCCATGATGTCGCCGGAGGCGTGCGCGATACCGCTCGCGAGGAACGCGGTGACGTTCAGCTTCTGCCAGACGGCGAGGTCCTCCCGGACGATCACGGCGATCTTGGTGTCGAAGCGGGGAGCGGCCGGGGCCGTGCGGGGGGTTGCGGTGGCGCTCGGTGTGCTCGGTGCGGTCGTCATAGGGGGAGTCTCGTCCGGCATCCGGACTGCCGTATTGAACGCTGGTGCGGCGCGGCAGACTGGGGTGATGAGCACGAAGCAGGACGGGGACTGGGCGCGGTACTGGCGCGATCCGGACCGGCCCCTGGAGGCGATGCACGCGCACTTCGTCCGGCATGTCTTCCACCCGCACAGCCATGACGCCTATTCGTTCGCCGTGACGGAGACCGGCGCCCAGCGCTTCACCTGCCGCGGTGCGGGCCACACCAGCGCCGCCGGCATGGTGATGGCGTTCAACCCGGACGACCCGCACGACGGGGAGTCCGCCGTCGAACTCGGCTTCACCTACCGGATCATGCACATCGGCCCGGACGTCGTACGCGCCGTGCTCGACGATGTGACCGACGGCCGGGGCGCCATGCCGCTGTTCGACCGCCCGGTGGTCGACGACCCGGTGCTGGCCCGCGCGCTGCGCAGACTGCATCCGGCGCTGGTCGGCGGGGCGGAACCCCTCGTACGGGAGGAGCGGCTCACCGCGGCCGTCGAGGCCATGGTGCGGCGCAATGCGTGCCGCGGCGTCGCGAGTGCCGGGCCGCGCGAACTGCCCGTGGGCGCACAGGCCGGGGCGGCCCGCCGGGTGCGCGATCTGCTCATGGCGGCCTACGACCAGCCGCTGACCGCCCAGGAACTCGCCGATGCCGCGGGGTGCAGCCGCTTTGCGCTCTACCGGGCGTTCCGGGCCGAGTACGGCATGGCGCCCAGTGACTTCCAGCGGCTGCTGCGACTGCGCCGTGCCCGCGCCCTCCTCGTCGACGGCCGTGCCACGTCCGAAGCCGCCACCGAGGCGGGCTTCGCCGACCAGGCCCATTTCCACCGCTGGTTCGTGCGCTGCTTCGGCGTCACACCGGGGGCGTTCCGCCGGGCCGGTGCGCGGGCCTGAGACGGGGCGCGGGGGTGAGGGGCGCCGTGCGTGGGCGCAGGGGGCGGGTCGGCGGGTGGATGTAGGGCACGGACAGTCGCACGGAGGTGAAGGAACCGGCCCGTTGCGCCGGCCCGTTGCGCCGGCCCGTTGCGCCGGCCCCGTCACCCCAGCGGCGGTGGCACCCGCACCACAGCGGGCGGCTGGGCGTCGCCGGATCGGCGTCTGCGCAGTCCGATCAGCAGCGCGGCAGCCGCGAGCAGCAGCACCTGTAGTCCGCCGGCCGTCAGCAGCCAGGCCGGGACGCCGCCCACCACCAGCAGCGAATCGGTGTAAGTGATCCGTTGGTACGGGGTGTCCCCGGCGGCGCGGAGGAGTTCGTGGTCGCCGGTGATGCGATGGGGCTGCGGGAAACGCTGGTCGATGGCGGTCAGGAACGTCCGGCGCGGGCCGCTGAGGTCGCGCAGCGCCCCCTCGGGTGTGATCCGCCCCGCGAAGAAGACCTCGGGCCTGGTCCCGCCGATGGCGCTGCGCGGCTCCATCCGGTGGGGTGCGAGCACGTAAAGACCCAGCGACTGCGGTGTCTTGGCGAGACGGGAGAGCCGCATGGGGTAGATGAGCCGGTCGCTGGCGAAGGACAGCCGCAACGGTTCGAGGGCCCCCGTCAGCGGGCGGTGGGCTTCGGCCGGGGCCAGCCGGATGGCCACGTACTCCCATCGCTGCTGCACATACGGGCGCAGCGCGCTCGCGAGGGAGGCGGGGAGCTGGAAACCATGGGATTTCAGCCAGTTGCGCAACGCCGCCGGATCGGTGGCGGTCAGCCGGGCGACGTCGAAGGGCCCCAGACGCTCACGGCCGACCACGCCGACTCCCGGGCCGCGGGCGCCGGAAGGGGGCGCCGCTGCCCCGTCGTACGTCCCGCCGAACGGCCAGTCGCCGCTGCGGGGCCAGAAGTAGTGGCGCTCCTCGACGGCCGGTGCGGTCAGGGTGCTGAGCCGGTCGAACAGCTCGCGGTCGCCGAGCCGGACGGCGGCCCGGTGCGGTACCGGCATGATCCACGCGGCGTCCGGCGCCGTGCCGTCCACCGTCAGGCTCATGACGATCTGCTCCGACTTCCCGTCCCAGTGCACCACCGAGGTCTCGCGGTTCACCGCCATGGTCGTCTTCGGGTCGTGCACCATGGCGCCGCAACCACAGGCGTACGCCGGCCTGGCCAGCGACACCAACTGCACGGCCAGCAACATCAGCACCACCAGCAGCGCCCGCCGCCGCCCCGTAGTGGCGCGCACCGCGGCAGCCGCGTCCGTCCCCCTGCCCCTCATCCGTCCCCCGATCAGCACTCGCCGCTCCACGTGGCCGGCAGCGACACAGACGGCGACGGCGGTACGGCTGGTTCCGCCCGGCCGTGACGCCCCTGAACTCCGCGCCGTGCCATGGAAGAACGCCGAGGGCCCGGCCGGAAAGATCCGGCCGGGCCCTCGTATGCCCAAAGGGGAGTGCTGCGTGTCAGGCAGCCGAGTCGGCCGTGGCCGGACGGCGGGCCGCACTGCGGATCTCGCGCGCCTCCGCCTCGGTCTCGACGGCCGGCGGGGAGCCGGGCAGCGGCTTGCGGGCGCTCTCCGACATCAGCAGAACGGCGATGCCGCCGATCACGGCCGCCGCCATCATGTAGTAGGCGGGCATCATCGTGTTGCCGGTCGCGCCGATCAGGGCCGTGACCACCAGCGGCGTCGTACCACCGAAGAGCGACACGGAGACGTTGAAGCCGATCGACAGGGAGCCGTAGCGGACCTTGGTCGGGAACAGCGCGGGCAGCGTGGACGGCATCGACGAGGTGAAGGTGACCAGCAGCAGTCCGAGCGCGGCCATGCCCAGCGCGATGGCGACCAGCGACCCCTGCCGGATCAGCAGCAGGGCGGGGACGGACAGCACCAGGAAGCCGATGCAGCCCGCGGCGATGACCGGGCGGCGGCCGAAGCGGTCGGTGAGCCGGCCCGCGAACGGCTGGACGCCCATCATCAGGACCATCACTGCCAGCACGACCAGCAGCCCGTGCGTCTCGTCGTACTTCAGCTCCGAGGTCAGATAGCTCGGCATGTACGACAGCAGCATGTAGTCCGTGACGTTGAAGACCAGGACCAGTCCGACGCACAGCAGCAGCGACCGCCACTGACCGAAGATCATCTCGCGGACGCCGATCCGCTTCTCGGCCTCGCGGCGCGCCTTCTCCTTCGTCCGCGCTTCCTTCTCCAACTGGGCGAAGGCCGGGGTCTCTTCGAGCCGCATCCGCAGGTAGAGGCCGATGATGCCCATCGGTCCGGCGATCAGGAACGGGATGCGCCAGCCCCAGGAGTTCAGGTCCTCGGTGGACAGCAGCGCGGTCATCAGCGTGACCAGGCCGGCACCGCCGACATAGCCGGCGAGGGTGCCGAACTCCAGCCAGCTGCCGAGGAATCCGCGCTTCTTGTCGGGCGCGTACTCGGCGATGAAGGTGGAGGCGCCGCCGTATTCGCCACCGGTGGAGAAGCCCTGTACCAGGCGGGCGACGAGCAGCAGGATGGGCGCCCCGACGCCGATGGAGGCATAGGACGGGATCAGGCCGATGGCGAAGGTGCCCGCCGCCATCATGATCATGGTGATGGCGAGGATCTTCTGCCGGCCGATCCGGTCACCGAGCGGCCCGAAGACCATGCCGCCGATGGGGCGGACCAGGAACGCCGCCGCGAACGCTCCGAACGTCGACAGCAACTGCGCGGTCGGATTCCCGGACGGGAAGAAGACGTGTCCGAGGGTGACCGCGATGTAGCTGTACACGCCGAAGTCGAACCACTCCATCGCATTGCCGAGCGCGGCCGCCGACACGGCACGTTTGACCATCACGGGGTCGACGACGGTCACGTCGCCCGATGTCTGGTACGCCGGATCCGCCTTCCGGTCCTCCTGGGGATCGGGTGCGGTATCGGCACGGCTGCCGACGGGGTGACGGGGCCCGGGTGCGACGGGGGAATGCGTCGGCACGTGTTCGCTCGCCTGCGCTCTCTTTGGACGACAACATGACTACGCCCGCCATGGGGTGGCGGGCCGCGGCCCGCCATGCGGCGGCGGGCAAAGGTCGACCATAGGGGCAGACCGGATCATCACGGACAGTGCGCGGTCGACCGCGCAGGTGGCCGTATACCCGCTCCTTGCAGGGGAAACGCCCTTTCGCGAAGCAATCCACGGCACTTATGCCTGTGATCCATATCGCGGTGATCCGCTGCAACCGTCGGGCGATTGTGAGGTGTGTCACGGGATATGTCGCGGGGTGGACTGCGTGCCGTAGGGCGGCCCCGGGGGCGGGAGTGTCGCAGCAGGGGCGGTATGGGTATGTGTGCGATGTGCGGGTGGTCCGGACGCGAAAACGGCGCGGCGGCATACTCCCGACCGCCGCGCCGATGTGGATCGTCGCGTTCCCTCAAGGGTCAGCCATGGCCGCCCGCCCCGCCACTCGGGGGGCGCGCAGGCCGGGCCTCGGAACGGGCCCCGGAGTGGGCCTCGGCCGGGCCCGCGGGCGGCATCACGCCCCCGGGACTCCGCCGCCTCACGGCATCCACGCCTCGTACGACATCACCTCCCCCGACTTGATCTTGAACTCCGGCTCGTCCTTGGTGAAGGTCACCTCCAGCCCCAGGAGTTCGCCGGTGCGCGGATCGAAGATCACCATCTGGCGGGTGGAGTTCGTGGCGCCGTCGGGACCGTCGTACACGTACGCCTGCCCGCGCCGGCCCAGCCGGTCGGTGACCACACCCGCCTGCCGCAGCCCGCCCGCATCGGCCAGCATCCGGACGACGGCGGCCGTCTCCCGCGGGCCCGGGGTCCACTCCTGGCGGAAGGAGGAGAGCGCCGACAGGAGCTGCGGAGTCGTGCGGGTGCCGCCCGGCCCGCCGTACAGCCACGACAGCTGTTCGCGCAGCGCCGCGGGGTCGGTCGACGGCCTCGTGCGGGAGGCGAGGCCGCTGTGCTGGGCTTCCGAGCCCGCCGGATAGGTCTTCCGGTGCAGGACCTTCCCGTCTCTGACGGTCTGCCAGTGTCCGTCGTTGTCGTGGATCACCGGGCGGCCCGGATGCCGCGGGTCGGTGGCCACGACCAGCTCCGAGCCGCTCCCGTCGTCGTTCCAGTGGGTGATGCGCTCCTCGGGCACGGTGACGGGCGGCGCGGCGTCCGGGCCCGACTCCATGCTCATGTACCAGCTCTGGAGATGGCTGCCCCGGAGCGGGCCGTCCGCGGCACCGGCCGTGCGCGCCCTGGCCTCCGCCCTGCGGGCGAGGACATCCAGCGAGACGGACGGCGCATCGGCATGCAGGGGGAGGGCGACGGGCGCGGCGACGGCGGGGCCGCTGCCGGCGCCGGAAAAGGTGAGCGCCAAAGCGGCGGCACCGGCCAGCGACGCCGCGGTCAGGCCCATCACCAGACGGCGCCGGCGCACCGGACGCGGACGGCTGACGGGGGCGGCGCCGGACGTCAGCGCCTCCAGACGGGCCTCGGCCCGCGCCGTCAGCGGGCGGTCCCGCCAGGGCCCCTCGTCGGCGGAGAAGGGGTCGGCCTGCCGCAGCAGCTCCAGTTCCTCAGTCATGGCGGCGGCCTCCCGCTCGGGTCGGTACGGGGTGGGGGGAAATTCGGGACGGATGGGGGTGGGGGGAAGGGGGGCCGGGGGGTATCGGGTGTGGCGCCGACGCCGATGTCGATGTCGATGCCGATGCCGATGCCGATGCCGACCGCGGCGGTGACGACGGGGGTGGCGACGACGGGGGTGGCGACGAAGGCGGGGAAGGGGGCGTATCGGACCGCGGCGGGGGAGCGTCGGGCGGCCGGGTGTCGCCTCGCGGCCGCATCCGCTCGATCTGCGTTCGGAGCCGGCCGCGCGCCCGGTGCAGCCGCATGGCCGCCGCGCTCTGACCGCACCCGAGGGTCACCGCCAGTTCCTCGATGGTCAGTTCCTCCCAGGCCGTCAGCCGCAGCACCTCCTGGTCGGCGGGGGAGAGCCGGGCCAGCGCGTCGTGCACCCAGGAGCCGGGCCGCTCCGCGTCCGGACTGGCCACGGTCTGCCGCTGCTGCGCCGCCTCGTGGTTGCCGAGCCGGTGCAGCAGCCGCCGGTAGCGGCCTCGCCCCCGCACCGTATTGGCCAGACAGTTCCGGGCCACCCCGTACAGCCAGGGCAGCGGCGCGTCGGGGAGTTCGGCGCGGCGTCTCCAGGCTATGGAGAAGACCTCCGCCACCACTTCCTCGACCTCGTGGGCCTGCCCGTCCAGCCGCCGTGCCACAAAGCGGCTGACCGCCCAGTAGTGCGCGCGATAGGCCTCGGCGAAGGCGTCGTCCGTGCTCATGAACCCTTGGTGTCCGGCATGGCCCCGATCTTCACACCCTGCCGGGGTGAGACTTGCCACCGGCCGTCAGGGCCCTTTGCGCCTCGCCGGCGGTGACGTTCGCGGTGGCTCCGGACACCTACCGGGCATGAAGTTTCCCGTGAAGTGGCTGACGACCACCGACCACAAGACGATCGGCACGCTCTACCTGGTCACCGCGTTCGCCTTCTTCTGCCTCGGCGGAGTGATGGCGCTGCTGATGCGCGCCGAACTGGCCCGCCCCGGCCACCAGATCATGTCGAACGAGCAGTTCAACCAGGCGTTCACGATGCACGGCACGATCATGCTGCTGATGTTCGCGACGCCGCTGTTCGCCGGTTTCGCGAACTGGATCATGCCGCTTCAGATCGGCGCGCCCGACGTGGCCTTTCCCCGGCTGAACATGTTCGCCTACTGGCTCTATCTCTTCGGTTCGCTGATCGCGGTGGGCGGATTTCTGACGCCTCAAGGGGCGGCGGACTTCGGCTGGTTCGCCTATGCGCCGCTCTCCGATTCCGTGCGTTCCCCCGGTATCGGTGCCGATATGTGGATCATGGGTCTGGCCTTCTCGGGCTTCGGCACGATCCTCGGTTCGGTCAACTTCATCACGACGATCATCTGCATGCGGGCGCCTGGCATGACGATGTTCCGGATGCCGATCTTCACCTGGAACGTGCTGCTGACCGGTGTGCTGGTTCTGCTGGCCTTCCCGGTGCTGGCGGCGGCGCTGTTC